>CAJTVH010000051.1 GCA_910579745.1 uncultured Clostridia bacterium | reverse complement strand
GTTATATACGCGAAATATCCAAAAAATTATTAAAAAATAAACCAAAACGGTTCAATTAAACAGAAAAGCCTTTCTGTCTCGTTTTATTTTTTATCATTTTTCGCGCGTATTTTAGTTTTCAGATACTCTCTAAAACCCAAATCCGAATAATTTATTAAAATAAAAAATATATTAACAATATATCATTTCAAAGGAGGACGCTCATAATGAAAATAAATTTTTTAAACGCTGAAAACGAGGAAATTAAAAAAAATCTCCCTGTAATTCTTACAAAAAAAATTATAGCTCTAATATGTTTAAAAGAAAATCTTTCAGAATACATATAAAAAACACTCGTTGAAAGGAGGGTGGAAAATCTGTCTGAATTACCAAAACAAATACGAGCGGCGGCTTATTGCAGAGTGTCCACGGAAAAAGAAGATCAATTAGCGAGCCTTGAGACTCAGCGCAAGTTTTTCGAGGATTACACAAAAATTAATAACTATACGCTCGTTGAAATATACGCTGACGAAGGAATAAGCGGAACAAAACTTAAAAATCGCAAAGCGTTTAACAGAATGATGAGCGACGCGAAGAAAGGAAAATTTGAAAAAGTTTTTGTAAAAGACATCTCTCGTTTTTCGCGAAACGCCGTCGATTTTTTAAACAGTATAAGAGAACTTAAATCTATGGGAATAAAATGTGATTTTGTAAATTCGAGCCTTTCAACCGAAGACGGTGAATTTACATTAGGAATTCTTGCTCTTGTGGCTCAGGAAGAAAGCGCCAATATCTCAAAGCGTATCAAATTCGGTAAAGCTAAAAACGCGGAAAAAGGAAAAATCCCTAATATTGTATATGGCTATAATAAAACAATCGGAAAACTTTTTACCCTTGAGATAAATCACGCCGAAGCCGCTGTTATACGTCATATTTACTCAATGTATACCGAAGATGGTTATGGAGCGAATAAAATAGCGAACATTCTTAATGATAAGGGCATAAAAACAAAAAGGGAATGTAAATGGAGCCAAAACGCCGTTTCACGTATACTAAGAAATCCCCTTTATACAGGTATTGTGATAAACGGAAAAGAAGAGGTTAAAGATTTTCTGACTGGGATAAGGTCAAAAAAATCAAAAGACAAATGGCTTATCCATAAAAATCCCGATTTAAGAATAATTAGCGATGAACTTTTTAAAAAAACACAACAAATCATGGCTTTTCATAAAAGTGAGTTTAAAATATCCTCTAAGCGCCAAAGCTGTAAATATCCATTTTCAACTCTTATAAAATGCGGCTGCTGCGGCTATAGCTTCAGACGAGTCCAACGTAAATTTAAAACAAAAGATTATATAAAATGGACATGCTGCGGCAGAAATACTTATGGTAAAGATTTTTGTGATAACCATATATACATAGACGAAAACGAACTTATAAAAGCAATACAAAATTTTTTAATAAACCTGCTTAACTCACATAATACAATTAAATCAGAAACGACAAAACTTGTAAAAAAACAATTTGCTAAAATATGTTCAGACTCAAATGAAAGTGAACTCAAAACTGAACTTGAAAAATTAAGAAAAATGAGGCGAAAACAAATTGAAATGTTTGAGGCCGACACGATAACAATAGAGGAACTAAAAGAACGTACGGCTGAGCTTAACACTAATATTTACTCTATTGAGAATAAATTGGCTATAATAACAAAAAATAAGCAAGAAATAGAACATATAGATAAAATCGTCAAAAAATACTGTAAAAACACCGAAGCTCTTCTCTCACTGGACATCTTTGATAATCAACTTCTTAAACAAATTATTGATAACATTATAGTTTATAAAAATGGTAATATTGACATTAAATTAAAAACTTAGAAATAGCAAAAATTAATTTCAGCCTAAAATGTAATCAGTCAAAAGAAATAAAATATAAATGATTTTTACAAAGCATATTAGAAAGATAAGCCTGTGCCTCTTCTGACCGTCAAAATATCAGTAAAAATGGTTTTTATCTCTCTATAACAGATTGTGTCACCATCTATACAACTTGATTATTTTTAAGTTGCTTGACTATAACTTTAAAATGTCCAAAAAAGTTATAAGCGCGTCATACTATAAAACATTAAATAAACTTTCATTAAAAATATCGTCAAAATATATTGACATTATTAAATTAAACTGATAAATTTAAAGTATACTGAAACTCTGGTTAATTCATTAAAACACGTTTTATTTTTAAATTTTTTATTTAAATGTGGATAGCGGTTAAATATTACTGTCTATACCGAGTACGTTCACTTTGGCTATATATGATTTTACATGAACAGACATTCGCCGAAGGCGTGTACGTTTTAGTGATTTTTGTCTGTTGATTAAAAAAATCCCTTAATTTTACCAAAACTAACATAAAAATTTTTTATGAAAATCAATAATATCAGCGGATTATAATAATATAACAAATATGACAAGCTATTTTACCTATAACCGCTATTATATGATAAATAAAAACCCTGACTTAAAAAAATAAATTAATCGGTGTTTCCTCTAAAATTGGCTTTGTTATAATTACGTCAATTTTCACAAAAATTTTAAGATAGGAGATAAAATATGAAAAAAATATTATCATCTTTAATTATGTTGTCCATGACTTTATCATTTACAGGCTGTGGTAATTCACCAACTAACGATTCCTCTTCCAATTCTGTTTCGTCTGATAAAAAATATAATATCGGAATTTGCCAACTTGTCCAGCACGAAGCCCTTGATTCAGCGACAAAAGGCTTTCAGGACGCTTTAACAGAGGCTCTCGGTGATAAAGTTGCGTTTGATGTTCAAAACGCTCAGGGCGATTCGGCTAACTGCGCGACAATTATAAACCAATTCGTGGCGAATAATGACGACCTTATTCTCGCAAACGCCACGGCTCCTTTGCAAGCGGCCGTGGCCGCTACAAACAACATTCCAATTTTAGGAACATCCGTAACCGATTATGGCGTGGCTCTTGCCATAGATAATTGGAGCGGAGCGACAGGTATAAATGTATCAGGAACATCCGACTGCGCTCCTCTCGACGAGCAGGCAGCCATGATTAAAGAATTATTTCCCAACGCGAAAACGGTAGGGCTTTTATACTGTTCAGCGGAACCAAACTCAAAATATCAGGTTGAGAAAATACACGAGTATCTTAAAAATTATGGTTATAACTGTGAGTATTTTTCTTTTGTCGACTCTAACGACATAGCCGCTGTTACAACAGGCGCTTGTGATAAAAGCGACGTAATTTATATACCTACAGACAATACGGCGGCCTCAAACACGGAAATTATAAAAAATATTTGTATACCGGCGAAAAAACCTATTATCACAGGCGAGGAGGGGCCTTGTAAAGTGTGTGGAGTCGCCACTTTATCTATAAGCTATTACGATATAGGGCGTAAAACAGGTGAAATGGCGTATGATGTTCTTGTAAACGGTGCCGATATCTCTAAAATGGAAATAGCTTACGCTAAAAATGTTGAGAAAAAATATAATAAGGAAATCTGTGCGGAACTTGGAATTACAGTACCTGAAAATTATAAAACTTTCGACAATTAAATTTGTTTTATCCTAAAACTGTTTTATCTTAGTATTGTAAAAACACAGTCTAAGCAAAACATATTTAAAATTTACTTTTAGAGCGTATCTGAAAACTAAAATACACAAAAAAAATTATAAAAAATAAAACGAAACAGAAAGGCTTTTCTGTTTAATTGAACCGTTTTCGTTTATTTCTTAATAATTTCTTGGATATTTCGCGTATATAACTGATAGCTTATGATGGTTTTCAGATGCACCCTAGTTAATTGAAAATTTATTAAAACGAAACAATAAAAGAATAAACAAGTAAATTTTAATAGACCTCATAACAAAAGAATTATTTTATTGTTTCCCGCTAAAAATTTTGCTAATTGATAATATAATACTGCACACCGTTTGATTTTAAGATAAAAATATTTTTAAATCTCATCAGATTAAATTTTTAACATCTATGAGATTTTTGAGAAAATTAAATTAACTATCTTTAATAAAAATACCTTAATTATAAAGTTTTATTAAATTTCATTTGTTCTTTTTTGTTTTACTATAAGTAAACTTTTATCAATCTTTATAAACGGCGTTTAGTATATTCTCAAAACACAATTTTTTAACCTTAAATATATTCAAAAAATTATGAAAAATAACGTAAACATAATTTTAAGTTTGCTTTACTTTTTATAATTTTTTGTTTATATTTAGTTTTTAAATACACAAGAGAAAAATAACTATCAGGAGGAATTTCAATGTATATAGAATCTTTATTAAGCGCCCTTCCTGGAGCCGCGGCGCAAGGTTTAATATGGGGAATTATGGCAATAGGCGTCTATATTACATATAAAATACTTGACGTAGCGGACCTTACCGTCGACGGTACGATGTGCACGGGCGGAGCGGTTAGTATTATGATGATATTGTCGGGATATAATATATGGGTAAGTTTACTCGCGGCTTTTATAGCCGGGATGATCGCTGGTTTCGTTACAGGTTTTCTCCATACCTTTATGGGAATACCAGCTATTTTAGCCGGTATTCTAAGCCAGCTCGCGCTATACTCTGTAAATTTAAAAATTATCGGAAAGTCAAATCAGGCTATAAATGTTAATAATTTTGATTTATTGGTATCTCTGCGTTATATAAGCGACGTCCCATTTTATAAAAACTCTATTTTTATCGGCGTAATGTTCATAATAGCCATTATAGCTATTTTATATTGGTTTTTTGGAACCGAACTCGGCTGTTCATTAAGAGCGACAGGGTGCAATCCTAATATGAGCCGAGCTCAGGGAATCAATACAAACTTTAACGTTGTTTTGGGTCTTATGATTTCAAACGGACTTGTCGCCCTTGCGAGTGCGCTTTATTCCCAATACCAGGGCTTCACCGATATTAACATGGGAAGAGGAGCGATTGTAATAGGTCTCGCCTCGGTCATTATAGGAAAAGTGTTATTTGAGAAAATTTTCCGTAATTTCGCCCTTAGACTTTTAAGCGTGGCGTTAGGAGCTGTTATTTATTATATAGTTCTTCAAATAGTAATATGGATAGGCCTTGACACTGATTTATTAAAATTACTTTCCGCTTTAATTGTTGCTGTATTTCTCGCTGTTCCTTACTGGAAGAAAAAATATTTTACAAAACCTTTTAAACAAGGAGGTAGCAAAAATGCTTGAGGTTAAAAATATTTATAAAACTTTTAACGTAGGTACCATCAACGAGAAAAGAGCGTTAAACGGTTTATCCCTAACATTGAACGAGGGTGATTTCGTAACTGTTATCGGGGGAAACGGCGCCGGAAAATCCACATTAATGAACGCTCTCGCCGGTACATGGTTTGTTGACGAGGGAAATATAATAATCGATGGAATTGACGTAACAAAAATGCCTGAATTTAAAAGAGCTAAATTTTTAGGCAGAGTATTTCAAGACCCTACTATGGGAACCGCTCCTACTATGGGAATTGACGAAAACTTAGCTCTCGCTATGAGACGAGGTAAAGGCAGAGGACTTAAAATAGGCATAACAAAGGCGGAGAGAGAGAAATATAAAAAACTTCTTTCCACTCTTGAGTTAGGCCTTGAGGATAGGCTCACATCTAAAGTTGGACTTTTATCAGGAGGACAGAGACAGGCCGTAACTTTGTTAATGGCTTCTCTGCAAAAACCTAAAATTCTCCTCCTTGACGAACATACAGCGGCGCTTGATCCAAAAACAGCCGCTAAGGTTCTTGAAACCACAAATAAAATTATTTCAAAAGATAATCTTACAACTTTGATGATTACTCATAATATGAAAGATGCTATCGCAAACGGAAACCGGCTTATTATGATGAATAACGGAAATATAGTTCTTGACATAAAAGGTGAGGAAAAGAAAAATTTAACCGTTGAAACTCTTCTTAAAAAGTTTGAGGAAGTAAGTAAAGAAACCTTTGACAACGACAGCGCTTTACTAAGCTTATAATTAAACCTAACATTCCATTATTTTAAATCTATTATTTACCATGAATTAAAAACATCATTTGTTGTAGCTTTAATATTATAAAAACCGCTCATGGTGTTAATAGCGAATGTAAAAAAATCTCATTAAACATATTGACATTATTAAATTAAACTGATAAATTTAAAGTATAAAGAATTTCTGATTAATTTATTAAATATAATTTCTGATTAATATTTTATTAAAACCCTTAATTTTACTACAGCTTATCCAAAAACTGAAATATACTACAAAAATAAAAAAATTATTTTGTGGCATAATTCCACTGTTTAAATTAAGATTATAAGCACTGCAAATTAATGAAATAAAAAATATTTTACTCAAAATTTTTCAAGTCGCTCCATAACTTTCTTCACGCTTTAAATATTTTGAGATTACAAAATATTTTTTCTAAAATTCATTTTATTTTTAAATTGAGCCATTGCAGTAAGTATATTTATTCCAACGCATATGATTCTCTGCAAAAATCACTTTTAAATAATAAAAATAATAAATCAGAAATGTAAAAATTTAATTAATCAGTATTTCCTCAAAAATGGTTCTTCAATAAAAGTCCCATTTTTATAAAAATTTTAAGATAGGAGATAAAATATGAAAAAAATATTATCGTCTTTAATTATGTTAGCTATGGCTTTTTCATTTACAGGATGCGGAAATTCCCCAACAGATGAATCCTCCTCAAACTCACCAGTCACGGAGGACAAAACATATAATATAGGCATTTGCCAGCTTGTTCAGCACGACGCTCTTGATGCGGCGACGAAAGGCTTTCAAGACGCTTTGACAGAATCTCTTGGAGATAAAGTTTCATTTGACGTTCAAAACGCTCAAGGTGATTCTCCCACCTGTGCGACCATCGTAAATCAATTTGTCGCGAATAACAACGACCTTATTTTAGCGAACGCTACCGCCTCGCTACAGGCAGCGGCTGCGGCTACAAATACAATCCCAATCTTAGGAACTTCAGTCACTGATTACGGCGTAGCTCTTGACATTTCTGATTGGAACGGAAAAACAGGAGCTAATATCTCAGGTACGGCTGATTTAGCTCCTCTTGATAAACAAGCGGAAATGATTAAAGAATTGTTTCCAAACGCCAAAACTGTAGGTCTCTTATACTGTTCAGCGGAACCAAACTCAAAATATCAGGTTGATAAAGTAAAAGAATATCTTGAAAACTATGGATATAGCTGTGAATACTTTTCTTTCGTCGATTCTAACGATATCGCGGCCGTCACAACAGGAGCGAGTGATAAAAGCGATATAATCTATGTTCCAACAGATAATACCGTCGCTTCCAATGCTGAAGTTGTAAGAAATATTTGTGTTCCCGCTAAAAAACCTGTTATCGCCGGAGATGAAGGCATTTGTAAATCGTGTGGTGTCGCCACCTTGGCTATTAGTTATTATGATATAGGACGTAAAACAGGTGAAATGGCGTATGATATACTTGTAAACGGCGCTGATATTTCCCAAATGGAAGTAGCTTACGCTTCCAACGCGGAGAAAAAATACAATAAAGAAATTTGTGATGAATTTGGAATTACAATACCTAATGGCTATAAAGCTCTTGAAAAATAAATGTGTCCTGCCTTTTTGGCAATATTTTAGATAGTATAGCTTTTATATAATTTTAAAAACTTTATAGTATTTATTGAGATTTTACAAATATACAGATTTTACCCAAATTATAATAATTGTCTCTTTTTAATAAGAAAAAAATAAACTAAATGAAAACAATAATTTCATTTAGTTTATTTTTTTCCATATTTTAGTTATTATCTACAAATTTAAATTTTATATAAGATATAATCAAAATACTTATAAGATAAAAACATATAATTCGTTACATTAGTTGACATCCATATGTACGGTAGATTTACTTATCCCAAATTTTTTAGCCGTTTCTCTGACAGTAGCGTTACTTTTTACTATAAACTCAGCAATTTCAACAGCCCTTTTTTCAATATAAGCTTTCACCGAATTGCCCTCCTCAAAAATAGCTATTAAAACTATATGAAGCGGAAAAAGATTATATTCAAAAAAGTACTTATAACAAAACAATAGCATATACATCGAATAAGCTCTCTTACGCCTCATATATAAATATATTATACCCGCTCAAAACCACCATAATAATGATTGATAAAAAATCTTTTTCCGCCGCACCTTGTTTGATTTTTTTGAAACACGTTGGAAAGTATTTCAAAAAAATCAAACAAGGTGCGGCGGAAAAAGATTTGTCAAAGGGTGTTACAGAATTTATTGAACAGGTCAGCTATAAAACTATAACTCAAAAAACCATAAGTTCATACTACAGCGAAATAATAAAAAAATGAACAGACAAACTTCAATAGATATAATATATCAAGAAATTCATTATCTCACACTAAAAATTCCGCGAATTACTATAAGCTCCAATAAAAAATAAAATTATTTTGTTGTATATTCCTATTTTTGAATTTCAGCAATCCCCAAATAAATAGGGGATAGAAAAATTTTACTTAAAATTTTTTAACGCTTTAGGCGTTTAAATAGCAAAACAACGCTTTTCGCTAAAATAACACCCTGAAGAACACGGGCGTCTGAACCTCATTTACGACCCGCTTCGCTCAACATTAAGCTAATTTTTACGAACCTAAGACACCATCAATACGGCTTAAAAATAAATTCCCTATCCACAGGCTACTTTTGACATAGTCAAAAACGCTTATATTAACAAAATATTCTTTTTAATCTTGTCGGAATCGCTGTAAAATTAGAGTTAATTATTCGCTAAATCCTTTAAAACCTCTCCCGCGATAATAAGTCCGGCCACAGAAGGAACAAAAGCGACGCTTCCAGGAATTTGCCTTTTAAAATTATTATCGCCACATAACTCCTCACTTCTAAACGGGGTTAAAGGCGTTTCTTTAGAATATACAACCTTTAACTTTTTAATCCCTCTCTTTCTCAGCTCTCCTCGCATAACTTTAGCTAAAGGACATACGGAAGTCTTATAAATATCACATACCTCAAATTCCGTGGGATTAAGTTTATTTCCCGCTCCCATAGAACTAATAACAGGCACACCAGCGTTTTGAGCCTGTACAACAATCTCAATTTTACCCGTAACCGTATCTATGGCGTCAACAACATAATCATATTCTGAAAAATCAAACTCCTCCGCCGTATCCGGCAAAAAAAACGTTTTATGGATATTAACGGAAGCATTAGGATTTATATCTAAAATTCTCTCTTTGGCGACATCAACTTTATATTTTCCCACAGTTTTAAAAGTTGCCACAATCTGACGATTAATATTCGTAACCGAAACTTTGTCATTATCAATTAAATCCAAAGTACCTATACCGCTTCTCGCAAGGGCCTCTACTAGATAACCGCCTACTCCTCCTACTCCAAACACGGCAACTCTTGAGTTTTTAAATATCTCCATATTTTTACTTCCAAACAAAAGCTCTGTTCTTAAAAATTGGTTTGACACTTCATCACCTGTCTCAAATCTATATGTTATTCAGCGTAATAAATATAAGATTCCTTTCTTGGCTTCGCCTGGGAAATATCACCTGTAGCGTATCCTAAAACACAAGTTCCTATTCCCTCATAATCCCCTTTTATGCCAAATTTCTCAAGAAATTTTTTACCTTCTTCCGTTTGAAACACTTCCTTTGCCTGATGAATCCAGCAACTGCCCAAACCAAGCTCATGAGCGGCAAGCATAAGATTTCCCATGACAAGACTTCCGTCATAAACATGGGTACTAATATTTTTATCCGCCAGAACAACAATAGCGACGGGAGCACCGTAAAAAGGGTCAACCCCCTCTTCTTTTCCTTTAGCTTTTCTTACCATTTCAGATAATCTGTCTCTTACTTCCTTTTTTGTTATTACAAGCATAATAGGTGATTGTTTGCCCATACCCGTAGCGGCAAAAGTGCCAGCCTCAAGAATCCTCTCAATAATATCTTTCGGTACCATTTCAGATTTATACTCTCTTACACTTCTTCTTGATAACATCTTTTTAATTACTTCGCTCATAAAAATTATCCTCCGTAAAATAATAGTTATATAACTTTATATCAATTCTAATGTAAGTCAAGGAAAAAAAATATTTTATTGACAATTTGTCACACACCCCTCGTAAAGTATTTTTTTATGTGATTCTCCTTGCTAAATAGAATTGCCTCAATCTTTCCATATATAAAACTTTTAACAATTTATTTTTATTATATAATAATAAACCTTCAATTACAAGGATTTTTTAAATTTAATAAATACTCCCTTATCAACCATATAAGATTTTTTAATAAAATTCAAATTTGTACTTTACAAGTCTAAATTTATTTATTATAATAATTATGTAATGATTTTTAATAAGAAATTATTTTGTTTATATTTTAATTTCTTACATTAAACTGTGTTGTTATACTATTATTGTATAACAATACATTAAAAATTGCTTACCAGTTATTATTTGAATATACTCTCTCCCCTTGAAAAAAGTATACAAACCCCTGTATACTTTTTTCTCTTTTTATCTTATATATTTTCAGCGTAAATATATAAAACTTTAGTCAAACATACCCTTACATAAAAAATATTCGCCGTTTAAAATATAAGGCGGCGATATATTGATCGCCGCCAGCATACAAAGTTTTTAATAATTTTTATACACATTTTTAATTATCTGATAAATTTCATAAAGAGCCATAACATCAGAAAAAGCTCTGTGAGCGTTATTAAGTTCAACTCCAAAACGCTCCGCTATATATCCAAGATTATTTCTCTCAAGATTTAAATATTTTCTGCTTAAATATAAAGTATCGATAGCCGGATTTTTACAGGTTCTGCCCATTCTGGCTAAACTTCGTATAAGAAATCCCATATCAAATCTGGCGTTATGGGCGACAAGAGGTAAGTCCTCTATGAAATCCACAAACTCAGGCAAAACCTCCTCAATAGTTCTTTTATCAGAAACCATTTCATCGGTTATGT
The DNA here is from genome assembly GCA_910579745.1 of uncultured Clostridia bacterium. Taxonomy (GTDB): domain Bacteria; phylum Bacillota; class Clostridia; order Lachnospirales; family CAG-274; genus MGBC114079. Next base: position 10,792 of record CAJTVH010000051.1, on the reverse strand, counting down.
GAATCTTTTCGGAAATATAAGGCGGAATAACTCTTCCCGGATTTACAAGTTCATTAAATTCTCCGACTATATTGTCATTAATAACTTTAACCGCTCCTATCTCAACAATTCTGTCGTCCTCAGGGCTTAATCCTGTAGTCTCAAAATCAAATATAATATAATCGCTTCCATTCGGTTCAGTAATTTTTTCATATTTTATTGTAGGGGCTTTTTTCTGTCGCTTATGATTATACCCATGAAACTCATTTTTTTTAAAATCTGATTTTCTTACAAGAAAATTTATATAATTATGCATAACTAAAAACTCCTAAAAAGACCTATAACTTTTCCCAAAATAGACACATCGTTTAATATAATAGGAGCAAAAGCGTCATTTTCAGGCTGAAGTCTTACATGTCCATCCTCAACAAAAAATCGTTTACAAGTCGCCGAATCATCTATAAGGGCAATAACAATATCTCCGTTGGCGGCAAAAGATTGCTTGTTTACTATAACAAGGTCTTTATTAAAAATACCAGCGCCAATCATACTTTCTCCTTTTATTCTGAGCATAAAAGTCTCATTGTTTTTTAAATACTCTACGGGAACAGGAAAATGTCCCTCTATATTAGACTCAGCGAGTATAGGTTCTCCCGCCGTAACCTCACCTATAATAGGCACTTGCGCGATCTCTTTCTCGGGGGTATAAAAATTAGTTTCCAAAACCTCTATGTGCCTTGTTTTCGCTTTTGAACGAGATATGTACCCTTTCTTCTCAAGATTTTTAAGGTTAAGATGAACTGAGGAAGTTGAGGAAAGCCCTGCCACCTCGCCTATCTCCCTTATTGAAGGCGGAATCCCCTTTGTTTTAATTTCCTGTTTTATAAAATCAAAAATAATTTGTTGCCTTTTTGTAAGTTTTTCCATAAATAACACTCCTGACTTAATATTGTAAACATTTATTCGTATAAAATACATAACCTCAAAAACTGCCAAATTTCAAAATATTTCTACTAAAATTTATATAAGATTTTGTCATTTATAATTATATTATATCATAATTTCCGAAAATGTAAAGTAAAATACAAATATTTGTTCTATTTTTTTGTATGCTTTCTATTGATTTCATTTTTTATATAATGTTATTATGTATTTATGGAAATATTTAAAATATGGTAAATTATGAGAATTACTCTTACAGAGACACAATAAAAGAATAAACAGACAATATTTAATAAAAGCTACTAAAAACTTCTCGAATTGCTTTAATAAAGAAAAAATAATGAAACTTTAGAAAAGTATTTTATATATATAAAACGACAAATAAACAGTGTTTTTTCTTTCCAAAAGCGACGCTATTCCCTGTTTATCAAAAATTTATATTTCCATATAATTAAATATTTAAAGGAGCCTTCAAATGAGTATAATGTGCACATCAGAAAACCGAACGCTAATAGTAAAAATAATAGGCGAAATAGACCATTGCTCGTCAAATGAGATAAAAAATAAAACAGATAAAGAATATAAACGCTTAAACAGTAAAAATATAATTTTTGATTTAAGCGGTGTAACATTTATGGACAGCTCCGGAATAGGAGTAATAATGGGAAGGTATAAAAACGTAAACGCTAACGGGGGAATTGTAGCCGCGGCGGCTATAAATAAAGAATTAAAAAAAATATTTGAAATATCTGGTCTTTTCAAAATAGTTAAATATTATGAAAATATAGAAAAAGCGTTAAACGAGTTTTCATTAAGGGGGTAAAATCATATGAGCTATGAAAACAAAACGACAATAAAATTTCAAAGTGTCCCCGAAAATGAAAAATTCGCGAGAACAAGCGCAGCGATTTTTATTTCACCTTTAAATCCAACATTAAGCGAGATAAACGACATAAAAACCGCCGTGTCAGAAGCGGTAACAAACGCTATAATTCATGGTTATGAGGACAACTCAGGCGAAGTACTGTTAGAATGCGTCATAAAAAATGATACCGTTTACATAAAAATAGAAGATAAGGGAAAAGGAATAGAGAACATAGAGGAAGCGATGTCGCCTCTCTATACATCAAAACCGGACTTAGGGCGTTCGGGACTTGGTTTCACTGTTATGGAATCATTTATGGATGAAGTAAAAGTATCTTCAAAAGTTGGCATAGGCACCACTATAGAAATGACAAAAAAAATAATTGATAATGGTTTTAAAAAGGAATAATCCCGCATAAATTATGAGTACTACAACTGAACTTATAAAACTTGCCCAACAAGGAAATGAAGATGCGAAAAAACAGATTATAGAAGAAAACACCGGTTTAATTTGGAGCATAGTGAAACGTTTTTTAAACAGAGGCTACGATGCCGAGGATCTTTTTCAGTTAGGCTCAATAGGTTTAATAAAATGTATAGATAACTTCGACTTTTCTTATAACGTTAAATTCTCAACTTACGCCGTTCCTATGATACTCGGCGAAATAAAACGTTTTCTTCGCGACGACGGTCTTATAAAAGTCTCTCGCCCTATAAAAGAACTCGCTGTAAAAGCAAAACAACTTGAAGAGGAAATAACAAAAAAAACAGGAAAAAGCCCTGCGATAAACTTTATCGCTGAAAGCCTTAACACAACAGTCGATGAACTTGTGGTAGCTCTCGACTCAAACAAAGAAATTGAGTCCATATACAGCACCGTTTATCAAAACGATGGAAACTCAATTTATTTGATAGATAAATTAAATACAAAAGAAGATGACGGCGAAAAACTAATTAATAATATATTATTAAAACAACTCATAGAAAATTTGCCTGAAAGAGAAAGAAAAATAATCAAGCTTAGGTATTTCGAGGATAAAACTCAAACGGAAGTGGCGAAAGAAGTTGGTCTGTCACAAGTGCAAATATCAAGAATAGAAAAAAAACTTTTAACAGCTTTCAGAAATGAGTTATAGAATATAACTATCAGGAGGTGTTCGTGTTTTGAATTTTGAAAAGTCCGAGGATATGCTGAATATAGCCCTTGATTTAAACCGCGATGAACTTGAGAAAAGTACGTTAAACGCTGGTTATGATTTTTCAAATAATCTTTGGGAGGTTATAGTAAAATATAACGGAAATTTAGAACAAATTCAAGATGAGTTAAATGTACAAATTGAGATCTTATCCTCAAATTACGCGATAATAACTTTATCTGAGGATAAAATAAGACTTCTTTTAAATTATCGCCAAATAGAATACATTGAAAAACCAAAACTTTTGGAATTAATATTAAATAACGCTCTCCAAGCGTCATGTATTCCTCAGATAACACAAATCGACAGAAACCCTTTAACCGGAAAAGGAGTAATCATCGGAATAATTGACTCTGGAATAGACTATACACATCCTGATTTTATAAATTCAGACGGAACAACAAGAATATTATATATATGGGATCAGACAGATAACTCCAGAACCTCTCCAAAAGGATTTTTAAACGGCTCTGAATATACATATAATGAGATAAATGAGGCTCTTTCATCAAATAACCCTTTTGAAATTGTTCCGGAAATGGATTATGTTGGACATGGAACGGCAGTATCGGCAATAGCCGCGGGAAACGGAAGAAGAAGCGGAGGAACATATACAGGCGTCGCCTATGAAAGTTCACTTATAGTAGTAAAACTCGGAGAAACAGGGCGAGAATCTTTCGCAAGAAATACCGAGATAATGAGAGCGATAAAATATATCCTAGACAAAGCCATAGAACTTAATATGCCTGTCTCTATAAATTTAAGCTTTGGTACAAATAACGGGTCGCACAGCGGAGATTCTCTTTTTGAGACATATATAGATGATATGTCTAACATCTGGAAATGCGCTATATGCGTAGCAAGCGGAAATGAGGGCTCCACAGGACATCATTACGAAAGCACAATAAAACAAGGGGAAACCCATGAAATTGAAATACTTGTGGCCGAAGGATTAAAATCACTTTTTATAACTTTATGGAAAGATTTTTCCGATAAATTTAACTTTGAGTTAATAGCGCCAAACAATGATTCCACAGGAATGATAAGATATAACGCGGAAACAGTTCAAACTAACTTCGCCGACTCAACCGTTTTTACAAATATTGGAACACCAGCGCCATATAATATAAATCAGCAGGTATTTTTTGAGATAATAGCTAATAGGCAGAATATTCCGTCTGGAATATGGCGTCTGCGCGTTTACGGTTATAGTGTAGTCGTCGGAAAATATAATATATGGCTTCCCGTAACCGAAATCGCCACAAGAAACACTTATTTTTTAAATCCATCAATAAATACAACTCTAACTCTTCCATCAACAGCTAAAAACGTAATAACCGTTGGAGGATATAATTCATTAACAAACTCAATATCTGATTTTTCAGGGAGAGGATACACAAGAAAATATGAGATAGTAAAACCTGACATAGTCGCTCCGGCTTATAACATAACAACGGCAAACACCTCACGTGGTTACACACCGCAAACAGGAACAAGTATAGCCGCGCCTTTTGTCACAGGTTCCTGTTCTATTTTAATGGAATGGGGCATTGTTCAAGGAAACGACCCGTTTATGTATGGACAAAAATTAAAAGCATATTTAAGACTCGGAGCGGCGAGAGACAATAACATAACTTATCCAAATCGTGAGTGGGGATACGGAAGACTATGTCTTGCGAATGTTTTTAACAATTTAAAAATTCCATCTATAATTAACACCGCTCAGATAAGCTCCGGATTACAAAAGGAAGAAATAATAAAATCCAATGATTACGCGGACTTTGTTGTAAGATTAAATAATTTCTCAAGAATGTTTATAGAAAATGATCCAAGTATAGCGTATTGCAAATTTATAGACGCGAATTACGCCGTAATATATATTAAAAGAGACAACGTTACCGACTATCAGCTCAATTCATTGAACGCGTATATGAGCGAGCCCTATATTCTGGGTCTAATGGATACCTCCGCCCTTGACGCCTCGGGAATATTAAATGTTCAAACCCAGCCTTATCTTAATTTAACAGGTCAAGGCACGTTAATAGCGATAATAGATACCGGAATAGATTATACAAACGAAGCTTTTATATATGAGGATGGAACGTCAAAAATACATAGTATATGGGATCAAACACTAATCGGTGATCCTTCCGATGATCTCTGTTATGGAAGGGAATTTTCAAATGAGGATATAAATCTGGCTCTCGCTTCGGAAAATCCATTGGAAATAGTTCCAACCACAGATGAAATAGGCCATGGGACATTTTTAGCCTCCGTAAGCGCGGGAAGAATACTTCCGTCACAAAACTTCCGAGGAGCCGCTCCCGACGCTGAACTCGTAATAGTAAAATTAAAACAGGCGAAAGAATACTTAAAAGAATCGAAATCTATATTTACTCAAGCTCCCGCTTTTTCCGCGGCGGATTTAATGGTTGGAATAAGCTATGTAAAAAATGTGGCTCAAAAAGCTCAAAAACCAATAGCTATATGTATAGGGCTGGGAACAAATGAAGGCACTCATAACGGCATATCATTTCTTGAGGATTATATGGCTGGCGTGGCGTTAGAGGAAAACTTTATTATGTGTTCAGCCTGCGGAAACGAGGCTATAGCTAAACATCACACAATGGTAACACTATACGACGATATTCCCTCAAAAGAAGTAGAGTTCCGAGTTGGCGAAAATGAGAAAGGATTTTCCTTAAACATTTGGACATATCTTCCGGATAAAGTCTCAATATCTCTGCGCTCTCCTTTAGGCGAGGAAATAGACCGAGTACAGCCAGTATTAAACTCAAGACAAGAAATAACCCTACCTCTTGAAAATGGTAAAATAATAATAGAATATCCATCATCACGATTTCAAAGTATAGGACAGCAAATAAAAATTAATTTCATATCCCCTGTAGACGGAATATGGACCCTAACACTGTACAGCGATTTAATAGTAAATGGAATAGTTCATATGTGGTTGCCAATAACGGGATTTATATCAGAAAATACAGCGTTTCTATCTCCTGACCCTTCCTTTACGGTAGTTGTTCCCGCCACAGGCAGAAGTATAATTTCTGTTGGTGGATATAACCATACTACAAACAGCATCTATCCAGAATCAAGCCGAGGTCCAAACACATTAGGCCTTTTAAATCCCTTTTTTGTCGCTCCCGCCGTAAATATTTCCGGGATCTCCCTCAACGGACTTACCACAATGACTGGAACAAGCGTTGCCACGGCGATAGCCGTTGGAGCGGCTTCTCTTTTACTTGAGTGGGGATATGTAAAAGGAAATGATTATAATATAAATTCTTTAAACGCCGCCTCATATTTTATAAGAGGAACTGTTCGTTCAGAGGATGAGATTTATCCTAATAACATATGGGGTTATGGAACACTAAATTTATATAACAGTTTCAGATCGTTACTTTAAGACTTTGTTATCATCGAATTTAGGTTATTTTAAATTAAATAAAATTTCTGTAAGTTAAAGATTATTTGTATTTCCGCCACATAAAAATACTCTCTGAACGCAAAAGTAAACACCCCGCTTAAAAAGCGGGGTATTTACTTTTGCGGTTAAAAATAAAAGAGAAACATATATTGTCTTATTTAGAAATACACCTAAAAATATAATAAACTTTTACTATCTGTTCATTTCACTTTCATTTCCAGCACTTTTATGGGATTTAATAATGCCCTCAATCTCCTCAAGACTGCTTGCTGGCATATCCCCGTATATTGTATTTTTAACAGCACCCATAGCGTTGCCAAACTCAAGAGCTTTTTTTATATCATTATACCTTAAAATACCAAACAGCGCCCCAGCGACATAAGCGTCGCCGCTTCCAATTCTATCAACAACCTCAATATTCTCATACTGAGGCTCCTCATAAAATTTTCCGTCAAAATATATAATTGAGCCAAAATTATGTTTGGTTGGACTTACCACACCTCTTCTTGTTGTAAGAACAATTTTACAATTATACTCCTCCGTATAACTTTTCATAATTTCTTGTAAAGTTCCCTTTTTTCCCATCATTCTTCTTGATGTTTCCTCGGAAATAAACAAAATATCAATATAAGGTAAAATAGTTTTTATAGTCTCCCTCGCTTCTTCCTCACTCCATAAACTGGCTCTGTAATTTACGTCAAAAGAAATAGCCACCCCCTTGGCTTTAAAATTTTTAATAAGCTCAATAACAGTCGTCCTCAAATTTTTGTTAATAGCGAGAGTAATACCGCTTACATGGAAAAGTCTTGTCTTATCATAGATTTCAGGGTTAATTTCTTCTAACCTCAACGTTGTCATCGACGAACACGCCCTGTCGTAAACAACTGAAGATTTTCTGGGATAAGCCCCACTCTCAAAATAATAAATACCGAGCCTTTTTTCTTCCGAATTGTCATAAATCACATAATCGTCACTTACATTACCATACCTTATTTTATATTTTATAAACCGGCCTATTTTATTATCCGGAAGTTTAGTTATAATAGCGGAGCGCACACCGAGAAAAGCCGCTCCCGACGCTACATTAAGCTCAGATCCCCCCGCGTTTTTCTCAAATACCTGTCCCTGAGAAATCTTTTCTTTATCTGGTGGCGATAATCTTAGCATAACCTCGCCAAAGCTAATCAAGTCAAATTTTTTATTATCTTTAATAAAATCCATAATTAAAACCGGCCTTTCCAATTTTATTGTATTTTTAAGAAACAACGTCAAAGCGGTTGCAGCCCTTATAATTAATATGCCGAATTACTCTCAAAATATAAATAATTTAATTCATTATTCCAAATACATCTACTGAGGAAAGCCAATTTTTTTCTTAACCTTTCTTAAAGTTTTGTTCGCTATATAAGAAGCTTTGTCGGCTCCCTCTTTTATTACTGAATCAATATAAGCTTTGTCAGAGGAAAGTTCCTTATATTTTTCCTGAATTGGTCTAATCTCATTTATAACAGCCTCCGCGACAGCCTCTTTAAATTCCCCGTATCCGACACCTCTAAACTCATTTACGGAATCCTCAGAAGATTTGCCCGTTACAGCGCCGTAAATATTTAAAAGATTGCTTATACCCGGCTTATCATCACCATATCTTATTTCATTGTCAGAATCCGTTACACTCCTTTTAATTTTATTTCTTATAAGATTTAAATCATCCAAAATATAAATAACGTTGTTGTCATTGTCACTTTCCGATTTAGACATTTTTTTATCAGGATTTTGGAGTCCCATAATTCTCGCCCCAACCTTCGGAATAAATCCCTCTGGAATTTTAAATACTTCCCCATAAATATTATTAAACCTTTCAGCTATATCCCTGCATATCTCAAGATGCTGACGCTGGTCCTCTCCAACGGGAACAACATCCGTCTGATAAAGAAGTATATCCGCAGCCATAAGAACAGGATAAGTAAAAAGTCCTGAATTTATATTTTCTGAATGTTTTGATGATTTTTCTTTAAACTGAGTCATTCTGTTAAGCTCGCCCATATAAGTAAAACAGTTTAAAATCCACGAAAGCTCAGCGTGTGCCGAAACATCAGACTGATAATATATAATATTTTTTTTCGGGTCAAGTCCGATAGATATAAATAAAGTAATTAAATCTCTTGTTTTCTTTCTAAGATTGGCAGAATCCTGCCTTACCGTAATGGCATGCATATTGGCGATACTAAAAATACAATCGAAATCATCTTTAAGGTTTTTCCAGTTTTTGAGAGCTCCTAAATAATTTCCCAAAGAAGGATACCCCGACGGTTGCATAGCGCTGTAAATAACTTTCTTTTTCTCATCTGACATAAAATTTTTCACTCCTAATAAAAACTTATGTTACTCTTATAAAAATACCATCAGAAAAACATATCTTTATTCCGAGACTGTTTTTACGCTTCTTTCAAGTTTTTCAATAATAACACTGTCTCTTTCCTTTTCAAAAACGTTATCCTTACCGCTTATTATAATAAAGTTACCATCCTCAAATATATTTTTATCAAAAATATACGAAAAAACATCGAGAGATAAATAAGAAAACTCATTTATTATTTTAAAAGCGTTTGGAGTTTGTTCTTCTGTTTTTTCACCTTTTTTGTTTATAATAACATCGTCTTTTTTACTTGAGAAAACAGCCTCGCTATTATTATAATTTATGGTAAGCTCTTTAAGCTCGCCGTCCCAAGCCACTTCGCCTCCAAAAACTGAGGAAATCAGCTTTACAGGAATATAATTTCTCTCATTCTCTGTGACTGGAACAAGATTTTTATTATTTTCATCAATAGGCAGCGTTTTTTCATTAAAATGAACATAACAATTATCCTTTTCGAGAACAAAAACGTTTCTGAGCTTCATTTTCTCAAGAAGTTCATTTATAAGGTCTTTATCTTTTTCTCTGTCAAAAAAAATATCCTCATAACTAACAATAACAATATTTCCATCAGAAAAAACGTTTCTCTCAAAAGCCTCCGCTACCTCAAATAATGGAACATAAACAATTTTATCAACAACCTCGATACTATTCTCAGCGGTCTTTTCCTCCTCATTTAAATTATCAATTATTTTTATCTTATTATCTTTAAGAACAACAGCTCTATTATTATATCTGACGACAAATTCCCTCATACTCTCATCCCATGAGATATTTCCTTTAAGCGCCGATTGAAAAAAAGACTGCGGTACATAAACTCTGTTATTGATTATTTTAGGAACAATCAACTCACTTTCAGCGTCTAAAGAAAACAATTTATCATTTAGTAATACAGATGAACTTCCAACTTTAATTACAATAGAATCTCTCATTTTATCCGTTTCAGAAACACTTACCTCCACCGTTTGATTCTGTAAGTCTCCACTGTCGTCAGTATCGTTTATCTGCACTAAAAACACAATACATAAAACAAGAAAATAAACAATTATAATATTTATTACAAGCTTGTTCTTCATAAAACAAACCTCCTGAGTTAAAACTATTCGTTAATCCGCTTCGTTAATTTATTTAAAATTAATTTTAAAGGATATTCTAAAATTATATATTATTGTGTACCAGTTATAAAAACAACTTAAATAAACTTCTAATAAAATTGTAAAAAGCTTTTTTAACTATAGCGTATCTGAAAACTCTTTATCCATTGTTAAAGTCTCCTAAGATTTTAATTGTCACAAAAAATTGAATTTTTCTAAAGCTAAAATATCAAAAAAAACTATGAAAAATAAAATGAACACACTTAAAGTTCATTTTATTTTTTTTTGATTTTTTGCCGGTATTTTAGTTTTCAGATACGCTCTAAAAAAACATCAAAAAAATATAAACATAATCATAGGCAAAATAATCAAATACGCTTTCATTTAAAAATATAATCAAATACGCCGATTTTATTTCTTAACTCAAACTTTTTTGATATTTTAGCCATTATAATACATTGTTTGTGAAAAGTAAAATAAGCATACCTTAAATAGTCAGCTATTTCCTCAATTTATTTTAATTCTCAAACACACTCTATATGTATCCAAAACCCTATAACAGCTAGACGCTAAAACCAGATAAATAAAAATTAAATTATTTTAAATAAGGCGTCGGATCTACCGCCATGCCATTTTTCCTCACCTCAAAATGGAGATGAACCCCTGTGGAATAACCTGTGGTTCCAGCCTTGGCGATAACCTGTCCTCTGCTTACCTCATCGCCTACATTGACCGTAAGACTTGAGTTATGTCCATATAACGTACTTGTCCCATCTCCATGGTCAACAATAACAGTATTTCCATATCCGCCCTTTGTACCAGCGAAAATAACCGTTCCGCTTGCCGCCGCCACAAC
>CAJTVH010000050.1 GCA_910579745.1 uncultured Clostridia bacterium | reverse complement strand
ATATTTATGGCTTGTTCCGTGGAAACCATATCTTCTTATGTCATATTTCTCATAATACTCGTAAGGAAGAGCGTACATATACGCCTTTTCCGGCATAGTTTGATGGAAAGCCGTGTCAAACACGGTAATCTGAGGCGTTCCCGGCATAAGTTTTTCACAAGCCTCAATACCCATAAGATTAGCCGGATTGTGTAAAGGCCCAAGGTCGAAACATTTTCTTATAGCGTCTTTAACCTCGTCCGTAACAACGCATGATTTGCTGAAATATTTGCTGCCGTGCACCACTCTGTGACCCACACCATTAATTTCCTTAAGGTCTGAAATCACGCCCACTTCCTTGTCCGTAAGCTTTTCAATAACAAGTTTGATAGCTTCGTTGTGGTCGGCTAAAGGCTGTGTGAAAACAACTTTTTCTTTCCCTTCCGGAGTATGCTGAAGGTTAGAACCGTCTATGCCGATTCTCTCAACAAGACCTTTAGCAAGCACGTTTCCGTTATCCATATTATACAACTGATATTTTAAAGATGAGCTTCCGCAGTTAATAACTAAAATTTTCATTATTTCTCTCCTTTATAACTTTATAAAAATATAGCGCCGTTTCGTTATTCAGCCCAATAAACTTATTATTCCCAAAATCGTAATAAACAACAGAGAAAAAGCGATAAACAAAAAATATTTTTTTGTTCTCACTAGGGCGTATCTGAAAACTATCATAAGCTATCAGTTATATACGCGAAATATTCAAAAAATTATTAAAAAATAAACGAAAACAGTTCAATTAAACAGAAGCGCCTTTATGTTTAATTTTATTTTTTATAATTTTTCGCGCGTATTTTAGTTTTCAGATACGCTCTAACCAATAATTGCCTTATTTGCCTGAAAGCTGAGCTTGAACAGCTGTGATAGCCACAACGCCAACAATATCCTCAGCCACACAGCCTCTTGACAAATCGTTTACAGGTTTAGCGATACCTTGTGTAATAGGACCGTAAGCTTCCGCTTTAGCGAGTCTCTGAACAAGTTTGTAACCAATATTTCCCGCGTCAAGGTCAGGAAATACCAATACGTTGGCTTTTCCAGCAACGTCGCTGTTAGGAGCTTTAAGTTGTCCGACACTCGGGACAATAGCCGCGTCAAGCTGAAACTCGCCGTCAAGTTTAAGGTCAGGATTTTCTTCCTTAGCGATTTTAGTAGCCTCAACAACTTTAGTAACGTCGTCATGTTTAGCGCTGCCCTTAGTTGAGTGAGAAAGCATAGCGACAATAGGTTCTTCTCCCACAAGCATCTTAAATGATTTGGCTGAGCTTTGAGCGATAGCGGCGAGCTTTTCAGGGGTCGGATTCTGCTCAAGACCGCAGTCAGCGAATATAAAGGTACCGTTCGCCCCTAAATCGCAATCAGGAACAATCATAACGAAGAAAGCTGAAACAATTTTTGTGCCCGGCGCTGTTTTAAGAATTTGAAGACAAGGTCGAAGAACGTTCGCCGTGGCGTTTATCGCTCCCGCTACCATACCATCGGCATAACCGCATTTAACAAGCAAAACGCCAAAATATAAAGGGTCGTTTAATAAAGTCTCTTTAGCCTTGTCCGGAGTAACACCTTTAGCGCCCCTAAGTTCAACAAATTTATCAACAAGCTCGTCAAATTTATCATAATTTTTAGGGTCTATAAAGATGGCTTTGGAAACGTCCGCTCCATCAGCCTTTTTAATAATCTCGACTTTGTCTCCCACAAGGATAACATTCGCTATACCTTCTTCAAGAATAACTTTAGCCGCGTCAAGAGTTCTTTTCTCAAAAGACTCCGGTAAAACGATAGTTTTTTTGTCAGCTTTTGCTTTAGCCTTAATGTTTTCTAAAAAATTCAAAGTAAAAATCCCCTTTCATGTTTTTAATAATTTATGGAAACACCGATTAATCAAAAATAAAAAACATTTTTTGATTAATATGTGTCTGAAAACTTTCTATATAGCGATTACAGTATAAATCAAAAAATAAAAAATTATCCAGCTTAACGCTCTCAAATCAACCGATAATTTTCTTTGGGCTTTAGACATTTACATTTTATAAAACACCATTTTCTAAATTATTTATTAACAAATTTTATATATTTTAATCATACAATAAATAAACAAATATATATAACACAATAATTATATAGCGCCAGCCGATAAATATATAATCATAAAAATATAAAGCAACAGTATTTATACAAAATCTCAATAAAACAACTAAAATCTTAAAATCCTGAAAAAGCGTTTTTTTGTAATAAAACCTTCTACAGTATATCCATTATATATCCGGCGATATTGGCAAGAGGAAGCTGCCTGTTGACCGCGCCGAGCTCATAAGCGGCTCTTGGCATGCCATAAACAACACAGCTTTGCTCGTCCTGCCCAATATTAAAAGCGCCTTCCTGACGCATTTTAAGCATTCCCTTCGCTCCGTCACTTCCCATTCCGGTTAAAATAACCCCAATAGCTCTGTCCCCGACCACCTCGGCAACTGAATCAAATAAAACATCGACAGACGGAGCGTGTCCGTTTACTCTTTCACCTTTAAAACACTCAACATACAGAGAACCGTAATTTTTAACAACCCTCATCTGATAATCCCCCGGTGCTATCAACACAAGCCCTGGCTTAAGTTGGTCCCCATCTTTGGCTTCCCATACGGTCATTCTGCAAATATCGTTAAGTCTGTCGGCATACATTTTTGTAAAAACAGCCGGCATATGTTGCACAACAAGAATCGGAGGCATTCCGGCGGGAAATCTCTTAAGAATTTCAATAATCGCCTCGGTTCCTCCCGTGGATGAACCTATAACAATAATTTTATCCGATGAAACGGAAATTTCCTGTTTTACTTCCCGCTTATTCGTCATACCTTTAATGTGCACGGCGTCTTTAATCTTTAACTTAAAACTATTTAAGAACATTTTCTGCCCCATCTCGCTGTCGTCCCATGTCTTAATAATTATAGCCAAAGCTCCTCGCCGCATCATTTCAAAACCATTATTGGCGTTTTCACACACGCCGACAAAACTTATCCCTTTCGAGTCAAGATGTCGTATAATAGAATCAATGTTTTCTTTTGAAATAAAATAGCTATGCAGTACAAAAATAACATCGGAATTAACATTTCTGCTTAAAAGCGCCTCATTAACAGATGAAAAAGTATCGACTAAGTTAATGGAATCAATAGAATCTGACTCAAAACTTTTTTTCATCATAGACATAAAAGAATATGATTCCGAATATAAAACTATATCAATTTTCTCCGCATTCATAAACAATCCCCATACCGAAAGCCACACGTCGTGTGGCTTTTAATTCAACTTGTTCGGAAAGCGCCGATTAATACGCCAAAAGCTTCTTACTAAAAAATCAAATTTTAAACGTATATCTCTATCGGCTTTTTCACCTCAGAGCGTGTCTGAAAATTCTGTAACAATTTTTTTAATATAATTTCTCTAAATTCTAAACTGCTCAAACGATAATTACATATCGCCATCCAAAAAATTTATATATTAGACAATTAAAATTCGCCCTACATATAAAATATAAAAAATTTAACTATGGCGTATCTGAAAACTATCATAAGCTATCAGTTATATACGCGAAATATCCAAAAAATTATTAAAAAATAAGCGAAAACGATTCAATTAAACAGAAAAACCTTTCTGTTTCGTTTTATTTTTATAATTTTTTGTACATATTTTAGTCCTCAGATACGCTCTAAGCGATACTTTATTAATCCAAAAATAAAAATTTATCAACATCAAGAAGAAGCTGCACATCTTTGCCGACTTTTCCGATACTTTTAATAAATTTATTTTGATATTTAAGTTTCGCGTTAGGCGGAAGAGAAATTTTATCTTCCGGAATAAACATAACCTCATTAACAGTATCCACAATTACCCCAACAGTATAATTCTCATACTCAACAACAATAATACAAGTCAGAGAGTCGTATTCTTTCTCAGGCTTTTTAAATCTAAGCCTAGCGTCTATAACAGGAACTATAGACCCTCTTAAATTTATTACGCCCTTAAGAAAGTCGGGAGTCTCTGGCACCCAAGTTATAGCGGACATAGTAATAATCTCAATAACATTGGAAATATCCACGCCATATTCCTCGTTGTCAATCTCAAAAGTAAGATATCTGTCTTTAGTAGTATCTTCTTTAGTCTCTCGAACGATTTCATCTTGTTCATTTTCCATAGCCATAAGTTTCTCCCGCCTTTCTATTTATCAAAAAATCCGCCTACATCAATAATAAGACTGATGTCGCCGTTTCCAAGAAGCGTACATCCGCTTATTCCCTTAACTCTGTTTATATATCCCGGCATTGTTTTTACAACAACCTGCTGCTCGCCTATAAGCTCGTCAACAAAAAGACACACATGCTGTCCCTCGTTCTCTAACATAATAAGCACGCCTTCCTCAATATTCGTAACCTCTGGTTTAGCGCCGAAGAAATCATACAGCCTTACGATATTATAAACGTCTCCTCTTAAAGTAAGCATCTCATTGCCGTCTGGGTCTTTAAATACTTGGTCTTGCTTCGCCTTAAATGTTTCCTGAATTGAGGAAATAGGAATGGTATATTTAGCCCCGCCCATTTTAATGAGCATACCCTCAACAATAGCGAGAGTCAAAGGAATTTTGAGAATATTCGTCGTGCCCTCTCCCTTTTCGCTCTCAACCGAAATAGTTCCGCCTACAGTTTCTATGTTGTTCATAACAACATCCATGCCAACGCCTCGTCCGGAGTAATTTGTTACTTGGTCATTTGTAGACAAACCTGGGTGAAAAATAAATTGATGAATCTCTCTTTCCGTATACTCATTCTCTGGCTTTTTAAGCAATCCGTTCTCTTTCGCCTTATTGAAAATCTTTTGAGTGTCAAGTCCCTGTCCGTCATCTTTCACAATAATAATAACCTCTCCGCCGGCGTTTCTCGCCTCAAGTAAGACAGTTCCCTTCTCAGGCTTTCCAATTGCTTTTCTCTCATCCGGCATTTCAATACCGTGGTCAACTGAGTTTCTTATAATGTGCATAAGAGGGTCGGATAAATGCTCAATAATATTTTTATCAACTTCCGTTTCCTCTCCCACAACCTCAAGCTGTACATCTTTTCCAAGATTTTTGCACATATCTCTTACGATACGGTTCATTTTAAAGAAAGTAGTCGATAGAGAAACCATTCTCATAGACATAACAGTATCCTGCACATCGTTTATTATCTTTCTAAGCTGTCTAGCGGATTTATTAAAGTTCTCAAGGTCTAACCCCTCAAGGTCAGGATTTTGGGTAGTCATAGCTTCAGCGATAACAAGCTCTCCCATAAGATTTAAAAGTTGGTCGAGTTTTCCGATATTAACGCTTATCATATGCTGTGTAGGCGCCGCTTTTTTCTGAGCCGCGGCTGAGGGAGCGGCCGCCTGAGGCGATTTTTCAGTCTTTTGAGCCAACTGCGTTTTTACAGGCGGTGCCTGTCGCACTGTATTGTCTCCCACGTTGTCCCCTTGGACGCTTACAGTCTCACTCACGGTCTGAATATCTTTTTTAAGCTCGTTTTCCTCTTGTTTTTCCTCTTCTTCCTCAGATGAGATTTCCTCAATATCTATAGCTTTTAAAAATACGGTATTGCAAAGATCTTTAGACACTTCCTCATAATTTTTGTCCGTTGAGAAACTGAATTTAAACCCGTTCTTTCTTATAAGCTCCGTGGCGGCCTCGTCAATAATATCCTCAGGCTCATGTTTAATGTTTGTACAGTATCCCTGAAGATTATGTATAACTGTGTAGGCTCTGACATTTTCCATTTCACAGCCTTCCTCAAAAAATAAGACAACTTTATAATTTTTAAGGTCTCCCGAGGAAAGCTCAAATCCTTTAAGATAAACCGTTTGATCTATAAGATCACTGATTTCATCATAAGTTTTTTCGCTAAAGAAAGAAATTTGAAATCCTTCTTTTTTTATTATTTCTTCCGATCCGTCGGCCACAACGTCTTCCGGAATGGTAACAACGTCCGTAATGGCATCTTTAATGTTTTGTAAAAGCGTAAAAGCTCTTACACTCTCCATTTCACAGCCTTCCTCAAAAAATATCTTAGCGTTGTAATGAGTTCCCTTAGCCTCAATTTGACCGGCGGAATCCGTTTTGGTAGAAGTAGAAGCTTGAGCTGTTTTCTTCTCACTTTTAGCCGGCGGAGCGTCAGCGGGAGCCTCTCCTTTAAGCTGCGCTAAAAAGGCCTTAACGCGAGCGATAATATCCGTTGGATTTCCGTCTGAATTTTCGCTCGCCTCAATTTTAGCCAATTCATTTTTTATAAAGTCAACACATTCAAGGACTAAATCGGTAAGCGTTGAATAATCGACGTTCTGAGGATTTTCCTCTCTGAGAAAGAAAAACAAGTCTTCCGCCGAATGCGCTGTTTTAGACACATTGTCATAAAGCATCATAGCGGCGGAGCCTTTAATAGTATGCATTATACGGAATATCTCGTTAATATCATCCATTGAATACCCTTGTTCACCTTGAATAATAAGCTGTTCCAACTGCTCAACCAGTTGATTCATCTCATATATAAACATATCCAACATTGATTCTCTTGAAAAATCAGCCAAAGCGTATCACCCTCTTTTATAAAATTTGTTTAAAATAAATTCTTATTTATTTTATCGGAACCACTGATTTAATATCATCGTTTTCAGCGTTATTTAAACAAAAATCCGACGCTCCCGCCTAAATTCGGACAAATTCATCTATCCGCCCTGAAATCAGCCAACTCGCCTTTAAAAATTAAACCAATAAGTATTCCGATTCATTAATTCGAAAAAAAACAGTATACAGATAAAATCAGCTCGTATGTAAAAATTATATCCCTACACTAAATTATAAACCAAAACAAAAAATTTTCAAGATGTTTTGCTCATTTTTATTATTTTTTTTAATAAAGTTCATAAAAATCGGATAAACTCAAAACAAAAAATCATAATAAAAATTAAAATATATTTTCCGCGTTTCTTTAAAATACCGCCGTTAAATTCCTATTACAGCGTTTAACTCCGGTTGCCGGTTAAATTTTTCTATACACCGCGGGCTGTACATATTGATATCTTGTTCCCGTGTTATTTAAAGACTCGGAATGACCTATAAATAAATACGCTCCATCTTCAGAGGCCTCATAAAATCTATTGACAAGAGCGTCCCTTGTCTCGTTGTCAAAATAAATCATAACGTTGCGGCAAAAAATAACATGAAATTTCTTTTTAAAAGGGAATCTGTTTTCCATAAGATTAAATTTTCTATATGTAATTTTCTTTTTGATCTCATCTCTTACAATAACGTTGCCATCATCGTATTTTTTAAAATAGTTCTTTTTCCAAAGCTCGTCTAAAGGTTTTATTTGGTCGCTGGTATAAACTCCTCGCATGGCTTTGGTAAGAACGGTCGTGGAAATATCAGTGGCTAAAAGCTCCGTATCCCATTTGCCGCCCTCTCCTCTAAAAAAATCGTTCATAAACATCTGTAAAGTGTATGATTCCTCGCCGGAAGAACAACCCGCGCACCAAATTCTTATGTCGCCGTTTTTAACCGTTTTTTTAATATATGGTAAAACCACGTCCCTGAAATAATAAAAATGTTCAACCTCTCTCATAAAAAACGTATGATTCGTAGTCATTCTGTCAATAAATACAATAGCGGCTTGTCCGGTAGTGTCTGATATAAGATAGTCATAGTATTCGGTAAAATTCTGGAATCCTTTTTCCGCCAATACCGAGCGAAGCCTTGAATAAATAAGGGATTTTTTTTCTTCCCCAAGATTAATTCCGTATTTTTCTTTGATATAAGTTTTTATAAGCTTGAACTCACCGTCACTTATAAAACTCTCCATAACATATACCACTCCTATCGTGTCCAAAAATAAAATCTTAATTCCGCGCAAGCGTAAAATATTTCTCAATTCAAATTCACATATCTGATTGACATTATCTTCTATATCTTATATTATACATAATTAATAACAATATGTCGATATTATTTACAAAATTTTTTAAAAACAGGAGATAATATAATGATTTTTGGTATAATCGCCGAATATAATCCGTTTCATAACGGACATTTTTATCATATTCACAAATCGAAAAAAATAACAAAAACAGAAAATTGTATTGTGATAATGAGCGGAAATTTTGTGCAAAGAGGAGAACCCGCCGTTTTAAATAAACAAACGCGGACAAAACTGGCCTTGAAAAACGGCGCCTCAATGGTAATAGAGCTCCCTGTACCGTTCGCCACAGGGAGCGCGGATATTTTCGCCTATGGGGCGGTAAATATTTTAGAAAACTCGAACATAATAGATTTCTTATGTTTCGGGGCTGAAACCAATAATATTAATCACATAACATATATAGCCGATATTTTGACAAACGAGCCTAAAACTTTTAAAGAGATTTTAAGGGAGGAGCTTTCCAGAGGAATAAGTTATCCGTCGGCGAGATATAACGCTCTTTCCATTTATGTAAAAAACTATCAAATGGACATAAACAGCATCGACCTGTCATTTTTAAAAACACCAAACAACATACTCGCCCTTGAGTATGTTAAAGCGTTAAAATTACACAACAGTGCCATAAAACCTATAGTAATACAGCGAAAAGGTAACTCCTTTCATCAAACTGAAATAACCTCGCCTATTTCCTCCGCCACGGCTGTAAGAACAGCCCTAAAAGAATTTGAGCTTTCAAGAATCCCTGAAACAAAAGAGCTTATAAAAAATAAAATCAAATCTTCTCTTCCCGAAAACATATGGGAGACATTCTTTCAAGAAATAATAAATTATCCAAAACTTGAGAATTATTTGCCCGCGCTCGATTATATACTGAGGACTAAAACAAAAAAAGAGCTCTCAGAAATTTTAGATATGACAGAGGGACTTGAAAACAGAATTTTAAAACATGCTTTCGAAAAAAACACAGAGGATTTATTCCAAGGGTTAAAAACAAAGCGATATACACTCACAAAAATCAAACACGCCATTACACACCTGCTTCTTGATATAAAAAAATCCGATATAGCGCCCTATATGGATAAAGGACTTCCCTATATACGAATACTCGGCTTCAGAAAAGATAAAGAGTTTCTTTTAAGAGAACTTACGGAAAAGTCAAAAATTCCTGTAATAACAAATATAAAATCAGCCGAAAAAAAGCTTTCACCCTTAGCCGTCTCACTTTTAAACAAAGAAAAACTCGCCTCAGATATTTATTATATGCTGACGACAAAAGAAATAAATACGGAATACACAAAACCGATAGTAATAGTATAATTATCTAAAAAAATATCATCCACATTCGATAACTTATGGGCTGTCCTAAAACTTTACGCGTATTATTAAATATTATAAAATTTTAACTAGGGCGTATCTGAAAACTAAAATACGCTCTAAAAAAATGTTTTCGATTTTTATAAAGTGAAAATATTCAAAAAATCATTTTCCTTAAAGTTTACTTAATCACGCCGCAATCCTCTCTACACTTCCGGCGTTTAAAGATCAAAACGCGTCGCGCTCATAAAATTTTTTTGTTTTTTGTGCCTTTCATCCAGTATTTAAAAAAAGATTAGTATTAGTTTTGAGACAGCCTTTAATAAAATATTTTCCTCCAGCTTATACACTAAAATTACCGTAATCTCCATACTTTTTTACAATAACCTCGCCGAAATCCAAATCCTCCTTCGTTGTGATTTTAATATTGTCATAATCTCCCTCTATCATTTTTACTTTAATCCCCAGCCTTTCGGCAAGCGTGGAATCGTCCGTTCCTAAAAAAACATCTGAGCCCGCTTTCTTATACGCCTCCATAATTAAATTATATTTAAAGGCCTGTGGAGTTTGAGCAATCCATAAATACTTTCTGTCAGGAGTCGAGACAATAAAGCCTTTTTCGTCACATCGCTTAACCGTGTCTTTTACCTTAACCCCAAGAACACAGCCTCCATAAACAGCGGTTTCCTCAATTATTTTTTTAATATGTTCTTCTTTCACAAAAGGCCTTACACCATCGTGTATAAGTACAATGTCAGTATCTTTATCAAGAGAGGCAAGACCGTTAAAAACAGAGTTCTGTCTTTCCGCTCCTCCTCTTACTATTTTTTTAACCTTGCTGAAATTAAATCTTTCCACAATTTCTTTTGCGCAAAATTCTATCTCATCCTTAGCTGTAACAATAACAATATCCTGAATACCCTCGCAATTCTGAAAACAGCTCAAAGTCCTTGCGAGTATAGGAATACCGCCGACTTCCATATACTGTTTTAAAATTTTCGTCCCCATTCTTTTCCCGCTTCCTCCGGCGACGATAACAGCCTGACATTTAAAATTTACCAAAAAATCACTCCAAACATTTGATATTTACCAAAATAAAGTATATAATTAAAATTAGTGGTATACATTCTTAATTATAATACGCAGAAGGAGGAATAACAATGATTAATTTCGACAGGTTTCCCGAAAATAAAAGAAAAGTATTAACAATGAGTTATGATGACGGAAAAACATATGACAGAAAACTTGTGGAAATATTTGATAAATACGAAATAAGAGGAACATTTCACATAAATGGCGGCTATCTCTCCAGACTTGAGCGAATAGAACCCGACGAGGTAAAAGACTTGTATAAAAATCATGAGATTTCCGCTCACGGACTTACGCACCAGTCTCTCAGCATCTCTCCCCGTGAGAATATAGTAAGACAAGTTATGGAAGACCGTTTAATACTTGAGAAATTAGCGGGTTATCCCGTGCGAGGAATGTCATATCCAAACGGACTGTATAACGACATAGTTGTGGAAATACTGAAAGCTACGGGTATAGAATACTGCCGAGTAGTGGAAACACATAAAAATTTCTCAATGCCCGAGGATTTTCTTCGCTGGCGCGGAACTTGCCACCATAACGAAAACCTTTTGGAACTTGGACAAAAATTTCTTGACCAGCCTTATAAAAACCGCCCCCATTTAATGTATGTATGGGGACACAGCATTGAGTTTGAAAGAGACAATAACTGGGACTTAATAGAAAACTTCTGTAAAATGATGTCAGGCAAAGAGGATATATGGTACGCCACAAATATAGAGATAGTAGATTATATGAAAGGATTAAACAATTTAAAATTCTCGGCTGACTGTAAAATGGTATATAACCCGTCGGCTATTAGACTATGGATTTCCGTAGATGAAAAACCCATAATTCTGGAACCAGGAAAAATAACACTATTATAAAAATCTGATTGTCTGACACCTTGACTTATAAAATTCTTTTTATAAATGTAACTACTGTAGATAAAACACATTAAAAAATACAAATTAAGGAGAGTTAAAAAATGAAAAACACACCACATATTAACCAAACCGCGGAAATAGCGGAAACAATTTTACTCCCCGGAGACCCGTTAAGAGCTAAATTCATAGCCGAAAACTTTTTTGAGAATCCCGCTCAATTCAACGCTGTAAGAGGAGCGCTAGGCTTCACCGGAACAGCGAACGGTAAAAAAATCTCCGTATTGGGAACAGGAATGGGCGTACCCAGTATGGGTATTTACTCTTATGAGTTAATAAATATATTCGGGGTTAAAAACTTGATAAGAATCGGCTCCTGCGGAGCGATACAAGAAAATATAAATTTATATGACATAATTTTGGGAATAGGTTCCTCCACAACCTCAAACTTCGGAAGCCAGTTTTGCCTTCCTGGTGTTTTCTGCCCCACAGCGAGCTGGAGCCTTTTGGAAAAAGCTAAAAAATCAGCGGACACTCTCGGTATGAAAAATATTCACATAGGCAATATATTATGTGACGACGCTTTTTACAGCGACGATTCTGAATCCGTAAATAAGTGGAAAAAAATGGGCATTTTAGGTATAGAAATGGAATCTGCCGCTCTTTATATGAACGCGGCGAGATATAAAGCGAACGCTCTTTGCATACTCACGGTATCTGACCATCTCTTAACAAAAGAAGCCACGACCGCTAAAGACAGGGAAATATCTTTCACCAATATGATAAATATAGCTTTAACTTTGGCGTAATACATTCCCCTAAATATTATCGCTTTATCCTTTTAACTCCACGCTTAAATTTAAGATTGGTATAAGACCTGTTTCAACCCTTCAAGGAGATGTAAATATGAATATGAATTTTGTGGATTTAATAATAAAAAAACGGGATAAAAACTCCCTTACCTCCGAGGAAATAAATTATTTTGTAAAACGCGCCTCAGATAAAAATTTTCCCGATTATCAAATTTCAGCTATGTTAATGGCGATATATTTAAACGGCTTAAACTACAAAGAGACCTCCGACTTAACAATGGCAATGGCTAATTCGGGAAAAATCCTTGACTTATCCCAAATAAAAGGTATAAAAGTCGATAAACACAGCACCGGAGGCGTAGCCGACACAACAACACTTGTCCTCGCGCCTCTTGTCGCCTCCTGCGGGCTTCCCGTCGTAAAAATGTCGGGAAGAGGCCTGGGGCATACAGGCGGGACAATTGATAAACTTGAAGCCATTTCCGGCTTCAATACGGAAGTTTCAGAAGAAACCGCCGTAGAGCTTGTCAAAAAACAAAACATAGTTATAATGGGGCAGTCGGAAGACCTCGCACCAGCCGATAAAAGATTTTACGCCATGAGAGACGTAACAGGAACCGTTGAGAGTATCCCTTTAATAGCGTCAAGTATAATGAGCAAGAAAATAGCGGCCGGCTGCGACGCCCTCGTGTTAGACGTAAAATGCGGAAACGGCTCGTTTATGAAAGACTTTTCCTCGGCGGAAAAACTGGCTGAAACAATGGTGGAAATCGGAGAAAACATAAATAAAAAAGTTATCGCCATAATAACTGATATGAATGAGCCTTTGGGAAAACATATAGGAAATTCCCTTGAGGTAATCGAGGCAATAGAAATATTAAAAGGTAATATAAGTGGAAGATTAAAAGAAGTATCTCTTGAGCTTGGGAGTTTAATGCTTATCTTAGGAAATATATGCGAAACAAAAGAAGAAGCGAGAACACTGCTTGAGAAAAACATCAAAAACCAAAAAGGACTGAAAAAATTCAAGGAGCTTATAGTCTCTCAAAAAGGAAATCCTGAGATAATAGACGATTACTCTCTTTTTCCTAAATGTAAGTTTAAAAAAGAGCTGACATCTGAGTTTTCAGGTTATATAAGCGATATGGATACTTATAATATAGGAAAAGCGGCGTGCGAGGCAGGAGCGGGCAGAAAAACAAAAACAGATAAAATCGATTACGGCGCCGGAATAATATTAAAATTCTCATTAGGGGATAAAATAAAAAAAGGTGACATTTTAGCTGAGATACATTCGTCCTCTGAGGAAAGACTTAAAAACGCTGAGAATATATTAAAAAGCTGTATTAAAATATCGGAAAACCCTCTGAAATCCAAAAAGACAATATTAAAAATAATAGGAGGTTAAAAAAATAATGAAAAGAGCGGTAATAATAGTCCTTGACGGCGTAGGCATAGGAGAACTTCCCGACGCCTCTAAATATAACGATTGCGGCAGCAACACACTAATGAATATAAAAAAACAAGTACCTGAGTTGAATTTAAAAAATATGATTTCTTTAGGACTAGGAAATATAAAATGTGAAATCGGTGAAAACTTATATGATAAATGTGAAAGCCCAAAAGGAATTTACGGGAAAATGGCTGAATATTCCGCTGGAAAGGATACGACAACCGGGCATTGGGAAATAGCGGGAATATGGCTTGAAAAACCTTTTCCCACATATCCAAATGGTTTTCCAAAAGAAATAATGGATAAATTTGAGAAAGAGATCGGAAGAAAAACCCTCGCCAATTATCCCGCCTCCGGCACGGAAATAATTAATAAATTGGGCGACGAGCACATAAAAACAGGCTCGCCAATAGTGTATACTTCCGCTGACAGCGTATTTCAAATAGCCGCCCATGAGGATATAATTCCCGTGGAAAAACTTTATGAAATGTGTGAGACAGCGAGAGAAATTTTACATGGGACTCATAATGTGGCGAGAGTAATAGCGAGACCTTTTACAGGCGTATCCGGGAATTACCTAAGAACTAAAAACCGAAAAGATTTTTCCCTTTCACCGCCGTCAAAAACATTGTTAAACTACGCTAAAGAACAAGGCTTAGAGGTTAAAGCGGTCGGAAAAATAGAGGATATTTTCTGTAACAGCGGAATAACTGACTCTGTCCACACAACAAATAACGCCGATGGAATTGAGCAGACAATAAAATATTTGAAAGAATCCTTTAACGGAATAATCTTTACAAATCTCGTTGACTACGATATGCTGTACGGTCACAGAAATAATGTAAACGGCTTTGCTGACGCTCTTGAGTATTTTGACAATAAACTGCCTGAAATAATTGAAACATTGGACGACAACGACCTTCTTTTCATAACAGCCGACCATGGATGTGACCCTACCACTCCAAGCACCGACCATTCAAGGGAGTATGTTTTTCTTTTAGGATACGGCAAAAAAATAATCCCCAAAAATATAAAAAACCGCTCCTCTTACTCAGACCTCGCGGCAACTATAGCTGAATATTTAAATATAAGCGCTGATATAAAGGGAACGAGCTTTTTATCAGAAATTATATATGGCAAAACAATAAAATAATGAATAAAATCGCTTTAATAAAAACTAATGCTAATCTTTAATTATAGAATTAATTAAAGGAAATACCGCACAATTCAAAAATAAAAATAATTTTTTAAAAAAATTGGAGTGTTAGTGTTATTTTTCTTGAAAAATGACGCGATAACGGAAATTTTAAATTTGAAAAATTATTTTTATTTTCCTTTGCGCGGTGTTTCCTTAATTATCCGCCCAAAATTATATTATAACATTTTCGGCGAATTTTATAGTCAATAAACTTGAAAAATAGCAAAATGAGGTAAGATAATTATCTCCTAAACTTGTCTATTTTCAAGCTTATTGACTATATCGCGCTTTCTATCCATAGCCTCCCCAAAATAATTTAAGTTTACCTCCTTATCCCATTGCCTAATCATTTCCGACTAAACTTTTATGTCTGTCCACTAATTCTTTAAGAGTCATATTGTCAACAACATCATCAACCGCCTTTTCTATTCTTTCCCATAAATATAAAGTAGCGCAAATATCTTTTCTTTGGCAGTCATTAACTTCGTTTTCAAGACAAGCGACAGGCGACAAGCTTCCCTCTATACATCTTAATATCGACCCGACGGTATATTCCTCAGGTTTCTTCAAAAGAGAATATCCCCCCATAGGTCCCCTCACACTTTTAAGAAATCCGCCTTTGTTAAGTATATTTACAATCTGCTCAAGATATTTTATTGAAATCTCCTGCCTTTTTCCAATGCTTTTAAGACTTATACTTACGCCCGGCTCACATAAAGCAAGATCAAGCATAAGTCTAAGGGCGTATCTGCCTTTTGTCGAAACTTTCAAATAAATCTCACCCTTTCAAAAAAACTTTATTATATCTGTAGTATACTATAGGATTACTATGATTTCAATAAAATTTTTATTATTTTAACGCAAGCTTCCGCATAAAATTTTACTAAGGATTTTGTATAGTCAAAGAACTTGTGTCACTTTCGGCAAAAAAATATTCTGCTCAAAATTTTAGCGAACCGCGTTTTGTCTTTTAAACGCCAAAAGTATAAATAAATATTTAATAAAACCATTTTGTCTTTCTCAGTTTTTTCTGATACTAATCTTTATTTATAAGCAATCCAGCCTAAAAATAAACAAGTTCCGCGGCTAAAAATTATTTTCGCCGCGTTGCTGTCAGCGTTTTTGGCTCGTTCTAAAAATTTCGCGAATTATTATATGTATAACTTGATTTTTTTAAATTCTTTGACTATATATTAAAATTATTCGGGGGTGTTTTATAAATGAGTTACATATCAAAAAATAAACTAAAAATCCTTGCTTTAACCTACAGCGTTTTAATTCTGTACGGAATAACATATTCATTTTTTAATAAAAGCGTGGAAACGTTTTCTATGCCTGTATCTAATAAAAATATAGTGATTGACGCGGGACATGGAGGATGGGATCCTGGAAAAGTCCGTTCAGATGGAACTGAGGAAAAAACATTAAATCTTGATATAAGCCAAAAACTTCAGCAATACCTGGAACAAGGCGGAGCTAATATTTTTACGACAAGAATTGATGACTCGGCGTTATCAAAGAAAAAAATTGAGGACTTAAAACAAAGAAAGCTTATAGCGGGAGGCGACGAAATAGATATATTTATAAGTATCCATCAAAACTCTTTTCCAAACAGCTCGGCTAAAGGAGCCCAAGTATTTTATTATAAAAATTCCGAAAGCGGAAAAGCGTTAGCCGAATGTATTCAAAATAAAATTAAAGAATTTGCCGATGAAAGCAACACTCGTGTTCCAAAACCTAACGGCGAGTATTACATATTAAAAAACACAAAATGCGCTTCTGTTATAGTTGAGTGCGGTTTTCTCTCAAACGACTCTGAAAACGCGAAACTTGCCTCCGATGAATATCGCCAGAAAATCGCTTGGGCAATATATATGGGCGTAACCGATTTTTGTAAGGATAATGCTCAAAATACATCCGAAAATTAAAAATAAGCGTGAGATTGAATAATCTCACGCTTATTTTTATAATCAATTTTTCCCCTCATTCCTATATAATGGAGTAAAAATCTATTTCTTTAGCCTCTTACTTCCTTATATTGCCTCTGTACATAAAAAAAATTCAGAGGAGTAAACTCCTCTGAACCCTTTTTATACAATAATAAAATATATAACTATAAATTAAATTACTGTAATAAAGAAACTACACTGCTTGTAGCCTGGTTAGCCTGAGCAAGCATAGAAGTAGCAGCCTGCTGAAGAACGTTTTTAGCTGTTACGTTCATCATTTCTTTAGCCATATCAGCGTCTTCTATACGAGATTTAGCTGAAGAAAGGTTTTCAGAAGAAACCTGAAGGTTGTTGCTTGTGTATTCAAGTCTGTTCTGTTTAGCACCAAGTTTAGCAACCTCATCAGATACTTTAGAGATAGCTTTGTCGATATTTGAAAGGAATCCGCTGATTTTTGAGCCCGCTCCTTTACCAGTCTTATTTAAAGCTCCGGTAATGTTAGAAGCGAGTGTGCCGATACCTAAAGATGTAGCTGTCATTTTACCGATAGTTAAATCGATAGCCTGACCTTTATTAGCTCCAATCTGGAAGTAAAGAGCGTTAGCACTCTTAGAGAAAGCTCCTGTAGCGAGAGTCTTTGTATTGAACTCTGTTCTTCCTGCCATAGCGCTGATTTCGTCCTGAAGCTGCTGAATTTCGTTAGAAATTTTTACACGGTCCTGAGTAGCGTTTGAATCATTAGCGCACTGAACTGTAAGCTCTCTGATTCTCTGAACCATAGACTCGATCTCACTGAAAGAACCCTCAGCTGTCTGAATTAAGCTGATAGCGTCCTGAGTGTTTTTGTCAGCCATATCAAGACCTTTGATCTGAGCTCTCATTTTCTCAGTGATAGCAAGACCTGCTGAGTCGTCAGCGGCATGGTTGATTTTTTTACCGCTTGATAATCTTTCGCTTGATTTCTGTAAAGCTGTACCAACTGATGATAAATTTCTGTGTGAGTTTAAAGCTCTGATATTAGTGTTAATTACTGTATTACTAGCCATAGTAAATCCCTCCATTGATTTAATAAAATTATGCAAATCCATTTGCATTTATAATATAATATATTATGTTATAAATATAATTAGATAATAATAAAAGAGGTTTCCCGGGCAACTTTTTTATTATTATAAATTATCATTTATTAATTACAATATATATATCGTCACTGTAAAAAAAAACTTAACCCCTTTTTTTATTTTTTTTTAATTTTTTTAAAATTTTTTAAAAGCCTTCTGTTTTACAGGCTTCGCGATAATTTAAAAATCCTTGTGATATATACGTATCTCCGCTTGAAACCCCTTTCGGCGGTTATTAAAATTGTATAAATAACAACTATATAAGCTGTTTTAAAACTCCTCGCCTGTTATTAAGCTTTCAGCAATGAAAAGAAATTTTTTATTTTTATAATTTTATAAAATGAAAATATCAAAAAAATTATAAAAAATAAAATAAATAAGTTTATCTTCTTATATATTTCAGACTTCAGATACGTTATGATATAAATCTGAAAATATTGCCGGAAGCTTGTCCTTAAATTCTTTAAGAATGGCTCCCGCTATCTCTCTTATTTGAGGGTGGGCGGCCTGAGCTGTTCTTAATTTGAAAAAGTGCCTCCACTCTCTTAAATTCATTGTGACAACGATTTCCGTTTTCAGCGAATTTGGCAATATCGCTCTGGCCTCCTCAGGCTTCGCCCCTATTTCTATAAGCTTTTTATAACGCTTCTCAATAAAGGCCATACTTTCTTCCCATAGTTTCATTTTTTCTTTTCCATCCTCTGTCTCCTCATCCCAGAAACAAGGTTTAATAAAAGTAAGCTCTCCCCCAAATTTATCTTTTGAGTAATTGCAGTATCTTGTGGACTCTTGAGAAAAACTAGCTATCCTGTGTCTTACAAGCTCATGAGTAACGCCCCTGTCGCATATAATCCTTACGGTTATTTTCTCATGCTCAATAACCGACTCATGACCTCTTTTTAAAATATTAGCGATAAATTTATCGGCGGACTCCTCCGAAATAGAGCTCTCGCTTTTATAACATGTTCTTCCCGCCCTCTCAATAACAGACATAATTTTTTTAGCGTCAATTTCTTCTTCTATGGAAAAAGAAGGTTTAATAATCCTCAAATCATTTCCTCCCAATATCTTAAAAAAACTAAAGAAAATACTCTACATAAGTCTCCGCCCCTCTAAAGCTCTCAGAAGCGTCACCTCGTCAACATATTCAATGTCTCCGCCCACGGGTACTCCATGGGCGATTCTGCTGACTTTTATTCCTAAAGGCTTAATAAGCCTGCTTAAATACATAGCGGTCGCCTCTCCCTCAACATTGGGATTCGTGGCGATAATAACCTCTTCAATATTTGTGTCGTCAAGCCTTTGTATAAGCTCTTTAACTTTAATGTCAGATGGCGTGACGCCGTTAATTGGAGAAATCGCCCCATGAAGAACATGATAAATACCCGTGTATTCCTTTGTTTTCTCATAGGCGGCCATATCCCTTGGGTCCTCAACTACCATGATAATATTTTTGTTTCTCTTCTCGCTTGAACATACGGGACATGGGTCAGTGTCCGTCAAATTATAGCAAATTGAACAGTATTTAATGTCCCTTTTAGCGTTGAGTATGCTGTCCGCTAAAGCCCTGGCGTTTTCCTCAGGCATATTGATAATATAAAAAGCGAGTCTTTGGGCGGATTTTCCCCCTATGCCTGGAAGCTTTGACAGTTGCTCTATAAGAGAAGAAATAGGTGTTCCGTAAACGCTCATCCGTCAAACTCCTTAAAATTAAAACAAACCGCCCGGAAGCTTACCTCCCGCGATTTTTCCCATTTCATTGTTAGCGGTTTCGTCCGCCTGCCGTATAGCCTCGTTCACCGCCGTAAGTACAAGGTCCTGAAGCATTTCCACATCGTCTGGATCTACAACGTCCGGAGAAATCTCAATAGATTTAATCTGTTTTTTCCCCGTAATAACCACTTTAACGGCCCCGCCGCCGCTTGTGACCTCAAATTCCTTGTTCTCAAGCTCAGTCTGCATCTGCTCCATTTGTTTTTGCATCTTTTGAGCCTGCTTCATAAGATTGTTCATATTCATACCGCCGGGAAACCCGCCGCCAAAACCTTTTGCCATAATAAAAACCTCCTGAAAAAATAATATCTTTTTTATTTTACCATAATAAAGAATTAATTACAACTTTTTTTGTGCCGATTTACCTGCCAGCGAAAAAAATATTTCTTTATTATATAAAATAAATATGATATAATTAATTATATAGAAAAGGAGGTTTTTTATGAACTATATGTGGTTTTGGTTAGTTTTCTTCGTAATTTTGCTCATTTGTGAGCTTATAACGTCTTCCCTGATTTCCATATGGTTTTGTGGAGGGGCGCTGGCGGCCCTTTTGACGGAGATTTTGGGACTAAATTTTTTAGTCCAGCTCACTGTATTTATCGCTGTGTCATCGGTTCTTCTTTTCCTCACAAGGCCTATAGCCAAAAAAGTCCTTAAAAAAGAACCGTTAAAAACAAATGTATCCACTCTTATAGGCAAAAAAGCCGTTGTGACAAAACAAATAAACAACAGCAAGGCTGAGGGTGAGATTATAGTTGACGGTCAGTTTTGGTCAGCGAAAGCTTCGGAGGATAAAACGATTGAACCGTCGTCAAACGTTATAATTGAGGAAATTCAAGGAGTAAAAGCAGTTGTAAAGTCAATTAAAGATTAATTATAAACAGGAGGTAATTTATTTATGAATTCTTTATATATTTTGCTGACAATAGCCGGTATAATTCTTATCGTACTTGTTTCAAACGTAAAAATCGTGCCTCAAGCGTACACATATATAGTTGAGCGTCTCGGCGGGTATCATACCACATGGCAGACGGGACTTCATTTCTCAATCCCTATAATAGATAAAGTCTCAAAAAAAATAAATATGAAAGAACTTGTGGCTGATTTTCCTCCTCAGCCTGTTATAACAAAAGATAATGTTACAATGCAGATTGACACTGTAATATATCTGCAGGTAACAGACCCGAAACTCTATTCCTACGGTGTCGATAACCCAATGAAGGCGATAGAGAATTTGACGGCCACAACATTAAGAAATATAATAGGCGATTTAGAGCTCGACCAGACTCTTACGTCAAGAGATATAATAAACTCAAAAATGCGCTCAATACTTGATACGGCGACAGATCCGTGGGGTATAAAAATAAACCGTGTTGAGTTAAAAAATATAATGCCTCCTAAAGAAATACAAGACTCAATGGAAAAACAGATGAAAGCCGAACGTGAGAGAAGAGAGAAAATCCTTCAGGCTGAAGGTGAGAAACGAAGCGCGGTGCTTGTGGCCGAGGGTGAGAAAGAATCAGCTATATTAAGAGCTGAGGCGGAAAAATCGGCGGCTATTCTTCGTGCGGAAGCTGATAAAGAATCCCAGATTAAACGAGCGGAAGGTGAGGCTGAGGCTATTCTCGCCGTACAAAAAGCTACCGCCGAGGGACTTAAAATGTTAAGCGACGTTGATGTTACCCATCAGGTTATAAAGCTTAAAAGCCTTGAGGCCCTTGAAAAAGCGGCGGACGGAAAAGCGACAAAACTTATAATTCCCTCCGATGTTCAAAACCTTGTTGGGCTTGTTTCCTCAATAAAAGAAGCGGCGGATAAATAAACTCGCTTGCTTTCACAATTCTTTGCCGCCGATAAACTCTTTAAATAGAGTTTATCAGCGGTTTTTTATTAAGAAAATAATTCTTCCCATAATTCTACCACTTTAAATTTTACTTTAAAAGAATTATCACTTTGAGAGTTAGCGACAATTCCATATTCCTCCTCAGTCAAAATATTTTCAAGCTCATTTTTTGAGCTTTCAGAAACCGAGCTATGGGAAACGTCTACAAAGCAAAGGGGAGGAAACATAACGCACCACCAGTTCTTTCCATTAGCGTCGCCTATTTCTATTTTTAAAGCGTCGTATTCTCCCGCTGGAAAAGAAACATCACCGTATTTCTTTGTCGGAAAAGATGATTTTCCGATAAAAGCTTTGACATCATAATTAAATCCCTCTTTTTGTATAACCTCTTTCGCCGTGGAAATCACACCGCCTATATTATCCTCAAAAAACAGTTTTGTTTCCTCAACATTCTCACACTTTTTGAGCTCATTATAATATTTATTTAAAATCTCGTCACGTACTTTAAGTTTAAGCTTCTGGTCATAGTCTTCGTCGCTGTTCGCTAAAACATGAAACCTAAGTACTTCTTTGGCTATTCCCTTTTGAATCCCCTCAGAATATGTAACCGAATATGTAACGGCCGAGGTAAATAAAAAACCAAGTAAAAGAGAAGCGAAAATAATTTTCCTATCCGCTAAAACCCAGCTTAAAATTCTTTTCTTAATTTTAACCACCAAATTAATAAATTTAATAAACATAAAAAATACTCCTTTCTGTTTTTATTGATTACAAAAAGGAGTATAGCCCTTAAATTAAATTTTTAAACATAAACTCAAATATAAAAATATTTTTCTAATTTTTATTATATAAACAGTAATTAAATATAATTGCTTGAGGTGTTGATAAAATCAATAAGCTTAGAGAAGACTTTTGTGTTCCCCATGGCTTAACAGGAGAATAAACAAAGTATTATATATACAGCTTTAATAATTTGTTCATTCTTTTATTGATTATAGGCAAAGCCTTTTTAAAAGTTAGCTCCAATAAGACAAATCCCTCACACCATATTAACTCTTTTATTTTTTCGCTATAAATTAAGGAAACACCGCGCAAAGGAAAATAAAAATAATTTTTCAAATTTAAAATTTCCGTTATCGTGTCATTTTTCA
>CAJTVH010000049.1 GCA_910579745.1 uncultured Clostridia bacterium | reverse complement strand
CGCACCAGTTCACTCGCCAGTGTGTGGCGGAGTATATGCAGCCCGTGGCTGACGTTTTTTCCCACGCTGATACCTGCGTTGCTGATACATACAGACATGACGCAATAAAAAGACACGGCTTTTTCAAAAGGGGCTTTATGCTTGACAAACACATAGCTGCTGTCAGTCTGCGGCCTGCCATATTTAATCCAGACCATTTACTGGCGCATAGGATGCAATCCCTTTAGAGGAAAGATATTCGGAAAGCTCTCTCCATATTTTCCCATGCACGCAGAGGGACGTTGAGCTGTATCCTGTGTCTTTCAGGTTCTGTTTTGTTTGGTTAATTAGTTCCTCAAGGTTCGTGATTTTTTTAGTTTCCATTTTGAACACCTCCTGTGCCAAGTATATCGTCAGGAGATGAACTGCCTATGTGTTATGTAAAGTTTTGATATATAAAAATGGGTAAATCTCTCGGTATTATGAAAGATTTACCCATTCTCTTTACATAAGTGCTTTCTCTACATAAGGTATTCCGGCATATTAAAAAAAGATGGCTGCTCGTTTGAGTAGCCATCAAGTACATTATGAGAAATCATATAAGCAAATACAGACAACGAAATTTGCTTAATAAACCCTACACTATAACACCAGACTTTTGATTTGTGCTATAATTTACAAGAACGAGGTGATTATTGGTGCAAACATATAAAACGGCTGAGGTTGCCACAATAATTGGAATACATCCGAATACCGTACGCCTATATGAAGAATTAAAACTAATCCCAAAGACCGAAAGGCTGCCAAATGGATATCGAATATTTACGGACTTTCATATAGAGCAATGTCGATTAGTGCGAGTTGCGTTTGCAGTTGAAATACTACAAAATGGACTTAGAAAGAAAATTACCCAAATGATTAAGGTTTCAGCTACCAGAGATTTTGATACCGCACTTTTATTGATTGATGAATATACTAAACAAGTTCTACGAGAACGAAATAATGCTGAAGAAGCCATAGAAATAGTAAAGCAGATTTTATCAGGCTGCGAGAATACTTACACGAAGAACCTAAAACGAAGTGAAGTGTCAAAAGAACTTGGTATTTCAATGGACACACTCCGAAATTGGGAAATGAATGGATTGCTTACTGTTAAAAGGAAGGAAAATGGGTATCGTGTATATACGGATGACGACATAAAACGCCTAAAAGTTATTCGCTCTTTGCGATGTGCAAATTATTCATTGGAAGCCATTTTGAGATTATTAAATCAACTATCTCAAAACCCGGATACAGATATTCGAGTTACGCTTAATACACCAAAACAGTCTGAGGAGATTATTTCTGTTTGCGATAGACTAATTGTTTCTTTATCCACGGCGGAGAGAAACGCATATAGAATCAAATCAATGTTGCAGGATATGAAAATTAAATTTTCATAACCTTCCATTTTACCACCAATGTTTTTGTTGGTGGTATTTTTATATGCGGACATAAAGCAAAGGAGGCATTATTATGCAAACAGTAATTAATGTTGAGCAGTTGTCAAAGTCCTATGGCAATCTGCTTGCGATAGACAAAATCAGTTTATCGGTAAAGCGTGGTACTGTATTCGGTCTGCTTGGAGCAAACGGAGCAGGAAAAAGCACCACCATTGAGTGTATTTTAGGTACAAAAACTGCGGATAGTGGCAGAGTAACCGTTTTAGGTTGCAATCCAAAAAGAGACAGGAAAAATTTGTTTCAAAATGTAGGGGTACAATTTCAAGAATGTGATTATCAACCCGAAATCAAAGTTAGTGAGCTGTGCGAGGAAACAGCCTGTCTATACAAAAATCCATCCGATTGGAAAGGGCTTTGCACCAAATTTGGAATTGGAGACAAAATCCAAAATGCAGTAAAAAGCCTTTCCGGGGGCGAAAGGCAACGATTGTTTATCGTTTTAGCACTCATTCCCAATCCACAGCTTGTGTTCCTTGATGAGTTGACAACAGGTCTTGACGCAAAAGCACGACGTGATGTATGGAAAATATTATCCGATTTGAAAAGCAAAGGTTTAACTATTTTTCTCACTTCACATTTTATGGATGAGGTTGAGACACTTTGTGACGAGATATGTATTCTTAAGCAAGGAAGAATTGTATTTCAAGGTACTGTTGAACAGGCTAAAACAGCAAGTGGCTATAACCGATTTGAGGACGCTTATCTTGCTATTTCCGGTGAGGAGGTTTGTGGAGAATGAAATCGTTTGGAACACTTTATAAAAATGAGTTGAAACTTAATATTCGCAATATGAATATGGCTATTTTTGCGATTATTATGCCGTTGGTGGTTTTGATTATTCTTGGCTTCATCTATGGAACAAAACCTGCTGCGGATGGTGTGGTGTACACTTTTCTGGAACAGTCCATCGGTGCGCTTTGCACAATAAGCATTTGTGCGAGTGGTTTGATGGGACTGCCACTTGTTGTATCAGAATACAGGGAAAGAAAAGTGTTGAAGCGTTTTCAAGTTACACCGGTCAGCCCGGTAAAATTACTCTTAGTTGAGTTTTCAATTTATATTCTGTATTGCCTTGTGTCTTTGATTACTCTAATTCTTACAAGTATGCTCATATGGAATGTCAGAATAACCGGTTCTCTCTTGGCATTTTTGGGGAGTTGGATACTTACTATGGTATCTACATTAAGCATAGGAATGATGGTCGGTGGCGTTGCAAAAAATTCAAAAAGTGCAAGTGTTATCGCCTGTTTGTTGTACTTCCCAATGTTGATTTTTTCAGGTGCTACGCTGCCTATTGAAGTAATGCCTATGACTATGCAAAAAATAGTGTCTGTATTTCCGTTGACACAGGGAATTCAACTAATGAAAACTACTTTTCTTGGGTTGCCTACTGGTAATATATGGTTTCCAATCGTGACAATGGTTGCCGTTACAGTTGTTTGTATTAGTGTTGCCGTTAAGTTCTTTAAGTGGGAATAAACGGATAAAAAACTCAAAAAAGATGGCTGCTCGTTTGAGTAGCCATCAAGTACATTATTCAAAATCTGTTATTTCTCTATCTTTCAGATAGACATTGTGAGTGTGATAAGTAAAACACATCAGCAAATCGCTATCTCTATTATCTTTCGCTTCGAACACAGAAAAGTCATCGGACAAGATAAAAATAAGTCCAAGCAGTTTCTTTATATATCCATTATATGAAGCATAGTTCATATAGAGAGATGCGGTATATCCGTCATCGCCCTCTTTCAAATCTGCGTCAATTTCATAGGTTTCCGATAACTCACGGACTGCCCATATAAATTTATCTTTATTAGCTATACGCTTTTCATTGGGGATAGCCCTTCTGTTCTTCTTCAAAAACTCAAGAAATTCTTCCGCTGACATCAAGTTTTCGTTATCATCGTAATTCTCTTTTTTCATTTCTTCTTCAATTTGTTCAAGCGTCGGTCGGTCAAACCGATTACTGAATATCACTCTTTCTTTCCCCATCCTCTTTTGCTCCTAAGTTGATTATTTGGAGTTTTTTCTTCTTGGCTCTCTCATAAGTCTTGGCAGCACCTCCCCAAGAATGAGTGACGAAACAGATTGCATAGCTGGAATTATCCACCATATATCTGTTTCTTGCGGGAATGGCTGATTTGAAATTGTATTTTTCAAATCCGTCGGGATATATTATCGAATCGAAAAGCTCTTTATCACAAACATTGAAAGAAAGATAAGGAATAACAAGATAGTTATTGATGTGCGGATACTCTTTTTTGAGTTCATAGACACAGCGACCGCATAACCTGTCAAAGCCGCCTTGCCCTCCACTAAGAAAATCTGTCACGCCCTTTTCGATTACCTCTCGTATCGCATTTTTGAGCTTTTCTGCGGATAATCCAAAACATTCATTATGACCTATAAAGGTAGCTGTTGTTTCCAAAGCCATTGTAAATCACTCCTGACATAAGACATTATAACACAAATTTCTTTGAAAATCATCACTAATAGTTGTTTTATCTTCCGTGAGGTTGGTGTATATCGCTTTCAGCATAATCTATACTAATAGTTATAGAAGTACACCAAAGGAGGTGATGTGATGCAGCTTGATACAATCGGCAAGAATATCAGAAAGTATCGTCTTATGAAAAAGTTCCGTCAGGAGGATTTAGCAGAGAAAGCCGGACTAACAACAAATTATATCGGTATGGTCGAGCGTGGAGAGAAAATTCCATCACTTGAAACATTTATTAAGATACTAAACGCTTTGGAAGTATCATCTGATATGGTTCTTGCTGATGTTTTGGAAACGGGATATACCGTCAAGAACTCCATACTAAACGAAAAACTTGCCAAGCTTGCTCCCGAAGATAGAAGCAAGATATATGAGGTTATTGATACCCTATTAAAACACTCAAAGCAAATCGCACCATAAATCACGAAAGTTCGCCATAAAAAGCGGGCTTTCTTTTTTTGATGAGAAAAAAATTATACTTTCGACAAGTATTGCGGGACTTCGACAAATCGGTTGTGGTATAACTATAACTGTTAGTGATAGATAATCACCACAAGACATAGGAGGAAGTATATTGAAGTACATAATTAAGGAAGTTGCAAAAGCACACGGAATAAGCGAACAGGAAGTAAGAAATGAAATGAGAGTTGCTATTAGGGCGGCGATGAAAAGCACAGACCCTACGGCACAGGCGTTTTGGAAACAAATTGCCCCGGACGGAAAAGAACCGCCGGTCGAAAAGGTCATTGCTTCTATCTCCCTGATGGTTCAAGAGAATAAGCTATGTAGTTGAGGTGCAATCGCACCTCTTTTTTAATATAACGAATAGTTGGTGTCGAGATTGCCTTAAAGCGAAAAAGTGCGAAATAGCAGTAATTATATTGAAAATCGGAGCGTTTTGTGCTATACTCTTTAATGAGTTACTATATTCTCGTTGAAACACACTGAAAGGAAGGACACGAATGGCAGTTACATATAAGAAACTGTGGCATATTTTGCTGGACAGAGATATGAAAAAGATAGATTTACAGGAAACCGCAGAGCTTACAAAATACACAATGCGTAAACTGGGCAATGATGAAGCCGTTACAACAGATACCCTTGCTAAAATATGCAGAGCTTTGAATTGTACTGTTGATGATATTATGGAAGTTTTACCCGAAGATAAGTGATAAGTCCGTTTTATGGGACACCACTATTGCTAAAATGATAATGGATATTTGCGACGATAAGTTTTCGTTATAATAAATGGAGAAAGGATTTGTGTTATGGCTACCGGAAATAACGCCAATATCGGCTTTGAAAAACAGATTTGGGACGCAGCGTGTGTCCTTTGGGGGCATATCCCCGCAGCGGAATACAGAAAGGTTATCGTAGGTCTTATTTTCCTGCGTTACATTTCAAGTGCTTTTGATAAACGCTATCAGGAGCTTGTTGCCGAAGGCGACGGCTTCGAGGACGATAGAGACGCTTATGTAGAAGATAATATCTTCTTCGTGCCGGAGGACGCTCGTTGGAGCAAGATTGCGTCGAACGCTCATATACCGGAAATCGGTACTGTTATTGATGACGCTATGAGAGCCATCGAAAAGGAAAACACCACCCTTAAAAATGTGCTTCCTAAAAACTACGCCAGCCCTGATTTGGACAAGCGTGTTTTAGGTGATGTTGTTGACCTGTTTACAAATATGGATATGGGCGACACAGAAGAAAGCAAAGACCTTCTCGGCAGAACTTATGAGTATTGTATTCAGCAGTTTGCGGCTTATGAAGGTGTTAAGGGCGGCGAGTTTTACACTCCGGCAAGTATTGTTAAAACAATCGTTGCTATCTTAAAGCCGTTCAAGAACTGTCGTGTATATGACCCTTGCTGTGGTTCGGGTGGTATGTTCGTACAGAGTGCGAAGTTCATTCAGGCTCACAGCGGAAAGCGTGGCGAAATCGCCGTTTACGGTCAGGAGTCCAATGCCGACACTTGGAAAATGGCAAAAATGAATATGGCTATTCGAGGTATTGATGCCGATTTCGGTCCGTATCAGGCAGATACATTTTTCAATGACCTACACAAGACCTTGAAAGCCGACTTTATTATGGCAAATCCGCCTTTCAATCTTTCCAACTGGGGACAGGAAAAGCTCAAAGACGATGTCCGTTGGAAGTACGGCACACCGCCTGCCGGCAATGCCAACTATGCGTGGATTCAGCATATGATACACCACCTTGCACCTAACGGAAAAATCGGTCTTGTGCTTGCAAACGGTGCTTTGTCCTCTCAGTCAAGTGGCGAGGGCGAAATCAGAAAGAATATCATTCAGGCTGACCTTGTGGAAGGCATTGTTGCTCTGCCGACTCAGCTCTTTTACAGCGTTACTATTCCTGTTACCCTTTGGTTCATCACAAAAAATAAGAAGCAAAAAGGCAAAACCTTGTTTATCGACGCTCGTAAAATGGGTTATATGGTTGACCGCAAGCACAGAGATTTTACCGATGAGGATATTCAAAAGCTGGCAGATACATTTACGGCGTTCCAAGAAGGTACGCTTGAAGATGTCAAAGGCTTCTGTGCGGTTGCCGACCTTCAGGAAATCGAAAAGCAAGACTTCATTTTGACACCGGGCAGATATGTGGGTATTGAAGAAGTCGAGGACGACGGCGAACCGTTTGAAGAAAAGATGACTCGCCTTACTTCTGAGCTTTCGGAGACGTTTGCTAAGTCTCACGAACTGGAGGACGAAATCCGCAAGAAACTGGGGGCGATTGGATATGAAGTGTAATTGGACTACGAAAAAGCTATCAGAAATCGCATATATTAACCCAAGAGAGAGTCTCGGTAAGGGCGTCGTGGCAAAAAAAGTGCCAATGGATAAGTTACAGCCTTTTTGTAGGGACATTCCAGAATTTGTGCTTGAAGAATATAAGGGTGGCACAAAATTCAGAAACGGCGACACGATTATGGCAAGAATTACTCCTTGTCTTGAGAACGGAAAAATTGCAAAAGTTTCAGTTTTGAGTGATGGCGAAGTAGGTTTTGGTTCAACCGAGTATATTGTCTTTCGTGCAATTGACGGCGTAAGTGATGCTGATTTCTTGTACTATTTGATTTGCAGCCCTTTGGTTCGCAATCCGGCAATTAAATCTATGGTTGGTTCATCAGGTCGCCAACGAGTCCAAACTGATGTTGTTGGCAATTTAGATGTAGAATTACCGCCTATTGAGGAACAAAGGAAAATTGGTGGATTGTTAAAGGCTATTGACGACAAGATAGAGCATAATAATGTCATAAACAATAATTTAGAGCAGCAGGCACAGGCTCTATACAAATCGTGGTTCATCGACTTTGAGCCTTTTTCTGCTGATGGAACAATGCCATCTGAGTGGCGTATTGGTTCCGTTGGTGAGATCATTGAGCTTCACGACTCAAACCGGATACCTCTTTCGGGCGCCCAGCGAGCCAAGATGGATAAAATCTATCCTTATTACGGTGCCACCTCGCTTATGGACTATGTTGACGATTACCTTTTTGATGGGATATACCTTTTGCTCGGAGAGGACGGTACTGTAGTCGATGACAGAGGCTTTCCTATCCTTCAATACATAAACGGCAAGTTCTGGGTTAATAACCACGCCCACATTCTAACAGGAAAACTTGGCTTCTCTGTCGAAGAATTGTACCTATTTTTCAGCCTGACAAACATCAAATCCATTGTAACGGGAGCTGTTCAGCAAAAAATCAGTCAGGGCAACTTGAAGAGTGTGCCCGCCATTATTCCCCCAGAGAGTGTATTAAGGGATTTCGATGACCTTATCCAACCTCTATTTTCTGAAATCCGCAATCTGAGATGCGAAAATGCGAACTTGGCATCTTTACGAGATACCTTATTGCCTAAACTCATGTCCGGCGAGCTGGATGTCTCAGACATCGACCTCTAAGCCGCTAAATTATTGTTTATAGAAAGGAATCATTACATGTCAAAAGTTAGTGTTGATATTGAATACATAAAATCAAAACTAAACGATATTGGATATGAAATTTCAGATTGTGTAGAAAGGGAAAACAACGGTGTAAATTGGCAATTGAAATTTAGTAATAGTGGTGCAATTGTTACCATATATGATTCTAACAGAACAAAAAACACTGTTGTTAATGGCAAAGCTGATAAAGATGAAAAAGACTCTTTGAAATTCATAGTCGATTCGTTAAAAGCCAAAGAACTACAAATTGACCCATTAAATGTTGAAATTGTTGCAATGATACGAAGTCGTAAAGAAGATTATTATTACGACTTCAAGCAAATCCCACACGGAAACAACGAGGACTTGCTTCACGACATTTTGTGCTTATCAAATAATATAGAAAACAGAGATGCTTACTTGGTTCTCGGTGTGACAGATGACTATAATGTTGTAGGCGTTGATACAAACTGGAAATCAAATAATATTTTTGATTTTTTAAGAACTCAACAGTTTGCAGGAGACCATCTGCCAGAAATTGAAGTTAAAGACTTGTTTTATAAATATATGCGAATAGTTGTGATAAAATGCAAGAGTTCTAAATATGTACCGTTTTACTTAACCAAACGCTATCATGGAATTAAT
This sequence comes from uncultured Clostridia bacterium, assembly GCA_910579745.1. Taxonomy (GTDB): domain Bacteria; phylum Bacillota; class Clostridia; order Lachnospirales; family CAG-274; genus MGBC114079. The sequence continues at coordinate 14,290 of CAJTVH010000049.1, read as the reverse complement.
GAAAACCAAATATATACTCGCTTGGGAGATACAAATACACCAAAAAACAGAAGTGCTAATTATAGCGATATTGAAAAATTGTGGCGTTTTCATTTTGAAAGAGAAAAAGAATGATAAGGAGAGAGATGTATGCCGGGATTATATACCGAAGCCGATTATGAAAATTCAGTAATCGAGCTGTTCAGAAATGATTTGGGATACGAGTACGCATACGGTCCCGATATTGAAAGAGACTTTTACAGTCCGTTATATGAGGAAGTTCTGCTTGACTCTCTGTATCGTTTGAATAGAGGGTTGCCTGATGACGCCATTCAGGACGCCTTGTATAAGCTGAAAAACTTTGAAAACGGAGAGCTTGTGCAGAAAAACGCAGTCTTTATGGACTATCTGCAAAACGGTATCCCAGTTAGATTTTTTGTCGGCGGTGAGGAACGCTCCTCTATCGTCTATCTTGTTGACTACAAAAATCTCGACAATAACTCCTTTATCGTAGCAAATCAATGGACTTTCATTGAAAACAGCAACAAACGCCCGGATGTAATTCTCTTTTTGAACGGTTTACCTGTTGTTTTGGTTGAGCTAAAATCTCCTTCCCGTGAAGAAACGGACACTTCCGAAGCGTACAGGCAGCTCCGTAACTATATGCAGGAAATCCCGTCTATGTTCATTTACAACGCTATCTGCGTTATGAGTGACCAGTTGACCTCCAAAGCGGGTACGATCACCTCCGGTGAAGACCGCTTTATGGAGTGGAAAACCAAAGACGGCGACTATGAAAACACACAGTATGCTCAGTTTGACACTTTCTTTGAGGGTATGTTCACAAAAGCACGACTGCTCGATATTATCAAGAACTTCATTTGTTTCTCTAATGAGGGTATCAACACATTCAAAATTCTTGCTGGCTACCATCAGTATTTTGCGGTAAGAAAAGCGATTGAATCCACAAAACACGCTACCGTTACAGACGGTAAAGGCGGTGTGTTCTGGCATACACAAGGAAGCGGCAAATCGCTTTCTATGGTGTTCTATGCCCATTTGTTGCAGGAAGCCTTAGACAGTCCTACAATCGTTGTTCTGACCGACAGAAACGACCTTGACGACCAGCTCTACGGACAGTTTGCAAAGTGTAAGGACTTTTTAAGACAAGAACCTATGCACGCAGAAAGCCGTGAACACTTGAAAGCTCTGCTTGCCGGCAGACAGGCAAACGGCATTATCTTTACCACAATGCAAAAGTTTGAGGAGTCACACGAACCGCTGTCTGAACGCCACAATATCGTTGTTATGGCAGATGAAGCACACAGAGGTCAATACGGACTTGCCGAGAAAATAAAGATTACCAAGAACGAAGAAGGCGAAGATGTTGCCAAGCGTGTTATCGGCACAGCCCGTATTATCCGCAACACCTTACCGAACGCTACATACATTGGCTTTACGGGCACTCCTATCTCCTCCAAAGACCGCAGCACCCGTGAAGTGTTCGGAGATTACATTGACATCTACGATATGACGCAGGCCGTCGAGGACGGTGCTACCCGACCGGTTTACTATGAGAGCCGTGTAATTAAGCTCAACCTTGATGAAGCGACCTTAAAATTGATTGACGCCGAGTACGACATTATGGCAGCCAATGCAGATGAGGAAGTCATTGAAAAGAGCAAGCGTGAGCTTGGACAGATGGAAGCAGTTCTCGGCAACGATAACACAATCAATTCGTTAGTTTGCGATATTCTCGACCATTACGAGAATAACCGTGAAAACCTGTTGACCGGTAAGGCGATGATTGTTGCCTATTCCCGCCCTATCGCTATGAAGATTTACAAGCGTATCTTGGAGCTTCGCCCTGCATGGACGGAAAAGGTGGCAGTCGTTATGACCTCCGGTAATAATGACCCGGAAGAATGGCGACAGATTATCGGGAATAAGCACCATAAGGACGAGCTTGCAAAGAAATTCAAGGACAATAACAGCCCTTTGAAAATCGCTATTGTTGTTGATATGTGGCTGACCGGATTTGATGTGCCGTCTCTTGCCACGATGTATGTTTACAAGCCTATGTCCGGACACAATCTTATGCAGGCAATCGCCCGTGTAAACCGTGTATTCAGAGATAAAGAAGGCGGACTTGTCGTTGACTATGTAGGCATTGCCACCGCCTTAAAGCAGGCAATGAATGACTACACCTCCCGTGACAAAAAGAACTACGGCGATACTGATGTTGCTAAGGTTGCTTATCCGAAGTTCTTGGAAAAGTTGTCTGTTTGCCGTGACAAATTCCACGGATATGATTATTCCAAGTTCCAAAACGGCACAGACCTTGAAAGAGCAAAGACTATCAGCGGTGCAGTCAACTTCATTATGGGCAGAGAAAGAGTTGATGAGAAAGACTCTTTCGTAAAAGAAGCACTTATGCTTCATCAGGCATTATCTCTCTGTTCTTCTTTGGTTGATGAGGACAGCCGCTTTGAAGCAGCATTTTTCGAGTCCGTGCGTGTATTGGTACTCAGGCTGACAAACACAGGCGTCGGAAAGAAGATTTCCCTGCCGGAGATGAACGCAAGAATCAACGAGCTTTTGAAGCAGAGTATCAAGAGCGATGGCGTTATCAACCTGTTCTCAGACATTAAAGAGGAGTTTTCTCTCTTTGACCCGAAGTTCCTTCAGGAAGTCGCAAATATGAAGGAAAAGAACCTTGCTGTTGAACTCCTGAAAAAACTGATTGCGGAGCAGGTGTCGGTCTATCGCAGGACGAATGTGGTTAAGTCTGAAAAATTCAGCGAGATTATGCAGCGTTCTCTTAATTCTTACCTCAACGGTATGCTGACCAATGAAGAAGTCATCGAAGAAATGCTGAAATTGGCAAAGCAAATCGCCGCAGCACAAAAAGAGGGCGACAAGCTCGGACTGACTGCCGATGAGCTTGCCTTCTATGACGCATTAACAAAGCCGCAAGCAATTAAGGATTTCTACGAAAACGATGAACTGATTGCCATTACAAAGGAGCTTGCTGATACGCTCCGTAAGAATAAAACGATAGACTGGCAAAAGCGTGAGTCTGCAAGAGCAAAAATGCGTATGCTTATCAAGAAACTTTTGAAAAAGCACAAGTATCCGCCGGAAGGTATGGAGGACGCTGTTCAGACAGTTATGACACAGTGTGAACTTTGGACGGATAATATGATGGACGCATAAGGTAACGGAGGACGATTATGGATACTAAATTTCAATGGACAAACTTCTATATGGAGCTGGCTACCGCTCTATTAGAATATAAAAATAACCGCAGCGAGTTAATTGAAAAACTGAAAACAATTTTCTCAGACGCAGGAATGAACTTTCCATTTAAGGAAAAAGGCAAAGAGACATACGAGGATATTTGCCCTTTTACTATCTTCGGTTCATTTAATAAAGGAATTACCAATACCAATCGAATTGCTTTGTTGGAGCAATTTGCAAAACAGTTTTCAATAAAATCTGCTGTCCCGGCAGAGTTTGATGGTATTCCTGTCGTAATGAATTTAAGTGCGTGGTTCTTCGCATATAAGGGAAACCGTGGAGAACACGATATAGATAATCTGTGGAATTTGCTTGAAAAAGCCATTGCCTACTCTGATGAAGCTTCCGCAGAAAATAAAAACGCTTTCATTGTTGCTTATGACACAGTTACAAAGCAGAAGATGATTAAGTGGAATATTACAATGGGTCTTTATTGGGTAAGACCTTATACATTCATCAATTTAGACTCAACCAACAGAGCCTTTATTACTGATGTCGATAATATGCCGCACTATTTTACGACAATCTTTTCTGATATAAATAAAGGCTTGCCTGACGGAACGAGTTATCTGTTTATGTGTGAGCAGGCAAAAAATGCTCTCAATCAGAAAGAATACGAATACCACAGCTTCCCTGAGCTTTCTTATTGTGCGTGGAAAAGCAGCCAAGCGGGAAAACCGGAAGAACCTCCGACAAAAACCGTTGACTCAAATGTGAAAGAAACAGATTACTGGATTTATTCTCCCGGCGATAATGCTTGTATGTGGGACGAGTTTTTCAAGAATGGCATTATGGGGATAGGCTGGGACGAAGTAACCAACCTGAAAGACTTTGCTTCTAAGGAAGAAATCAAAGAATTTATGAAGAAAGTCTATGACGCAAGCTATTCCTACAAGAATAATGCTCATTGCCTATGGCAGTTTGCAAACGAAATTAAAGTCGGCGATGTGGTTTTTGTTAAAAAAGGAATGCACAAAATAATCGGCAGAGGTGTTGTGACTTCCGATTATTTTTACGATTCATCAAGAGATACATATAAACATATAAGAAAAGTTGACTGGCAAAATAACGGCGAATGGGAACACCCCGGACAGGCTGTTATGAAAACACTTACCAACATATCGGCTTATCCCGATTATGTTCAGAAGCTTCTTGATTTGTTCGCTGAAGATACGCCGGAAGAAGTGTCGGAACAGAAAGAAATCAAGTATCCGCCATATTCAAAGGACGATTTTCTGAATGAAGTATATATGGACGAAGATACATATAACACCCTGACAGAATTGCTTGAAGCAAAATACAATGTTATTTTGCAGGGTGCTCCGGGTGTTGGCAAGACTTTCGCCGCAAAGCGACTTGCTTATTCCATAATGGGGCAGAAAGACACCAGCCGTGTAGCAATGGTGCAGTTCCACCAAAGCTACTCTTACGAAGATTTTATTCAGGGATACAGACCTTCAAAAGAAGGATTTGAACTTGAAAACGGTGCGTTCTACAAGTTCTGCAAGGAAGCGGAAGAAGATAATGAAAGACCTTATTTCTTCATCATTGATGAAATCAACCGTGGTAATTTGAGTAAAATTCTCGGCGAATTGATGATGTTGATTGAGAAAGACAAGCGTGGTGAGAAGATAAAACTGCTCTATTCAAACGAATGGTTCACAGTTCCTCAGAATGTGAGGATTATCGGAATGATGAACACAGCAGACAGAAGCCTTGCACTTATGGATTATGCTTTAAGAAGAAGGTTCGCATTCTTTGATTTTGCACCGGCTTTTTCTTCGGAAGGTTTCAAGAATTACTTGGCGGAAAAGAACTCTCCAAAACTGGAAAGCCTGATAACTGTAGTCGAGTCCCTTAACAATACAATTTCATCAGACGAGTCATTAGGAGACGGCTTCAGAATTGGACATAGTTACTTCTGTACCGACGATGAAATTACCGATGAATGGCTAAAATCTGTTGTGGAGTATGAAGTGATACCGTTAATCAAGGAATATTGGTTTGATGAACCTACAAAGGTAAGAGATTGGTCTGCAACCTTAAGGAGTGCAATAAAATGATACGCATACAAAACATATACTATATGCTTTCATATGCGTTTCAGGTCTTGAATGAGCAGGGATATAAACTGGTGGCGACTGAAGAATTTGATAATGTCGCCGAATTATGTGCAGCCATTCTCATTAAGGGAGTCTCGTTGCAAATCAAAAGAGGATTAGGTAAAGAATATGTGCTTCAAACAGAGTCCTTGTCAGCTCTCCGTGGCAAAATAGATATTTCCGCTTCGGTAAAAGAGCAATCAATGCTTAAAAAGCAGTTGGTGTGTAATTATGACGAGTTTTCCGTAAACTCATATATGAATCGAATTATCCGCACGACTATGGATACTCTTGTAAGAAGCAGTATCAGCAAGGACAGAAAAAAGCAGCTTCGTAAACTTCTCATCTATTTCTCAGAGGTAGAGCCATTGAACCGAGAAAGTATAAACTGGAAGCTGCAATTCAACAAGAACAATCAGACATACCAAATGCTGATTTCGATTTGTTACCTGATACTGAAAGTGTTGTTGCAGACAACTTCTGACGGAAGTACAAAGTTGATGGACTTCCTCGACGAACAGCGTATGTGCAGGCTATATGAAAAGTTTATTCTTGAGTATTACAGGAAGGAACATCCTGAAATAAAAGCGTCGGCGTCTCAAATTCCTTGGGATACCGATGATGATTACAGAGAAATGCTGCCTGTTATGCAGAGTGATATTATGCTGAAACAAGGCGATGAGACATTGGTAATCGACGCAAAATATTACTCTCATACAACGCAGAAGCAATATGATGTAAACACCTTACATTCGGGGAATCTGTATCAGATATTTACTTATGTAAAAAACCTTGATACAGAGAGAACCGGAAATGTGTCCGGAATGCTGCTCTATGCAAAGACAGACGAAGTAGTGTTACCAAACAACGAATACAAAATGGGCGGCAATGCTATTTCTGTAAAAACGCTTGATTTGGACTGCGACTTTTCAATGATTAGAGAGCAGTTAGATGGCATTGTACAGTCTTGTTTTGAATTGGAATAATGAAAAATTGATGAAGCAAAGAGTTTCACTTTATAAAAGACAGGATTGTTCTTTGGGGAAGGAGTTGAAATAAATTTGGAAAACAATAAAGCTATCTTGCTTGAATTTGATGTTGATGAAGGAAAATATATATTTCCTAATACAATATCTGATGCACTTATTGATGCAAATGATGAACGGCTCAATCTGGAAGAACAACTCAATGAAACGCTTGATACGATAAAAGCTCTTACTCCGGAATGTGATAAATATGATTATATTTTAGCTGCCAGCTCAGGAGCTTTGTGCGGTTTGATTGATGTATTCCTTGTGGGCAAACCGGGAGAATCCCCTTTAGGAGAAATTACGGATAAATGGTTTGCCGATAGAACGATTAGTTTTGCTAAATTCTGTGGCTATTCAGGCGATAATACCTCTCTATCGTCTGCGATTGGATACCTTGAGAAGCAATTTAAGATTCCTTATGACCAAAGTGTTGGCGGCGGAATATTTCGTGATTTGATAAATTTGACACCAAGCAATCATCATTTCAAATCATTGGGACATAATCCGACCTTGTTAGGATTGTTCTTTTCAATTCTCAATCAGTTTACCAATACATCGGATTTTGTATCAAATGGAGAACTTATCTCTCTCAATAATTCAGATGGCAAATTTGAGTTGCACGGAGATAATATTCCAAGCAAGATATTTTGCGGGATAGCAAATTGGATTGGTCATTTGATTTCTGATGTGTCAGGTTCTTCAAGTAGTAAAGGCAGAGGAATGGGTATACCTTCTCCAATATGGGCTTGGAGTAATGACGTAATTGCAATTAAGAGAAAACTGAATATTCCCGCATCCGAGTTTGATAAATCGGTTAATGAGCTTGCTTTGAAAATGTTTGAAAAGGGATATGATGTACGATTCCAAACCACGCAAGCAATCCCTGTGTTTATTAATGAAATGGTTGTTAGACTTCTTTATTCAATAAGACGTCTCATCAAATATTTCATTACTATTCCCAAAGAAGATAAAAGTTTGTCTCCACTTTGGAAAACTTGTGAACCGTTTTCTAATGCCACTGTAAAACGAATGCTTACAGTGGCTCACGGAACATTCTGTTTAATAGACATAGGAGATGCCTCGATTAGAGCAATAACCGCTGGTGGAGGCACTTTTAACATTGCAGAGTTCTTCTTGCGATTCAACATTATAGGTGTGGGTCGCTTTACGATTTCGCTTTATGGAGAAATAAAGCGTGGAATACAATCGAAAAAATCTAATGCTGATGTCATATTCATAAAACGAGAGACCATCATTGTCGATGACTATATAGAAGGATTGAAAGCCCTTTCCGAAGCGTATAACGATAATGAATTGCTTACCTTTGTAAATGACTTTCAAACAAGTGAACTGTATGAAGATGCTTTCATTAAGTCAGTACGCCTTGCTGAATTGCGTAATGTACCAAACGAAAAATCGGTAAAGTCGAAGGCAGAAATAGACCAATACTTCCGAGGAGGTTCTTTATGTGCAATAAGAAAAAATCAAAATTAAAATTGGCACAAGATGAAGCTCAAGCAGCTATAAATGAAACCAACAAAAAAATAGAAGAACTTGGCGAACACTCAAACAGCTTATGCGTTGAATTAAATAATATTCAAGAACTATTTGACGAAATTCGCAATATCCCTACCGATAAAAAGTTGGAATGTGAAAAGTTAAAGAAAATTCGCTTGAATTGGAAACAACAGGCTGAAAAAATTGAAAGCGATTATAGAGCGGCAGCAGTAAAAAATGCGGGAGCAGGTGCGGCTGGTGTAGGAGCAGGAGTAGCAGTGGTTGCACTCGGCCCTACGGCAGCTATGGGAATTGCAACAACCTTTGGAGTTGCTTCTACCGGTACGGCTATTTCTACATTGAGTGGAGCTGCTGCTACAAATGCTGCCTTAGCGTGGCTTGGCGGAGGAGCACTTGCAGCAGGCGGTGGCGGTATGGCTGCTGGCAATGCGTTTCTTGCCCTTGCCGGTCCTGTTGGATGGGCAATTGCCGGTGTTGCTCTTATAGCGAGCGGATTGATGTTTTGGAAATCCGCAAGCGACAAGAAAAAAATAGAGGACATCTTTACGCTTATTAGCAAACGTGATGTTAAATCATATAAACTTGCCATAGTTGAACTGAGTGAACGTACTTCAAGAATTAACAATGAATGCAAAATGCTTAGAGAAGCTATTTCCAAGATAGAAAGCTTTGGAACAGACTACGATGCTATGACAGAAGCACAACAATACGAACTTGGAGCTTATCTTAACCTTATGCTGTCATCAACGCAGCTACTTGTTAATCCTATAATGGGATTATTGCCGAAGTTTGCTGATAATGAATTTGATATGTATATTTCTTGGAAAAATAGAAAAGCAGATACCGGAATGTGTAACGATTATAAGCCGCTTATTATTTCTTTTGCGAATTTGCTTTACAAAATTGATTTGGATGATAAAAACAAGAAACTTTTGTATAAGACCTTCAAAAAAAACAAAAAGATGCTCAAGGCTTTGGATGTTAGAAAGAAAGATTTTTCAATAGAAATAATAGACGCTGTTGAAGAAGCTCTCTCTTATTGCTACCAGCTAAAAGAATCGTGATTTGCAGGTGTTAATGATAGTTTGATTATTATACGGTGTAGTAATTGAAATTCGAGTGTCCGATATATTCTGTAAAGCGAGGTGTGATTGAATGGACGATAACGAAATCAAAAAGCGGCTTGCCGGTCGTGCTGCTGAATATATGATGTTCAAGGATGATGAAGAAGATACCGAAGCTCCGGCGGATACTTCCTCTGCCGGTAATGTTATTGTATTCCCTGATTTTGAAAAACTGAAAAACGAAGTCGAGAAAATGCGTACCGAATTATCAATGCTTTTGCTTGAGCGTGATGAGCTTCAGTTCGTTATCTGCAAAAACATCGAAACAGAATATATGCTTAATCTCGGAAGCATAGAGTATAAGGCTTATGAAGCACAATGTGCGGCTTTACGACTGAAAAGAAAAATCGAATTGATTCAGGCAAAGAAGAACAGACAAGAAAAAGTCATCATCTCTGCTATTGAGGAAGTCCTTGACAACGAATTTGCCGAGTATCAGAAGCAGCTTGATGAACAGATAAACAAGATGAATGACGCTCTGAAGCGAAGTAAGGCGGAGGTCTTGACCGATGAGGAAAATAAAGAACTGAAAAAGCTCTATCGTAAAATAGTAAAGGCTTTGCACCCTGATATTAACCCCGATGTTTCAGAAGCACAGGTTCAATTATTTGATAATGCAGTATCAGCCTATAAAAGCGGCGATTTGGGAACATTGAGGATTATCGGCGAAATGGTCGGAAACAATCCGCTGCCTGAACAGCATAAGGACGCTATGACACAGCTTGTCGAAGAACGAGAGCGTTTACAGGGATTACTGAAATCTATAAGAGAGAGCATTGATAATATCAAATCAGAGTATCCGTACACGATGAAGGATATTCTTGAGGATACAGAGAAAACCGAGCAGAAAAAACAAGAACTTGAAAATATTCTTGAACAGTATAACGAACTTATCTCTATTTATAAGTCGAGAATCGAAGAAATGTTGAGGTGAGATAATGGGAGATTTGGTTAAATCCGGCGGCAACGGACTTGTAGGACTCTTGCACGGCAAAGGCGGAGAGCTTTCCATACCCAAACCTTTTGAAAAAGATATATTTCTTTTTGATACATATGTAGCCGGGACAACCCATATTGAAGGTATTGAAGAATTAGAGCCACATCTGAATAACGATGACAGACTTGAATTTTTCAGAGAACCCGATAACCGGTATGATAAGCAAGCGATTGTCATTAAGACTGTTGACGGCGTGAAAATCGGTTATGTACCAAAGCAGGATAATGTTATATTTGCTCGCCTGATGGACGCCGGAAAGCTCCTTTTCGGTAAGATTACCTCAAAGGAAAAGAAAGGCTCGTGGGTCAAGATTTATATTAAGGTATTCCTGCACGAGTAATGAAAAACGAGATGAATTGAGAGAATTTATTATGCCTATACCATATGATAAATTGACCTATAACGACATTCTACATCATCAGGCAGCGTATGAGTGCTTCGACAAAGCAGGAAAAGAGTTGTTTCCTGATTGGGATATTATTGGCTTTGAAAAAGCGGTGCTTGGTTGCGGGGATAATCATTATTTGTTTATGGCTGAACAGATTAAAAAAGTTCCTCATCTTTTTGGAGATTTGGATGAAACTATGCCTTTTCTCCGGTTTCGAGAAGAAGGGCAGCATTACGGTTATGAGTTATTCCTTTCTCCTCCAAAGCATTGGGGTAGCCGAGGTGCGCCATTATGGTGGGCTTATGCAGCACGCAAATTCACCTATGACAAACTACCTATGGACGAACAGTTCTTCTATGAAAAATATAAGAGTATTGTCCAAGAGTTTGGTATGAGGATTTATAGCAACCACCTTGTCTATATTGAACGATTTGCTGCCGGTGGAATGAGTTCAGGAATGGTTGGTGAAGAATTTGTTCGGGAAGGTTGGTATGATGTGAGGCGCAGAAACCGTCTATATCAATCTGATAAAGTTGTCTCTCAAACTCTTTATTTAGATAAGGTTAAAGAGAGAATTGCTTGGTATTGTGATACAACGAATACTATTGATTATGAATTAAACCCTGATTTTGACAGCGACAGTTTTCTATTTGCATTTGAGGATACGGATATGAACGACCATCAAAAGGAAATCGTAGCTCAGCTTTGGGGAATATATACCGGAAAACCAATGAGCAAAAAAGAAGTCGCTGAAAATATGGGAGTCACATATAATAGAATCCGTCAGGTGGAAATATGCTGTCTGCGTCATATACTTCGCAACAGAAATAGAAACACCTTAATAAAAGAGAAATAGTAAAGACCGTCAGATCTCATTCGAGACTTGACGGTCTTATATTTTTTTGCTGTATTTAAGAAAATCGTTTTGGTGTTCCTGTTTGCGAAGTTGATAGCCTTGTGCAATCAGCGTATCTACTTTCAGAGCAATTAGGTTTATGTCGGAACACATTGCCCGTGCAATCTGCTGAATGTCATAGCCGTTCTCAATGTATTCCAAAATAGTGTCGTCCGGAAGCGAAGCCTGAGAAGCGAAGATATTTGCTTCATACTCCATACGGTTCTCTCTCATATCAAAGATATTGAACTCTTTGAACCCGCCGACAGCAACCGCTTCTTGCCTGTGTAGAACATCGTGCCCGATTTCGTGCCATAGCACTATCTGCTCCACGACCGGGTGCATACCGTTTTTAAGAAAAACAAAGCGGTTCTTCAGTATAACCTTGTATGCTCCACGCTGCTTGTCAAAATTTCGGTAGATTATATTGATACCAAGCTCTTTTGCGACCTTGTACGGGTCACGAGTGCCGCAACGGTCAATGAGCTTGTTTACGATTTTCACAATCTCAGCCGTAGTGTAATACCCCAATCCGGCTCACCTCCCATATTATAGTATATCGGATATTTACCCTATAATAAATTATAAACTATTATGTGTCCCATATATTGGACTTAGTTCACTGTGAGGATTACTCGCCTTTGCGGTATTTCTTCGGGGTGTATTTTTTATTGCTTTTCTTTGCGATGAGATATGCTTCCTGAATAGCGTCAACCATTTCACGCATATCCTCGTCAGCCATTTCACCGCCGGCAAACAGACCGGTAACTTCTGCAAGCAACTCCTGAGCCTGTCTTGCCCCTCTGCGTCCGTATCCGTTCTGTGACGGTACAAGCCATAAATCTTGTTCCACAAGACACGCCCCGTCAAATAGATATGTTTATGGACGCCGCAAAACAGGACAAATTGGAGCGAATGGAAAAGTGTGTTGAAGAAATCAGACGGCGCTTCGGAAAGGACAGCATAAGGAATGGGGTTCTGTGTCAGAACCTGCGGCTACCACCGGAAAAAGCCGAAATCACTATGCCGACAGGTATGGTCGGTTAAGGAGGGCTTATTGTGATTGACGAAAAAGAGGTTACGGCTTATGTTACGATACCCGACTGCTTTTTGCAGGGGTGCAGCGAAGATATTGTTATCTTCCGTGCGGACGGCGGAAACCATTTTACCGACTACGGTATATATGAGGGAATGTTTCTTTTCTTTGACCGGAAAAAACGCTTTAAGAAAGGAAGGCTTTCCTGTTACATCAATACTGCCGGAGATAACCGACCTAAGTACAGGGTGTCGGATAAGAACATCGACGGATACAAGCACTTGGGAAGATTAGTTTTGACTTTGAGAAATTACGAGGTATAGAAATGGAATCCGATAGAAGAAAAGTTTATGTTGAAGTAAATGTAACACACAGACCTGATGGAACGGCTCGTCCGAATTTCATCAAGTTTGAGAATGATGAAAAATATGAGATAGACCGTGTAATTCAGAAATGCCGTGCGGCTTCCACCAAAGTCGGAGGAACCGGTATCCGCTACACGGTACAGATTTGCGGCAAGCCCACATTTCTGTTCGACGAAGAAAACGGAAAGTGGTTTGTAGAAGCAAAATCCTAATGGTAGGAGGTTTTGTAACTTGAAACGTTTATCGAGATTTGACATCGAAGCGATTGCCGACAAGTATGTTCAGGCATATATGGCACTTCCCGATGTCCGTAACACACAAATATATAGAATTGACCCGGAGCTTCTCTTGGAGAAGGTTCTCGGTTTGAATGTCGAATACCAGCATCTATCCTATGACGGTAGCATTCTCGGAATGACCTCATTTACGGAAATGGGTGTTCAGGTATTTGAAGATGATGATAGCGAATCCTTTTTCTTTTTGGACGGGAAAACCGTTCTTGTGGAAAAGGACTTGAACTTTGACAGCAAGCTGAAAGGCAGAAAGAATTTCACCTTAATGCACGAGGGCAGTCATCAGATATTTAAGATGTTGTTCCCGAATGATTACGGTGTAACACAGAAGTCTGCCAGAGTACATTATTACAAGGCAAATTCCGAGAGGAATAAGCCAATATCTGATTGGGAGGAATGGCAGGCAAACACGCTTGGAGCTGCTATTCTTCTTCCTGAAAACCTCATAAAACAAGGAATGTATCTGTTCAGTCTCGGCGAAAAGATTGAATGCCTGAACAAGATATACTATCCGAGTGTATATAAAAGGTTTGACGCACTTGCCGATTTTTTAGGGTGTTCCAAAAAGGCTCTTGCCATACGAATGAAACAGCTCGGACTTTTGAAAAAGGAGTATCTTGATAATCCTTTTGATTTGGTTACGGTTTATCCGGAGGTGAGCGAGCTATGAAATCGTTGGAACAAAAGATAATTGTAAGGTGCAAAAACTGTGGCTGGCGTATTTTTGACAAGGTAACAATGACAACAGGCGTTATTGAACTGAAATGTCCGAACTGCCACAGAGTAGTAGAGGTTGACCTTTCCCTACGCAAAGGAATGGTCAAGTACAGATTAGGCCTTGTTTGAAAAATAAATATTGCACAAACACTGAGTATAGGATATTATAGATGCATGGAAAATTATGTGAACTATGAACTCACCGATGAACAATGGAAGCGTATTCAGCCACTGCTGCCACCGGAAAATACGGGGAAGAAAGGACGCCCCAGAAAAGATGACCGGACGATGCTGAACGGTATGCTATGGATGAATCACAGCGGAGCGCAGTGGAGGCAGCTTCCAGAATGTTATGGACCCTGGCAAAGCGTTTACGCTCGTTTTGCCAAGTGGCGGGATGATGGCATTTGGGAGAAAATTTTTACCGAGCTGAGTCAAGATGCTGATGCTGAGAATCTCAGTATTGATTCGACTTGCGTTAAAGTCCATGAAAGTTCTAATGGTGGGGAAAAAAACAGAAAATAAGGCGGTCGGACGCACAAGAG
>CAJTVH010000048.1 GCA_910579745.1 uncultured Clostridia bacterium | reverse complement strand
GTAAAATCTGAGCATGTTTGATTTTAATTGCTGATACTTTTCCTTTATTGGTTAAATCATTAAGTTCTTTACGTTCGTTTTCTGTTAATTCTACATGATATTTTCTTGGTCTCATTTTTAATCACCTCAAAAATATCATAATATATTTTTAGTGAAATATCAAACTTTTTAGTGTACTAGAGCGTGTTTGAAAATTACCAGCTTAAATCTGCTTTATTGAATTATGCGGTATTGCCTTAATTTTTATAAAATGAAATTATAAAAATCACATTCTGCTCTTAACATAATCATCGTAAGCATGAATATCAACTCTAGGCGGATTTAATCCACTTCCGCCGCCTGTCACTTCATCAAGCTCATTATCCTCAATAGGCTTAATCTCTGTATTTTCGAGTTTTTCCTTATCACACATATTTTTGCCTCCTTTTGTTGTTTTATATTATTCTACAACCTCTCCATTTTCGAGGTTGATTTTAATAGTGTCTGTATAGATATTCAAATCTTCAGAGTATTTTGCTTCAAAATACTCTGTCTTTATTATGGCTATATTTTTATCTGTGATTTCAACCTCACAGTTGCCATAAAGACTATATGGCACTTCATAAAGATGAGTCGGCGGATTATTATATATTTCAAGTGCATCTTTAAGATAGCTATCAACAAAGGAATCCGCCGCTTTTTTTGCTGAATTTTCAAGTTGAGTATTCAAACTTGGGACATAATCCTTATCAATAAAAAATTTAGGATAATATATTGTTGAATATATACAAGCGTATCCGTCAGAGCCGTCTATACTTGCCTCATATTTATTAATACTATAAATTTTATTGAGAGTATTAACAGTAATTGTTCTTGTTGTTTTGTCCCAATTAACTTCCGCGCCAATACTCTCAGAAAGTATTCTTAAGGGCACCATTGTTCTGCCGTTAATAATCTGTGCGGGAACATCGCTTTCAATCTCAGAACCATCACTAAGGCTTACTTTTGTGTTACCTATAGCTATGCCTACAGATATTCCTCCGTATTCTGCCTTACAAAGCCGTATATCATCATGCCATTTTACCTCCGCTCCAATTTTTTCGAAAGCGGTGCGAAAAGGTACAAGAGTTCTCCCATTTTGTATAACAGGCTCCTGGTCATCTGAAAAGTCCACTTCTGTTCCGTTGATAATCAATTTGACTTTTTCGTCCGCCATCACCATTGTTCCCATAGTTGATATGGAAAATATAATTATTATTAATAATGCTAATATTTTTTCCACAAATATAACCCCCATTATTTATCCTCAACAGCCTTTAAATGTAAAACTGTTGAGGATTTATATAACTTTTATTGTATCATATTAATTATAATTACGGCAGTTTCAGCTCGTGTTAAATCTTTATTTGGCATAAAGCAATTATTGATGTCTCCCACAACAATTCCGCAAGCTGAAATAGTGTCAACATAATCCTTAGCCCACGGCGCTATACTATCCGCGTCAGCAAATACAAGGGTTTCACCGCTGTCAAGCTTAATATCCACAAGCTTAATAAATTTACTCATCACAACTGCCATTTCCTGTCTTGAAATAATATTATTTCCTCTGAATGTGTTGTCCTCATAACCCACAATAAGATTATTTTCAGCGCCCCACTTAATATAGTCATAATACCACTCATCGCCCGTAACATCAGCAAATGATATATTACTATCAATATCTGCTGTGTCCGCAAGACCGCTGTTATAGAGAATAGTTAAAAATTCAGCTCTTGTAATACTGTTATTAGGTTTGAAAGTATTATCCTCATATCCGCTTACAATATTTTTATCCGCGATTTCGTTGATAATCTCTCTTGCCCAATGGTCAGAAATATCAATAAATTTATCACTATTTTCCTGATCGCTTACTGTATTTTCTGTTATATTTTCTGTTGTAACCTCTGCCGTAGTCTCGGTAATAGTTACAGCTTTTTTTCTTGGCGAACCGCCACCTCTATGGGTAGAAACGGTTGTGCTTTCTGTAGTATCATCTACAGCGTTTACTATTACATCAACCTTTACGGTACTGCCATAAGGCTGCGCGTTCGCGACAAGAGTTGTACTACCGGCTGAAACACCTACAAGCTTATTATCCACAATTGTGGCTGTTCCTATATCATCAGTATAATAACTTGGGATAATATTATTATATCTTTCGGCAGGTTCATATGTCAGCGAAAGGTCTACAGCCTCACCCTCATTAATTACAATCTGAGATGTGTTATTAATTTTAATATTAATAGGTTTATCCATAATAATATAGCTAATCTCATCATTTGAAATTACTTCATCATTTTCATTTGTAACAGCTACAAGAACAGGAATATATCCATACGCGTTAAAAATTTCACCACTGATATTATCAATCTTAATATCTAATTCTTTGCTTTCATTAGGAGCGATTCCAGCAATTTGTGCTTTCGCGAACTGTTCATCACTTATGCCAAGCATATTGGCGGGAGCTTTTTCCGGATAATAAACAACATTAATATTGTCGCTTTCACTTGTCGTTTCATTACCATTGTTTGTTGCCGCCACATGAAGGTAGAAGCTATCATCTTTCTGGCTTATTCCTATACCACTAAGTGTAATATCAGGTGACTGTTTAAGTACATCACTTTGAGCAAAGGAGGAGTTAAGCATATTACCCTCAGTTACGCTAATACCAAGGCTTACGCCATCAATATTATCAGATATAACCCAATCGTAACTAAATTCAGAATAATCACCCGCGTTTATATAATCAGCACTTTGAATTGTATCAAGAGTTCTTATTCTTTCATCACCTTTCATTTCGCAAAGCTGGACAGTATATCCCTTAGCAGCTGTAAGTCCTCTGTTATAAAGCTTAGCGTTTATATTTACAGTGTCACCCGCATTTGGATTAGTATTACTAATATTAATTTCTTCGGCGTATAATTCGCCATAAGGCTCAAATACTGTTGTGACAAGCTCTGTATCCTTGATTTCAAGAGGATTAAGAGGATTATCAGTTTGAACTGAGTTATATCTTGTTGAAACAACAATCATATTACCATCATTATCCACAAGGAACGAGGGTTCGTCATTGTGTTTGCCTGAATGGGTAAGCTGATAAGCGTCAGCATAAGATGTTTCACCGGTTTCCCTGTCTGTAATGACAGATGTCGCGAAAATTTCCTGTTTGTTGGTTTCTCTGTCAAGGTCCACCCATATTACGTATATATTATCATCCTTATCAACGCAAACCTTATAGTAAGACATAGAGGCATAAGCCTCATTGCTGCCTTGTTTCATTTGCGGAGGAAGATTTATATATACATCGGCAGGAGCAAGGTCATAACTGTCACTAACAGTACCATCATCATTTAATCCATTATGGGCGAAATCACTGACATTTATATTAGACAGTTTATTGTCGCCTCTAAACCAGTATAAGTATGTATTGCCATTTGCGCCGCCTGATCTTACAAACTGTGGCATAGAGTCAGCCACTTCACCTGACAGATAACCATCATCATAAGTACCGTCATTTGTAACTCTGATAGGCGGATGATTTTTATGAGTAGTAAAGTCATAAACTTGTATGAATAAATCTCTGTCCTCGTTTGTGCCGCTGTCGTTATCCTTGTCAATAGTATAGCCATATACAGCGAGACCATTATAAGCAATAGCGGTAAAGTCAGTAATAAGAGGGTCATCCATATTAAGCTCATCAATAGGTGATGGTAAAAATCTCTGACCACCCCATTTTTTAATAAGCTCCTCAGCGGTATCTTCATCCGCTACTTCTTCTGGATAATAATAATCTGTAAGCCATTTACCCTTTGCGTTATCATAAAGCATATAAGTGATTATACAGTCATTTGTAAATGAGTTAGCGGTTTCAAGGAAATTGCCGCCTACAGAACTCTTAATATAGTATACTGCCATATCGCCGGTTGTGCTATCATATACCACTGTAGGAGCATAATCATAATAACTATCACGGGTAAGTCTTGTTATTTCACCAATTTCACCTGTAGACTTATTAACAAGAGTAGTATAAACCTCCATTGTTGTGAGATATTGTGTAGGATCGCCGGTTTTTTCAGTATTTGAATCACTTGAAATCCAAGTAATAGCTATATTATCACCCCCGTCAGCGACATTAGGCTGGAAGTCTGCTGTACCATCGTTTTGAATTACAACAGGTTCTGACCAAGAACCGTTTTTATAGAAAGCATATTTCAAAACATTTCTCTCAAGCTCGCCTCTTGAAGAATCTGTATCAATAAATACAAGCATATAGTTGCCATTACCTAAATCGGCAACCTGTGAATCAGGTCTTTCGTAACTATTTTTAACAAGAGTTGTTTCTTTAATTGGTTTAAAGCCTGATGCTAATGAAATTCCAGCGTTATCATTGGCGACCCATTCAGAATCTCCTATTGTACGCTTTCTAAGTATTACATTATCATCACTGTAATCATTTTTATCATCATATGATACCTTAGGTATGCTGTTAATATCATCCTTATAACCCGAAGATAAATCAATGCCTTCGTTTGATACCATTTGTTTAGCCTTAGGTGTTGTACCGCCCTGCACATCATTTTCAATCTGAGTAAATGTCCATACCTGATTATAGGTATCGTTTGCCGAGTTTGCAACTATAGCGTTTCCGCTTCCGTAAACAGATAATAATTTACTGCCCAAGCTGTAACATGTTGTAATATTATAGCTTCCGTCAATAAGCTTTGAGGTCGCGAAATATATTCCGTTGCTGTTATCATTATCTTTAACACTTATACCTATGCCGTCATTTCCGCTGTCGCTGTCAACATAAAGATAATTGTTTGTCGCGAGGTTTCTAAGTGAAATATAATCATTGGTTGCGCTTACATACCACTTTTGGTTGTTTCCATTTGATTTGTCGCTAATTTCAGCTTTGCCGTTTACATCTGTCATATATTTTTCAAGTGAATTGTTCTTAATAGTATATACGCCATTTGTTATTGGTTTGTTAACAGGCTCTAATCTCCAGAACTGCGCGTTTGTTCTCTCAGATTTCTCAAACATAAGATCATTGTTTCCTGAGGTTCTTAAATATAATTCTCCGCCGTTAGTAGCGGTTATAATATTAAAATCGCCAACATTAGGCTCTCTTAACATAAACTTATGGCGATCATCTATTTTATCATTTTCAAGAATTTCTGAAGAAGAAAGCTTATTTTTATCATTCGTGTTTATCATAAGGTATTTTGCTTTGGTATCTGAATAAATCTTCCTGGGCTTTAATAGTAACATAGTTACTATCACATTTTGATATATAAAAACGTAAATTAGCGTTTTCTGACGCTGTCTTAGAAGCAAGACTCGCAGTGCCATTATTAACCTGTAAATATTTACCTTGGTCTACGCTCTTTATATAATACCAACCCTCAGAAATATGACCAAGGCTGCTCGTAGGCTTAGTCGCTCCATCAACATCAATAGTATCATTAGGGGTAGTTTTCCTTGCGTGCGCGTTTTGTATATCCTTATTAAAGCCTGTGCTTATAGGGTCAAATTTATACATAACCGGTATCGTAAACAGCAATAAGTCTACCTGACCTCCTAAAGAAAATACTACTGTAAAGCCAACCTCATGTATTTTAGCGTTTGAATAATCACCGTCAATTATTTCGTCCTGCTCATCGTTCATAGCATAAGTTTGTTTCGCGAGAGGCTCCCACAATAAACTTAAATCAGCTTGCCCTTGAACTCTTACGCCAAATACGTCACAAAGACCTACTCCCGCGAAAAGCGCTACAGAAGCGCTGGCATTTAAATTGCCGTTAAAAGCAAGCGCGTCGTCTATGTTAAGCTGTTTATTCTTCATAGAAGACAAAGAAACAATTGAGTTAGACTTTCTTGTCGCGCCCATATTTCCAACAAGAGTACCTGAAGCGCTGCCGCCTATATAAGCCGGAACAGTACCGCATATGAGGAAATAAAACGCTTTTTTAAATGTAATGCTTACGCCTATATATCCGCCGCCTCCTGTTACAATAAAATCACTGTATGTAACTCCGTTTTGAGTGGCCTCCATTTTACCAAAGTCAATATAACCGCCTATAATTACTGAAAATCTGAACTGTGACGGGCCAAGCTTAGTCGATGTTCCGCTTAGCAAAGGCGTTTCCTTTAATCCCTTTTTAAATATAGAATCCCATGCGAAATCCGCTCTGGCTGTAAGGTCTTTAATCGGGTGATGACGCCAGTCTATGCCTTCTGTATAGTGCATTTGTGAATCATCTTTTTTTGTATTAAGGGTTGTATCTGCCGCGGCATCTACTATATCGGTAATATTTACGCCAAGCTTAACCCTGTACTCGCCTGTAGGACGTTTCTCAAGAGCGATTGACACAAAGGGGAAGTTAAAGCCCGTAGCGAGCTTATCAAGCATAGGCAAAGAGCCAAAGCTTCCGTTTGTAGGTAAATCAAAATTCTGCGGTTCATATGTGTCATAAGCGCTGTCGCCCTGTATAAAGTCATAGTCTGTATAAACAGGAAGATATTCTTTTAAAGCTCCTGTTGAGCCTGACACATTTTTATCCGTTGATACAAGGGCGTAAAGAGTATCTCCGCTTGTATATGTGCCATTCATGGCAATATCCATTTTTTCGGTCGCTACCCATTGCTTTGAGCCGCTTTCATATTTAGCTGGTATTTCATATTTTGTTTTCTTAATTACAGGGTCAACTACTAAAAATTTCAATGCCTTTATACGCTCATCCGAATTTTCTCTTACATCAGCCCTGAATGTATATATAGAATCATTTATGTCTATAGTTCCGTTTTCGGGAAAGGTGCTGTTGCCCTCATATACATTAATATCGCTTATGCCCGCACCCTCATTTGTGATTTCCGCGGTATAAGTTCCTATGTTAATAGTATACAGAGTTCCTTTTTTTGTTTCTTTTACTATTTCGGATGCGTTATTTGTTTCGACCTTAGTAACAGTTTTAGTAACGGGATAATAATATACCTTATACGATCCGTTATTTTTCGGAACTTGGCTAAGCAAAATACCCCTTATAATATAGGTGAAAAAATTAACGTTTCTTTCTTCCGCCCTGCTTTTTGATTCTTCGGGAATATTTTCAAAACGGTTTGTTCCTTTCCATCTTTCAACTGTTTCATAAGCGGTAGTAACAACAGGAACGTTCTTAACTGTTTCAATCGTATACTCATCTTCTGTCGGTACCGCAACCTTTTTATTTGAAATGTCTATAATATAATCAACATAATTAAAGGAATTGTCAACCGCGACTCTTTTAATAACATGAGTACCCGCAATATACATTCCTACATCTGTAGTTTCAAATTCACCCTTTTCATCAGTTACAGAACCTATACCGCCGACAGTTATCGCGGCATTTTTCAAAGGCATTATAAAATCACTCGCGATACCGGCAGATATATCATTTACTTTGTAGTTAGCTTTTCCTTTAAATTTCGCGATAATTACATTTTCACCTGTTTCAGCGCTGACAATAAGTACATTTTCATCTTGACTTAAACCCATAGGTTTATAAAACATATCATTGCCGCTGTAGGTTACCTTATTTATCTCATTATACCATTTAATAGCGTAGCCGTCTTTCGCTCTCGCGCTGTATTGATAGTATTTACCTGTATTAACATCTTTAGACGCCGCAAAGCGATAATACTCCGCTTTCTTACCGTTTTCCTCACGATAATCAATAATCTTATCTACACTATTATCGGTAATCTTTGAAATAATACCGTAACTTGTGTCAATTATACCACTATCAACATCAGATTTTTTAACCATAAGTGTAAGCCCGTTTTGCTTTTCGGTATAAATTGGATAAAAAGCTATTGTATTCCTTTTTAAAATATCATTTGAGTTTTTTCTTGTAAAAGAGTATTGTGCCTCAGAATTTCTTTTATCGGTTCGTGTTTTATCCATAGTGTCAATATTAATACCAACCCTATAGCCGACGCCAGCGCTATTCGCGATATCCGTATACTTAGCGTTTGTCTTTACAATAAACTCATCGCCATAATGGAATGTATTGCCAAGTTTATCATTAGGCTTAATTTCAATATTAAATTCATTATCACTTAACGTATATTCTCTACCGTTTACGCTTAAAGAACCAAATTGATTGTATGTGTCAATGCTGACCTTATTTTCAAACTGTGTGTTTTTCTCAACATAAACCTTTTTGTCAATATAGCTGAAAACAGGCTTTATAGTAATATTCCCGTAGCTGCCGCCTCCGCTTCTGTTTGAAAGCGTTACAAAGTCATATGTATCAGCATTGTTTCTATGAATAAGCTTTGTAAGCAAATTTTATACCTGTCGGAATAAGATTGTTGAATATGTAATACTGTGCCTGAGGCATAACAGTTGAAAACAACATTACAGCTATAATTGAAATAATCAATACCGCGTACTCCTTAAAAGATATACATTTAAGCATAAATTTTATAAGCGATAATCTGCTGATTTTATCAATTCCAAATCCTTTGTAAAAGCAAAGAGCGTTACTATCGAATTTGTCAGCGTTTTATTTTATAAGCGATAATCTGCTGATTTTATCAATTCCAAATCCTTTGTAAAAGCAAAGAGCGTTACTATCGAATTTGTCAGCGTTTTTACTCAATACAGGAACTTTCTTATTGTTTGCGTAACAGTAACATTTACCCTTAAAATCAGGAATTACAGCTTTAAAGGTATTATTTTCTCTCACAAGTAAGGGCTGCATACTGTTTTGATACCAGCCATCGCCAAGAGTTATAATTCTATAGCTTATATCATATTTATTTTTTATTTCATTAAGCTGCTTTTCAAATGTATCATACTCAATATTGTAATCAATTTTAAAATAATCTAGGATTATCTCAAGCTCATTTTTATAATTTTTTACATATGAGTTTACAATATTCGCATAAGCCGTCCGTTTATTTTCATCATGCCTTCGTTTAAGCGTATCAAGTTCATTTTCAAGCAAAATTATCACTCTCCCATATCTGATATAAGTTCATAATAAAAGCCTTTTTTTTCTTTAAGAGTGTTATGGTTTCCCTGTTCGACAACCTTGCCGTTTACAAACGTTAGTATTTCATCACAATCTCTTATTGTACTAAGCCTATGGGCAATAATTATAAGGGTTATGCCAAGAGATTTTATATTTTCCATAACATTTTTCTCAGTTTCAGCGTCAAGGGCGCTTGTAGCTTCATCAAGAATAAGTATTTCAGGTTTTCTTATAATGGCTCTCGCGATTTCAAAACGCTGTCTTTGTCCTCCTGAAAAATTTTTGCCGTCCTCTGTTATTTTTTCATAGTAAGCTCCCTTACGCATAACAATATCATTATGTATGCAGGCTTTTTTACAGGCAAGAACCACATCGTCATATGTTACCGATTTATCCAACATTGCTATATTATCAAATACTGTTCCCTCATAAAACTTTATAAACTGACTTACAACAGCAATCTTTGAATAAAAATATACTTTTTTAAGTTCTTTTTTAGTTGCGTTGCCATAATAAATTTGTCCTTTACTTTCGCTGTAAAGTCCGCTAATCAGCTTTACCATTGTAGATTTACCGCTTCCACCTACAAAGGCAATACTTTTCCCTTTTTCAAGAGAAAAACTTATATCTTTGACAACATAATCACCTGAATTTGAATATTTGAAATATACATTATCCGCTCTCACACTTCCGTCCATTGTCTTTGTCTGCGCTTTATTGTCAGAAATGAAAATATTTTCATCGCCATATTTCATTGTATCATCTGTTCTCTCCGTAATACTTTTAAGATTAAATATAGTTGATATTGAATTTATAAATGAGCCTACAGGAATTAAAAACGCGGAAATCATGCCAATCACACCTACAGCGGTACCAACAGAAAACTCACCCTTTAGTATTTCATAAGTTCCGATAACAAGAATTGACGCGGATACAAGGAGATTTATAAAATAAAACGCGCCTGATGAATACACATTCATAACTAAGTTTTGATACAAGAATTGTTGATATAGATGAAAGCAGTATAACCACAGACATTGTGGCAATAAGTGTATTAAAGTTTCCAATATTTCCTGTTAAAAGAATATTGTCTATATAAACTGAATTAAAAAACGGCAGCAGCATACTAAAAACAGTAACCGTCATAAGCACAAAAGATACAAGTATCATTTTAGGAATAAAAGGTTTTATACTGCTTGATGTAAATCCCCTGTACCTATTTTTGTCTTTACACGACAAAAATTCCCCTGATTTTTCAAACGTGAGTACAATTCCTGTAAAACTACGGTCAAACTCATCACAACTTACTCTATATTTTCCAAACGCGGGGTCATTAATATAAAAACAATTTTTACTATACCCACAAAGTACTACAAAATGTCCCATATTCCAATGTATGACAGCAGGCAGAGAAACACTTTTAACACTTTTTGGAGTAGCTTTAAAAGCCGTACACCTCAAACCGTTTTTTATTGCCGCTATTTTAATTCCCTTAGCGGTAACTCCATCCCTTGATACATTACAATCTGTTCTTAACTGTTCAAGAGATATGTTTTTTTTGCCGAAATATCTTAAAACCATAGCGAGGGAGGCGGCTCCGCATTCAACATTTTCTATTTGAAGAACAAGGGGTACATTAACTTTGTTTTTCACAGTCAGCCACCTCCCAAAAGCCATTTATAAGCAGGCTGTTCAGAAACAACTATTGAGCCGCCGCACACTGTTCCCATTTCAACATCAATGTTTCCGCTGTTTATCTCAGACCAGCTAAGACCGCTTTCTGTATTTGAATCAGAAAGCAGATTTATATATACGGCTATGTAGGTTTCTGTCTCATCAATAATATTTGGAATATTATAAACGTCAATTTCCCTTTGCGCGTTACTTTTAGTTATAATTGATTCTCCAATATCAGCAACATATTGCTATAATTAGCGTCCTCTAACGTACTGTCATATATCCAGTGCGGACAAATAAGTATTTTTTCCGCCTTGTCTGTCCTATATATCTGATTTTCACATATTTCCGCCGATGAGGACGCGATAATTGCGGTTATTTTTTCGTCGTTCACAAGCTCCGCCGTTATTTTCTCCGCTGTTTCATAATTATCATTATCATCATAAAAATTCACATTTATTTCAAAACCGCTGTTCTTATATTCTTCACATACATCAGCATAAGCTCTTTTGATTCCTCTTTCATAATACTCGGAATAAACACTTGGACTTCCAGTCACCGCAATATTAATCGTTTTTTTATCCGTATCCATATTTTTGCTACATCCACATAACAACAGAGCAATAATAAAACTACAAATACTATATTTTCTCATAATAAAATATCTCCTCCGTTAATTATGTTATATTAATTATAAAACTTCTTTCAAAATTTATAACAATTCCATAAAAAGAAAAAGATATTTTATTCAATGTTTCTTAACGCTTTCGGCGTCTAAAAATCAAAATCACTTTCGCTGAAATATCGCTCAAAAGAATGCGATTGGAGACAATTCGACTTTTGCGAATTAAAAAAGATGACCTTTTGAATAAAATATTTTTCTTTTTATGAATTGCGGTAATAACTTAGCTTCGAAAGAAGTCTATTATAAAAAACAATTAAAGCGCATATTTTTATAAATATGATAACATATGATAAATTAAAAATCTCACTCTTTTCACGAATTGTTTTCCAGTTGAATGAATATTTATTTCTTGCAAAAAAATAAATCCTATAATTAAATAGGATTTATTACTTTAATTAAAATTCAGTTGTTATCTTTTTTTCAAGTTCTTTATAACACTGTCTTGAAACTGGTACGCTTTTTCCTGAAAGCAATAATATTTCATTTGATTTAATAAGTTTAATATAACCCCTTTGCACTATATAACTTCTATGTACTCTGATAAATTTATTATCAATCATATCTAAAAATGTTTTCCAAGTCATTTTTATTATTATTTTTTCAGTAATCGTAAAAACAATTGTGTAATGACCGCTTGCTTCAGCATACTCAATTTCTCCCACAAGTATAAACCTGATGTGTCCATTAATATTCTTTACCTTCACTGAATTAACTTTATCATTATATTTTTCAATATTATATCATCAGCAAAATAGTCTCTTGCATAATCGATGTTATTACGCCAATAGTGAATTAAACACTGTCTTGTTTCATTTATTGCTTTTTCAATTAACCTTTTGTTTATAATCCTCTCCAAATAGTAGTATAGACGATTATAGCAAACTATTTCAAAAAAGTAAAATAGTAAGATGGTGCCAAGTAAATCAATGTTGGTGTGTTTTGCGATGTTATCAAACAGGTCTAATATTTTTTTCCCTGTTCTTCCATTATTTTTTGTTTAGTTTAAGGGTGAAGTTATTTAATTTATATACAGAAAAAATGAATAAATTTTTTGACCTTACAGAATACCTTCAGGAAAACTATGAGGCCGGAAAGGTGATAGATTTAAATCTTTTATATAAATTCAGAAAGGACTGGGCGCATATGTGCGGCTGTTAAAGATGAAAAAAATATTGAAAAGAGTTATAAACATATTAAAAAATATAATTAAAAAAATAACAGACGAAAGGTTACAGATTTATAGAAAGTATACAGTAATTATGTAGTTGTTGCTACTTATTTGCAGGGAACTATTTGTATACAGCGGATACTGTAATTATAATATTTATGAGATGGCAGATAGAACTTGTATTTAAACATTTAAAACCCATTTTTGGAAGAGATTTCTATGCAAAAAAGAAAGAGAATGTTGAGGCTTGGTTTTACTGAAGTTTCTCTGATAAAGATATTTTTTACTTTTTTATAACCCTTTCCTCCTGTTTCCTTATTTTCTGATAGCACCTTATATCCGATAGCGTATTCATTAATTATTTATTGCCGATTCTTTTAGCTATATTGTATTTCCTTGAATACTCAAACAATTGTTTTTGTACTGACACCTTATATTTTACGTTAGCCTCTCTGGTTTTACCGCTTGGGTCTATAAACATAATTAGATTATTCCCGCAGTAAGTGTACCGGTTAAGCCAGTCCCTTGTAGGATCCTTGCCCGTAAACCTTACTGTCCCCGAATCATAGTTTGTCGTTCTGATGTAAATACTTTCTGTCTCTGTGTTATAATGCTCACCGCAATACATGAACAGATTCGTGTCGTTTTTATTCCCATTCACCTCTACACCGAAAGTGTCGTACTAATATTCCCTTGAAAAAGTGATGTAACGTGAGATAACAAGTATAAAAATCCTACTTCTGGGAAGATTGTTTTTATTTAATTTACATTTGAGTTACTACAAAGTTGTGTAGTTTTTAAATACGCTGTGGTTTGTTTCTAAAATATTAATTAGGGCGTATCTGAAAATTATTATAAACTATCAGTTATATAGGCGAAATATCCAAAAAATTATTAAAAAATAAACGAAAACGGTTCAATTAAACAGAAAAGCCTTTCTGTTTCGTTTTATTTTTTATAATTTTTTGTGTATATTTTAGTTTTCAGATACGCTCTATAAAATATTTAATTTATTTTTTTATTTAAGTTGTTATATCAAGAGCGAAAGATGTTTTCTTTTGTTCTTTTTTTATTAAAGACGGCTCTTTTGAAAGAACTGTAAATTTTTCGTCAAATTCTTTGAAAGTAACTTGTTTGAGATTATAATTATAATTTTTTAACGCGTTGTTTAAATCATTTATTTTTACTGATATTAATTTTTCTATGTTTTTATTTTCTGTTTTGAATTGACAGAATATGTTGTTTTGTTCTTTGTTTATATATGCCTCAAAATGTCCTAAAAACGCTAAATCTAAAGATATTACGGCACTCGCTGATTTTGAGTTTTTATGCTTTGCTTTATTCTCAAAAATATATAATTCCGCTGTAGTTGGATTATTATTTATTATTATTGGATACTGAAAATATGCCATATCTTTAAATTGAGACGCAAATTCAAGGTTATTGAGTATATTTTTTATTTCAAAAGAAGTTTCGTTTGACACAGGATTTTGTGAAGCCGTAAACTCAGATTTGAGAGATGATATTTTTTCAGTAAAGTTTCCGGAAAAGTTATCAAGTTCACTATAATCCTTTGAAAAATCAATAGAAAATTTTTTGAGTGCTTTGTTTAAAAATTCTTCTTTTGTGTTTAAAAGTTCATGAGCGCGTTCATTGAGTTTTGGGTGATTTTTAAAAGCTGATTCAAAAATTTTTCTTAAATCTTTTATATTAAAGTCGTTTAATGAGAATAAATTTTTTTTATTTTGGATATTATTTATAAACATTTCTGTTTCTTCTTTTGAATTTGTTTTTAATCTATCACTTTCAGAATCTTTTAAAGCGGTTTTTACCTCGGGAATTTCCGTAAATTTTTTCATAAGTTTCTTATTATCCCAAAGTGCTATTTTTAATGTATTGTTTAATTCAACCAAAGATAAGTCTTCCTTATAACCAATATTTGAGAGGGTTTCCTTGAATGATGTTAAAGAATTTTCTTTTATGGATTTTTCAACGGCAGGTAAAAGTAATTTTTTATTTTGAAAAAATACTTTTTCTAAATTTAGTCCTGTTTGTTTATAAAAAGTATTTTGATTTTTTGATATTGTGGTTGCTGTATTTGTTAAAGTATGATTATTTTTCAATTTAGCTTGTGAATGAGTTTCAGCAAATTCAGTATCTACATAGTTTAAAGTTGAATTTTGGGGTGTAGATTGTTCTATATCGGAATTATCTGATTTTATATTTTCGGGATATAGTTTAGACGCTATATTTAAAGCTTGTTTTGAACTTTGTTCACCTGTTATTTTTGAGGAAAAAGAAAGCGCTATTTTTACTTCGGGAAGCGAATTAAATGTAATTTTAAGTTTTGGATTTTTTTCAAAAATTGGAATTAATGCTGTTGATAATTCAGGTATTGAAAATTTTTCTTTAAATCCATAATTTAAAAGAGTGTTTCTGAATAGATTTAAAGATCCTAAATTTATGGATCTTTCTAAAATAGGGATAAATATCTTTTCGTGTCTATTCAAAAGTTGAGCTATTGGTGTAGTTGGAATATTCTGACTGAGCTGATTTTGGGTATTAGAAATTTGAGGAGCGTTATTTGGGGTAACGGAGTTAGGCATATTTTGGGTAAAACTATCTTGAACAGGCATATTTTGAGTGTTAGAGTTCTGTTCAGGAAAATTTGAGTTGAAATCATTATACTGATTTTTAGCATCGCGTATTTGAGTGGTGCTATTTTGAGTAGTGGAGGCATGGATATTTTGAGCGTGAGAACTTTGGGTATCGGGAATTAGGGTAGAGTTACTTTGAGTATTAGAAATTAAAGTAGAGTTATTTAGCTTATCAGAGGTAGGGATATTAGGGGTAGAGTTATTTTGAGTATTTGAAATTAGGTTAGAGTCAATTTGGGTAATGGAAGCGGGAATATTGGAGGTAGGGATATTAGGAGTAGAGTTATTTTGAGTATTTGAAATTAGGTTAGAGTCGATTTGGGTAATGGAGGCAGGAATATTGGAGGTAGGGATATTAGGGGTAGGGTTATTTTGAGTATTTGGAATTAGGTTAGAGTCAACTTGGGTAAGGGAAGCGGGAATATTGGAGGTAGGGATATTAGGGGTAGGGTTATTTTGAGTATTTGAAATTAGGTTAGAGTCAATTTGGGTAAGGGAAGCGGGAATATTAAGAGTAGGGTTGTTTTGGGGCTGAAAATTCTGTATGTTGGAGTTTTGCTCAAAATGATTTTGAATGGCAGTATTAAATATATTTTGATTAGGCATATTTTGAATATTAGAATTTTGCTTAATCTGGGGTGTGATAGTTGAGGGTACAGGTGTTTTGTTTGGTTGTATAAAAGGTATTTTTGCAACAAAATATTCCTTGTTAATAGTGCTGATAGTATTGTCAGAAGGGTTAGATTGTTCAGTTTCTTTTATAGGAAATGATGAGGTGGAAAAATCACTTTTTATTGTATTTTTAGAGTTTTGAAAATTAGGAAATTCTTTATGAAAGTCCGATGAATTAATATATTTATCAAGTATTTCAAGTATTTTTTCATTAGAAAAAAGCTGTTTAAGTTCACAGTTGGCGTTATTAAATATTTCTATCTCTGAGTTTGAAAAGTTACTTTCGGTAAATTTATTTAATATTGTTAAAAGCTCTTCATTTTGAGTGTCAGAAGAAAGAGCCGATAAAATATTATTTAATGACTCAAAAATGTTTGTGGTACCATTTATATATCCTTTTAAAATATCAGTATTTGTTGTGGTCGGAATTATTTCGTTCTTTATCAAGAAAACAGATTCTTTTATTGAAGTTTCTCCCATTAATTTCAATGATTGATTTAATCTTTGGAGGTTATTTTTTGTTATTGGTAAATCATTCTCAATTAAAATATTTACCATTTTTATGTTTTCTTCATTTGTTTTATATCCAAGAGATTTTAATGTGTTTTCTATAGATTTAATATCTGTATTTTCAGAAATTTGTTTATGTGTTTCTTGTTCATGATAAATTGTTTTTTTGTTTTCTAATTGTATTGCGTTTTCTTGTGTTGTATTTTCAATTAATTGATTTTGAGGATATATATTTGATATTTGCATAATTTTGCCTCCTTAATTATGATTTATAAAACAAGTAAAAAAAGAAAACTATTAAAATTTATTTTTTTATAATTTTTATATATGTTTTAATTTTTAAATATACTTTATTATATTATAACATAAAAACACATAAAACAAAATAATTTTGGAAATACTTATTATATAAAAATAATTTTCAGATACGCTCTAGAACTTTTAAATAAAGCTTTTATTGTTTAAGATAAATATGGTATAATTTAAAATGTTAAGAAATTAAAGGGGGATAACGATATGGAATCAACAGAGTTATATCAATTATTGGAGCTTCCAAAAGTTGTAATTACGGAATTGAATAAGTATGAAAATGACAGAAAAATTAATATTAATACAGACTT
Organism: uncultured Clostridia bacterium; assembly: GCA_910579745.1. GTDB lineage: Bacteria > Bacillota > Clostridia > Lachnospirales > CAG-274 > MGBC114079. The sequence continues at coordinate 6,631 of CAJTVH010000048.1, read as the reverse complement.
GAGAAAACATCTTTTAACTCGAGGTTTATGGCAAGAAGGAATAAAAACACTTCAAGAATTAATAGGTGACGATCCTGACGGAATAAAAATATTATGGGAATTGTTAAATTTGGCTTGTGAGTCTTACAAAGAATATGAAAAGAAAAGTATTCCAGTAGAAATTTATGTTGAAACTATGAAATTTTGTACACGTTTTATTAAAGATTATCAACGAGTATATGGCAAATATAAATTTGTATGGGCATGGTGGTTTCCAAGACAACTTTCATTGCAAGAATTTCGTATAGGTGCTTTGGAATATGAGTTTGTTGAATCAGATAAAAAAACTATTTCTGTACATATCCCATCGGATGCGGATTTGAGAGAAGAAAATATATTAAAATCGTTAAGTGCTTTTGGAAATTTTAGAAAAATATTTTTTAGCACATGGGAGAATACAGAAATTTATTGTAATTCATGGCTTTTGTCACCTACTTTAAGGGAATTATTAGATAAAGATTCCAATATTATAAATTTTCAAAAACTTTTTGTTATAGAAAGCATAGATTATGAAAAACCATCAGTACTTAAATGGGTTTTTCCAGGGCATACGGAAATTTCCGATAAACTTCCAGAGAATACATCCCTCCAGCGAAAAATGAAGAAATATTTACTTAGTGGAAAAAGTGTAGGATGCGCAAAAGGGCATTTAAAAAAACAGTATTTACATATCTGTAATTTATAATTATGAATTTTAAGAAAAATTTTTTATTTTATATAAAGTAAACAATAAGTATTTATTATATAAGTTTAGTTTAGAATAAAACTTATAGATATTAAAAATTTAAAATATAATATTATTATAAACTATGAGAAATTTATGATAATTTTGTAATAATATAGAAAACAGCAAATATAAAAAATTTTATATTTTTTTACCCTTAAATTCAGACAAAAGAGGGAATATATATTTACTATTTTTATTTGATGAGGCGGTTGAAAAATGAAGGAACTCTCTTGTCTGAGGAATTGTATTTGTTATTCTGAGATAAATTCAAAAATAGTGGTACATAAATTTAATATGCGAGTATTGCAAAACTTTTTTGTCCCAAAAGGAATATGTTGTTACTGTTAAGACGTTACGGACAATTATAAATTTTTAGATAAATATTATCTATATCTAACCAACCATATATTTACTACCAGATTCCAGTGTATTTGGGATAATTCAGTCCACAGCGTTTTCTTTATGACTTTTTCGTTATTTTTGCAAATCTCTTTCTGTTTTGCCAAAAACGCTCATAATCAAAAGTATATATGGATTCGTTGGTTTACAAAACATAGAAAAGAGGAAAGAGCCCGACACTGTAAGTCTAAACTGTGCTATTAAAACCGCTAATAGTTTAGTGTGGTATTATTGTCAGGCAATAAAACACTTAAACTGGATTACGGATTTAAAAGAAATAAGCTATTATTGAGGAATTTACCTATGAAAAAAGAAATATACTTTACAAAAGCTTAAAAGCTTTTAACGCGATATTTAGCTACTTGTAAAGAAGAAAGCATCTATTCTCCATATTATGGCAAAACAAAATACTATTTATTTAAGAAAAATTACTAATACAAAAGCTTGTTTACAGGAAATAAGAATTTTCACTTTAGAAAGTCTTGATATTTAATAATGTACCGTTGAGGTAATTAAAATTTTTACCTTGATATGTTTTTAACTCAATCATTTTATTTTCGATATTTTCTTTTATTTTCCACCAACTTGTACTCCAATTTACAAATAAAGAGTTTTTTTCAGGAGCCCTGCCTATAATTCGCTGTATTGAAATTTCTGGTGAAAGATATTCTAAAAATAATATTACCCGATTTATATATTCTTCCATTGAAGGTATTTCAAATTCATTATTTATATATTGTTCCGCCATTTTTGAGCCTTTAGGAATATAAAGGGAATGTAATTTTACATGGTTGGATAAAACAGAGGAAATTATCTTAGCTGTTTCTTTTGTGTCAAGAATATTATCCCACGGTAAATTTAAAATAACATGAGTACAGAGATCAAAATCGTATTTTTTTATTTGATTTGACGCGAAAATGTATTCCGCCAGAGAATGTCCACGATTCATTTTTTCCAAAGTATGATAATTTGATGTTTGAAGTCCAAGTTCTATAGTTATATTTATGCTTGTCATTTCTTTAAATTCTTTTAAGAATTTAAGATAGTCATCATTAATACAATCAGGGCGAGTAGAGATTGATATATCTACTATATAGGGAAGGTTTGTTTCATTTATATATTTTTTAAAATCATTTAGAGGCAAATAGGTGTTTGTATAGTTTTGAAAATAAGCTATAAATTTTTCAGCTTTATATTTTTTAGCTATATATTCTCTATTTTTTGAAAGTTGTTCTTTAACTGTTAAAGAATTAGAAAGGCATTCAAATCCCGCAGCGTCTTCTCCACAATACGTACAACCGCCATGGGAAATATTTCCATCTCTATTAGGACAGGTAACGGGTAAATTTACTGGTAATTTATAAACTCGTGCGTTATATTTATTTTTTAAATAGTCAGAATATTTATAATAAAGTTTCATTATTTTATCACCATGTCTTTTAACTCGTATGGTATCAATTCCTCTGGAGCGGACATACTTAAAACAAATTCAAGGGAATATTTTTGGGAAAGATCCGAGAGTTTTTTTACAAGTCTTTGTAAATCCTCATTATCAAAATTTTTTAAAATTTTGTCTATACTGTCTATATATATTTTTTCTATATCATTATCTTGTGAAATTATTCCGCATATGAAGCCTACAAGTTCTCTATAATTTGAAATCGGAAAATCTGTCGTTTCTGTAAAACGTATATTGAAATGAAGGCCATACATATTTTTGTTATCATAATCTATAAAAATGATGTTGCCATGTGATGTTTTAATTGCCTCATTTGCCATTTCAAGAATTTTTTTTGTTTTCCCATCGCCTTTTTCACCTGTAAGTATACTAATCATAATAAAGTCTCCTCTCAATCAATTATTGATACTACAGCAATTTTAATATGGATTAGAGCGTGTCTGAAAACTAAAATATGCACAAAAAATTATAAAAAATGAAACGAAACAGAAAGGCTTTTCTGTTTAATTAAACCATTTTTGTTTATTTTTTAATAATTTTTTGGATATTTTGCGTATATAAATGACAGCTTATGATAGTTTTCAGATATGCTCTAGAAAAAAAGAAAAATTGTTTTTATTTAAATCGTCCTGTTATTTTCACGTTATTGGATTCCTAAAGCTTAAATCTAGCTTAGCTATGGTTTTTATAATTTGTGCTCATAAAGTATTTTTTCTAAAACTCTCTTTATTAAATAGAAGCGCTGTAATTATTTATAAATTAGTATTAATTAGAATTTTATTTTTTGCTGGTATGGTTAACTTTTTTATGATGTATCCGAAAACTATGTAGTATTTGTTAAAATTGTGTAAATAATAAATCTTATCAAATTTGCAAATGTCTGTTTTAATTTAGAAAATATTTGAAAGGTTGTAGATATATTATAGGGGTGAAATAATCAAAAAACTTTTATTTAAAAAGCAATAAAATAAATCGGTGTTTATATTTTAAATTTAATTTTTTTGATATTTCATTCCTTAAATATATTAGTTATGAAAAGTAAAACAAATACGTTTTAAGCTTCTTTATTTTTTATGATTTTTTACGTATATTTAAGTTTTCAGACACACGATAGTTTAAAAAGTAGTGTCAAAAGTATTATATATTTAATTATATTTTTTTTAAAATAATATTGTTACATATTTTTACTAGAGCGTATCTGAAAACTATCATAAGCTATCAGTTATATACGAGAAATATCCAAAAAATTATTAAAAAAAAACGAAAACGGTTCAATTAAACAGAAAAGCTTTTCTGTTTCGTTTTATTTTTTATAATTTTTCGCACGTATTTTTGTTTTCAGATACGATCTAAGTAAGAGTTTTTTTACAATAGAATTTTTTTAACTCACTTAAAAAATAATATTTATTATTTTTCAATTTTTCTTAAAAGTTTATGAATTCGATTTACAGGGTCTAAAAGATCTCCTAATGTTTTATCAAAATTTAACGTTTCTATTATAAGAGCGATATATTTTGACATATCAACCTCACAATGCCACGGTTTATTAATTAATTCGGGAGCGCGATATGTCAAATTTGTTGTGAAAATTTTATTTATAATTCCATTTTCATAGGCATTGTCAAATTTTTCAAAACCATCGACAAAAAGACCAAAAGTTATGAAAGTATAAATATTTTTTGCCCCGCATTCTTTAAGCTTAGAAGAAACATCAATAATTGAGTCTCCTGATGAAATCATATCGTCTACTATTATAATATCTTTTCCATCGACGTCTCTTCCAAGAAAGTCGTGGCTTATTATAGGATTTCTGCCGTTTACTATTTTTGAGTAATCGCGCCTTTTGTAAAACATTCCTAAATCAAGTCCAAGAATGGAGGAATAATAAATACATCTTGACATTCCTCCTTCATCCGGAGAAACAATCATTAAACGTTCAGGGTCAATTTTTACGTCGGGAATATTTTTGACAAGAGCTTTTATCATTTGATAGTAGGGCTGAACACTCTCAAAACCGCTTAATGGTATGGCGTTTTGAACACGAGGATCGTGCGCGTCGAAAGTGATAATACTGTCTACGCCTATTGATACAAGCTCTTCCAACGCCATGGCGCAGTCAAGAGATTCTCTTGATGTTCTTTTATGTTGACGCGACTCATAAAGCATTGGCATAACTACTGTGATTCTTCTTGCTTTTCCTCCGATTGCGGCAATTACTCTTTTAAGGTCTTGATAATGTTCATCGGGGCTCATTCGGCGTTCAACATTATACATTTTATATGTAGCTCCATAATTGAATACGTCAACCAATATGTAAATATCAAAACCTCTTACAGATTGAGTTATTACCCCTTTACCTTCTCCCGTGCTGAAACGTGGGCAAAACGCTTTTATTTGAAATGTTTCGATTTTAAAATTGAATTTTTGCTCATGCCAATCAAGAAGGTATTTATCAATTTTATTTCCGAGTTCCTCACAACCTTTCATACTTATAAGTCCAAGTTTTCCAACAGGAAGATTTGTAGTTCTTAATTCCATTATTCCCGGCTGTCGCCATTCACTCCTTTTTTATTTTGTAAAATTTACTGTTTTTACGTAAAATTTCAATGAAATTACACCAAAAACAAAATAGTTTTTTATCTTTTAAATTAACACATAATATATTATACAACATAATTTTACAAAATTCAATGGTTGATGGTATAATCAATAGTGATATAATATTAAAGTGTTAATAATGGGTTACATTCCATAAAACGGGGATTTTAAGAAAAGTCTATATGGACATTATATATTTCTAAGTTTTTTATACTGAAATATACAATATTATTTGTAGACAATTTATTTATGGATAAGAGGAATGAGACTGTTAATATGATTTTTAAAATTATGCTGGAAAAAGAATCTTACTGTCAACGGTTTGGTCCGTTTATTCTCGATTTTGCTGATAACTTTAAAGAATATTTTAAGCTGAGTCAATAAAAATCATGGAATTGTTACAATAAAATTATTATGTGACAGGTTAGATATTATATTAACGGATTTTTTTAATACAGCAGCATTTAAAAATTTATACTTTTTTATTTTTAAGTGTTTTATTATTATGTTATTATAGGAGGAAATTTATGTTTTTAAAATCAATTAAGAAATCAGTGTATGACATAGCCGATAGTATTTTAAAAATTATATATCCTGATAAATGTATTGTTTGTCATAAAATTATTTCTAAATCTTTTGATTTTGGTATTTGTGAAGAGTGTATTAAAGATTTTTGCGTATTTAGTGAAGAATCTTGTAAAAAGAATTTTATAAACGACAATGGTTTTTCTATGTTTCTATATAATGACCCTATTAAAAGAGTCATTCATAAATTTAAATATAAGGATTGCGGATATTATGCGAAAGTTATGGGGATAAAAATGGGAGAATTTTTATTAAAGCGAAATTTATTTTCTTGTGATTTAATCATCCCTGTTCCAATACATTGGAGAAGAGAGCAAAAAAGAGGATTTAATCAAGCGGAAATTATGGCAAAGGAAATTTCTAAAACTTTGGGGATTCCTATGTATTCGGATTTTTTGATAAGAATTAAGAATACAAAACCTCAGTTTGGCCTAAACAAAGAGGGAAGGATAAAAAATGTTGAGGGAGCTTTTGAAGTAATCAAACCGAAGAAGTTTTTAGGGAAAGATGTTCTTATTATTGATGATATTTATACAACAGGCTCGACTATAAATGAGTGTTTAAAGGTTATTAAAAACTGTGGGGCAAGAAATCTTTATTATTTTACACTTGCGTCAACCATAGATATATCTGAAAACTAAAATATGCGCAAAAAATCATAAAAAAAATAAGCGAAATTGAGTTGTTTTGATAACACTTTTTAAATATACCTTACAAAACACCTTAAAAACACCTAAAAAATCAACCTTTTTAACAAAATATAAAGTCCGTGAAAAGTATTGAGTTTGTTAAAATTCGTTATATTTTATTATATTTCGTTATCT
>CAJTVH010000047.1 GCA_910579745.1 uncultured Clostridia bacterium | reverse complement strand
CGGAATACATAGGGTCTCCCCCGCTCAATACCAAAGCGGATAAAAAAGGCCTTTTATCTATCTCACTATTAATAAAAGAAGTTAAATCGTCCGTAATTTTCTCACCATAATTAAAATTCCATGTGTCCATTGAGTGACAGCCCTTACATTTACGCTTACACCCGCTAAAAAATATAGTACAGGCGATTCCCTCCGCGTCGGCGGCGGACTCATAATTAATTCCGGCTATATGAAGCATTTACTCATCTCCTAATTTGGTATAAAGACTATGTTTCACACGTTCCTTAACTTCCGCTTGTTTTCCGTCGTTAAAGTTTCTGTAATCTGTGGTTAGATACCCTGTAACACGCCTTAACTGCTGAATATTTTTACTTCCGCACTGAGGGCATTTATCATTAAACTCATCTTGATAACCACAGTCTAAACAACTGTCAATAGGAAAATTAAACGCCAGATAAGGTATGTCAAGCTCGTTAAAAGCGTAATCTATAATATCCTCCACGGCTTTTGTGTTTTTTACAAACGTGGACTCAAGCTCTATATAAGTAATACAGCCGGATGTCGCGTATTTGGTAAACGGAGCCTCAACTCTCAGTTTGTCATAGATAGAAATTTTCTGCCATACCGGCACATGTACACTGTTTGTCAAATATTCATGGCTTGTGACATTCTCAATAACGCCATACCGCTTCCTAAGTTCTTTTAAAGCTGTACCGCAAAGCCCCTCCGCCGGGGTAAAGTAACAGCCGAAATTCAAGTTATTTCTGTCGCCCGCCTCATTAGCGTAATCATAAATACACTTCACTACAGATAGGGCGAATTTATGTACTTCTTTATCCTCGGCGTGATTTTTGCCAAATAAAGCCACACACATTTCAGCGACGCCAATTAAGCCGATTGCCAGAGTATTGTGTTTAACGGCGTTCTCAACTGTGTTCTCACACTCTTCCGCTCCTTGTATTATATTATTCTGATACATAAATGGAGCCGCTTTAGGAGACTGTTTTTTTATAATCTCGTATCTTTCAAGCAATCCTTTCTCACAAAGTTTTAACGTATTCCTCAAAGCTTTCCAAAAACCTTTCAAATCCGCTTTTTCACGTTTCCCCAGACAAATACCATACTCAATACCAAGTTTCGGAAGGATAATTGTGTTAGGCACATTATTTCCCCTGCCCTGCCTTATATACCCAAGTCCGTGACGGTCATAGCCTATAAGGGTTCTGCACCCCATTGTACTAAAAAATGTATCGGGATTTTTCTCATCCTCATGCGCCTGAGACCAGTTACAGTTTACAAAATTTGGATAAATACGTTTTGACATAGACTTTAAAGCGAGCTGTTTTAAATCATAATTAGGATCCTCAGGTTTAGCGTTCACACCTTTTTTATATTGGAATATACTTATAGGAAAGATACTTGTCAAATGATGTCCGCCTATTCCGTCAATACTCGCCTCTAAAATCCATTTAGTAACCAATCTTCCCTCCGGCGACACATCTCTCCCTAAATTGATTGAGGTAAACGGAACTTGTGAGCCCTGCCTGCTTTCTAACGTGTTTAAGTTATGATATAACGCCTGAGCGGACTGCTTACCCTCTTTCTCAAGCATCTCATAAGCGTATTTATAAGCTTTTGACGCGTGTTTCGCCTCCTCACTTTCAATATTTAACAGCTTTGGAACACTTTTTATATACTCTTCCTCTCTATTCTCAACCCATTTAAGACCATCTTTAAAATGCTTGGCGAAACTCATTTTTACAAAGGGGGCAAGGTCGTAATCTAAATGTATACTTCCAACTCCCCCAAACTGTACCTGACTTTGACATTGGAAAGCGACCGCTACCAACTGGCACGCTGTGCTAAATGAGGCTGGCGGTCTGACATCGCCGTTTCTCGTTTTAAATCCATATGTAAAAATCTCATTAAAATTAATATTGAGACAATTTGTCTGTCCGTATATCGCTTTCTCAAGGTCATGCTGGTATATAAGAGTTTCCTTGTGAGCGTTCGCCACTTCCCCGCTAAGTCCCCCATAATCAAGAGCTATTGTTTTGCCAATATCGGCGGACGCTTCTTTTTCCCTGCCGGAAAACGATTTCTCATCAACATTCGCGTTTGAGTTCTCGACATTAGCGGCGTTGACTCTCGCTATAACCTTTTTTATAATATTACTTTTCCTTTCCCGTTCCCTGCTTCTGTCATTGCGGTAAATAATGTAAGCTCTCGCCACATCTGTACGATCGCTGCTCATAAGCTTATCCTCGACCATATCCTGAATTTCCTCCACGGACAATTCGGTATCTAATCTTTTAATCAAGTCAGCGATAATGGCGGCGTTTTTCTTAGCAAGGGCTGTCATCTCACCGTCCACTTCCTTAAACGCCTTTAAAATAGCCTGTACGATTTTGTTTTCGTCGAACTCAGCTTTTCTTCCGTCTCGTTTAACAACCAGCATACATTTCCTCCCTTATCTCATAAGGAATATTACACTCCTCACAATACTCAATCTCTGTCATACAGCCAACACTTTTTTTATAATCCCCAAATACCCACATCGAGTCACATTTGTCAAGCAGCCACAAACAATACTCAATTCCCTGTTTATAGTCAACGGTATCATATAAAAAGCCAAAACAATGTATCGGGGATATGAATAAATAATCTGGATATTTTTGAACAAGATATTTAGCCGCTTGATACACCTTTTCAAGGTTCTCATCCTTGCCGCCATAAGGATGACTTATGTAAATAACTTTTTTATACTCGGATTTACATGTCTCCATATATATAGTACCTCCAAATTTTTTCAGACGTTTCCTCATAAGTTTTATCATTCTCAATAATAAAATCAGCTAATTCCTCAGCTCCGTTAAAAGTAATTATGTCATTTTTTAACCTAAAAATTATGTCTTTCTCTCTATCCCCTCTTCCCATCATTCTTTGTTTTCTTAATTCCTGACTCACTTTTAAATACACAGTCTTAGTTTTCTTACCGCCTTTATAATTATTTTTTAAATACCGCATGCCTTTTAAATCGATTACATAAATGTCGCTGTCATCAATCTGCTGTTTAGTGGCGCAATACTCATACTCGCCAATTTTTGTATAAGCTATAATGTCTTTAGGCTTTAAGTTTCTAAATTCTCTTTCCGACACAAAAATATGTCCTCGCTCATTTTCATATCTTTTGGGTCTTGTTGTGTAACTTCGCAGGACTTTCAGCCCGAATTTACCCGCGAGCGTTTCAGCTATTGTCGTTTTGCCGCTTCCGCTCTCACCTATAAGTAATAAAATTGTGCCGCTCATAATATTCCCCCTTGTTTTATTTCTACAGCACTAACTTTTCCATAATAATTTGTTTTGGTAAAAGTTTATAACAATAATAACTACAGCTAAAAGTAATTTTATTATTTATCACTCCGTTATTTATAAACCTCATACGTTTGTCAAACATAAGAAGCTGTAAATCCTTATCCTCAAATAATTGTTTTGGCGCGGAATCATTTAACCAAGTATTGCTCATAATCAACGCGAACGGCTTATTAAAACTTAACGCTCTCTCAAATATTTTTCTTTTATTTGTAAATGGCGGGTTGCTTATAATACAATCCCAACGCTCATTAGGTTCATATACGTAAAAATCCTTTCCCTCTGAAATATGTGATTGTATCACCTTATTACCATTATTTTTTAATTGTTTCACAAACTCACTTTTCTCAGTGTCAAAAGGACACCATACAACCCAGCTTTTAGAAATATATTTAATTATTGGTCTCACCGCGTAATCTAATGTCACACATTCATCATTCGCGCCCTTGCCATATAAAATTTCTTTACTGTTAATCATAAAATATCGTTAAAAAATAAAACCTTATATTTAACGATTTCACACTCCTCCTATCAGCTGAAAAGATTGTACAAGCGTTTATATTAGCTTTGTTATGTCAATTCTTTCATATAGGGTAATTTTTTAAGAATTGACACAAAATTCACCCACTCATCCAATTTATGACTCGCTCTCTGCTCAATAATACTAAATACATTCTCATAACTCATTGTAACAGTTCGTTTTTGATTATAGCTTGACGGAAGAAGCTGTATTATCTGCCACCAAATATCTTTTTGACTTGGACAGCCTTTTATTTCAAAATCTTCCGCATTGTAATTTTCATACAAAGCCCTGTAGTCATTTAAAACATTGATAATATTTTTCAATACCTCAATGGTCCTAATATCAAGATGTTCATGAGAGAAATCATCAAGTGTAAACTCTTTTTTATGTATAGTGTGCATTGTTGAGCAGCTGTTTGCTGTTACTCCAACTTTGTAAGTGTCAAACTCTTTCCACCAATAAAGGGGTGCTGTTATGTCCATTGATACAAAAATCTGTCTTAAAAACTTTCTGTGTGAGTTTCCTGCTTTTATAAGTTTTCGCATAAGTTCTAAGTCTTTTTTGCCAAGAACATATTCAGCACCGCAAAACCAATCTCTCTGACAATCCTCTTCATAATATGAACAAGTTTCACAACGTTCATCTAACAAATCATTACCATAACACCGATGACTATCACTCTTATTCCAACTGTTCATAGGATTTCTCATACCTCTTACAGCGTGCTCAAATCCCCAAGCTTCCGCACACTCAGCCTTAATCATTATTTATCAATCCCCTTTCTTTTACCTCAATAATTTGTAATTAACACTTCCATATCCTTACTTTTGTCTTTCTTTTGATAGTTACAATTACTATAATTTTTATCTAAATAATGAACTTTGTATTTTATTTTCCACTTGTGTAAAATCGGATTATCGTACTTAAAATTGTTTGATAAAGCGAATTTAATCCCCTTGTTGTCAAGCTCGTCTAATTTTGAGAGCAGCAATTTTTCATGTGTCTCCAACCAGCCGCCATTTTCATTATAAGAAGCTATACTATTAAGATACGGAGGGTCACAATAAACAAAATCGTTACTTCCTAATTTTGAGAAATTAAATCTCTCAAAAGATATATTAAGGAAAACACAGTTTATTTTATTAAGTCTCTCGCAAAAACCCTTGAACTTATTTCTAAGAACCGAATTGAAACTACTCCGATTTTTACCAAACGGCATATTATACTCATTATTTTTGTTAAATCTAATCTGATTATTGAAAGCGTAGCATAACAAAGTATAAAATTTTATCGGATTTCTAATCTTTTTGTTATAATTTTCTCTAAGCCTTAAATAGCCATCTTTATTTTCTTTTGACAATTTATATTTTTCTATGTATTTGTCAATCTCCGACAATAAAAAAACCACGTCAGAGTTTTTAATAGTTTCTAACAACTGTACAACAGGCGCGCATATGTCGTTATATATGACAAATTCAGCACCAACATTAGCACCGATATTAAACCCTCCGCCAAATAAATCAATAAATACACGCGTGTTATCTGGAAATATCGGTATAATTTGATTTAATATTTTATACTTGCCGCCAACGTAATTTAATGGTGATTTTACATATGTTTTTTTAATAGTCTCTTACCTTTATAGCAACCGCGGTTTTCGTTATCCTCGAAGACTATTCCTTTCATCTAATAATTTTTACATTTTGTTTTTTATTTACATCTCTTACTTATTATTAATCGTTTTTATTTCCGCATTTTCTTGGTTTAAAATAATTTCCTTTAGGGATATTATTCTCACATTTTAAACACAGCTCAGTGTCACACATTGCGCATACAGACTTATATTTACATCTAATAATTTTTACAACCTCCCTATTATTAACATAAATTAACATTAATTATGAAATTTATCAAAAACGCTTATTAGTTTTTCCTGTCAGTAGAATCCTCCTTTTCAGCCTCAATTACTTCTTTTAACGCTTCAACACAACACCCAAACAGACAATCTTATTTTCCAAATCCGAAATTTTCTCCTCGGCGTTCTCGTAACCGTGAGTACAGCTTGTTTTATATCTCAGCGCCTTTACTCCGTATATGATTGAGCCAAACATCATACGGTTTTAATCTCTTAATTATGACTCTCTCCTCCGTGTCTTTTTTAACCAGCAGCGCCAGTCTTTGTCTGTTTCTCACTATATCCTCATACTCTTTAAGCTGTGAGTGCCACACGATTCCCTCCACCAAGCCAAATGATGAGTATATATTTATAAACGCGAACTGTTTTTTATTTTTATCTTTCTTTTTTTGAACCTTAGCGATAACCCCAACTATCACGCACTCGTCTCCTATATCCACATTCTCAAAAGGAGTTAAATACTCATACGCTTTATCAAACGGGTTATTGTTTATAAAAATCTGCAAAGACTCAAATTCCCAGAAGTCCTCATTTTCAATATACTTTTTGTTATCATCGATATATTTTTTAAACCGTTCCTCCTGTTTTAAGTCAAACATCTCTTTTTTCCTCCTGTTATACTCATTTAACAAAGAGGCTTTGTCATAATCATATTTTTTATTCCCCGTTCTGTATGTCTCAATATCAATACCCCAATCATTTGCCAAAGTTTTATAAGGCGGTAAAACTGTAACAGGGTTAAAAGTTAAGGGAGCGTAAAAGCTTTTCAGATATTTAATTAAACATTTTTTCTTATCGGAAGCGGGTATAGCCCCTGATTTTATTAAGGAAATAACTTGTGTTTTAGAAGGATTTACTTTCTCAATAAAATCTCTCAAGGATTTAAACCCGTTTTCTCTCCGCTCAATTATCACCTCAGCGAAAATCTCCCCTATCCCTTTTATCCCCGACAGCCCAAATAAAACCTCGTTTCCATCCGCTGTGAAATTTGTGAGGGATTTGTTGATATTCGGAGGCAAAACAGACACGTTAAACTGTTTCGCGTCAATAATATATTTGTTAAGGGCTCCTGTCTTGTCTTTGTTAAGATTTAAAAGAGCTTTGAAAAAATATGAGGGATAATACGCTTTTAAATACGCCGTTTGAAGGCATATAACAGCGTAACCGCATGAGTGGGATTTATTAAACAGATAACCTCCCTTTTCAGACATTTCCCCGCTTATTGTTTTGGCTAATTTCTCGCTGTAACCGTTGTCTATAATCTCTTGATACAGTTTCGCCGACTCCTGCCTCACAAGCTCCGCGTTCTTCTTCCCTATAGCCTTGCGGAACAAATCCGCTCCCCCATAGCTTCTGCCGCCGAACTTCCTCACAATATCCAAAAGCTGTTCCTGATAAATCATACAGCCATACGTAGATTTAAGAATAGGTTCCATATCGGGATGTATATATTTGATTTTACTTGGGTCACGCCTGCGCTCTATATACTCTTCCAGTACACCCATAGAGTCGGGTCTGTACAGCGCCAGCACTGCGGACAAATCGTTTAACGAGTCGGGTTTTAAACGCAGAAGCAAATCTCTCATTCCCGTGCTTTCAACTTGAAAAACGCCGTTTGTTAAAGCTTTCCCCAATAGCTCATAAGCTTTTTTATCATTCTCAAAGACGGGATTATTAATATCTATATCGTACTCAGAAATACCGGAGTCATTTTGAGTTTCCTTAATCATACTTAAAGTCTGCACGCCAAGAATGTCAAATTTTATAATTCCTATTTCCTCGACTATTCTCTTATCAACCTGTATGACACGCTCTCCATCGCCTCCAAGTTTCATCGCCATATAGTCGTTAATATTTGTATTAACAATACCAACACCGCCAGCGTGACAGGAAACAGTTCTCACTCTCCCGCTCAATTTGCCCGCTATATCAAAAAGCTCAGAATACTGAGGGTTATCATTTACAAATTGTTTGTTTCTCTCTATACACTCTGAGAAAGTGTCATAAGTAAATTTTTTGCTAAGCTTGTCCATCTCACTATAATTAAACCCAAGAATTTTTCCCACGTCCTTTATAGCGACCACAGGGGTTATAAAGCTGAAATTTATAATCTGACAAACCCTGTTCACGCCATACTTTCCGATAAGATAAGAGATAACTTTGTTTCTGTCTGACACATCAGTGTCCGTGTCCGGCATTGATACTCTCTCAGGATTTAAAAATCTCTCAAAAATCAATCCGTATTTAATAGGGTCTAAATCCGTCACGCCTATAGCGTAGCACACAAGGCTTCCGGCACAGCTTCCCCTGCCGGGGCCAACCATAATTCCGTCACTCTTGGCGTAATTAATAAAATCCCATACAATAAGAAAATAACCGTCAAAACTCATTGAGTGAATTATACCTAACTCATAATCAATTCTCTCTCTATATTTTTTCTGCTTATCTTCCTCAAATTTATTAAAACCACGCTTATACCAGCCTTCGTCAACAAGATGTTTTAAATACTCGTAATCGCTCTCAAATCCTTTCGGCAATGGAAACGTGGGTAATTTAGGCGGCTGAAACGGCATTTTCACGTCATCAATCATTCCCGCCACGACATTTGTGGTTAAAAGACCAATATTAACAGCCTCCTCACCGATTTGAGAATCCATAACACTATGTATTTCCTCCTCGGTTTGTAAATAACAGCCCTCATAAGTCTCACTCATTGTCTCGCTGTCATGAGCGATTTGTACGTGCCTGCCCTGATAATATAAATCCTCTTTTTTAGCCGCGTGAGAGTCGGTTGTTATGACATATGGGGTATTTGTGTATTTTGCCAGACTTAAAATTTTTTGATTATATATCTTTTGCTCGTCATGGCTATGGGATTGGATTTCAAGATAAAAATACGGAAAAACCTTTTTATACTCGTTTACGTACTCAACACATTTCTGATAGTCGCTCTCACAAGCTATTTTTGAGGCTAAACAAGCTGATAAAACAATTATATCTTTTCCGCGGTCAAGCTTCCTGAAACAATTCAAATCAACCCTCGGTTTATAATAAAAACCCTCAAAATTAGATTTTGTGACAAGTTTATTTATGGCTTTTCTGCCGTTTTCATTTCTCGCTAACACAACCAAGTGAAAATACTTGCTGCCCTTATCTTTTACTGAAATGTCAAAACACTCGTAAAACTCCACGCCGTATATAATTTTTATATCAGGATAATTTTTTTTTAACTTCTCAAAATAACACCAGCTATACTCATTACCATGTTCCGTAATAGCGAAAGTGTTAATCCCCGCTTCCGCGGCCCTGTCGAGATATTCTTTGGGAGTAGCGTATCCGTCCAGTAAAGAGAACATTGTGTGATTATGTAACGAACTATACATTTAAAATATCACCTCTTTTTTATTCTTTTAGTGATAACTCTAAATCCTTTATAATAATCTGAGGAGTCTCAATACCTTTATAATTATTGACTGATGGACTCCCCACGACTGAAAACGTAACGCTGTCATCATCATTCCATGTGTCGTTAAACCAGTTAAAAACAGGGTTATCCTCTTTACACTTAAACTGTATATATTTAACGCCGTCAATATTAAAACTTATAGTGTCCTCATTTTTACCGAATATCTCAAAACAGTCTCTCGTGAGAGTGATGTTCTCAACGGCGATAACAGGTTCCTCTATTCCTTGACAAATAATATTCTCAAACCTCCGAAACTCAGTGACTAACTCAGCCGTAACATCATCGGCGCTCAAAATAAAATCCACTTTGTATGACGTGTCATACTCGATATTTTTAAGCGCCTCATTTAAGGCGTTCACCGCCTCGTTAAATTTTTCGGTGTCAAGGCCTACCCCAAAAGCGTTGGCGTGACCTTTTCCAAAACTGAAAACACCCGTGTTATTAATAACGTCTTTAAAACTGTCAACAGGACTGTAATTAAAGTTTCTGCCGCTTCCCCTGTAAACAGACTTGCTCATCTTTTTATCAAAAAATTTATTAAGTAAAATACAAGGCTTTTTAAACATCTCGGATATTTTTATAGCCAAAACTCCCGTTAAAGCCGGAACTAATAACCCTGATATGTCAAGCATTATAATTTTATTGTCAGCGGGAAGAGCCGCTGCTCTCTCAGCGATTAGCTCTACACCTTTGTCTTTTTGTTTATCCTGTCTCGTTTTAGCGTTTTTACAAAGCCTCGCCGCTCTGTCATACACGCTTTCAGCCATAACCTCCTCCCTCTTGCCCTTAACGTCTCGCTTCTTATACTCAAAAAACGAGTCTTCCTCTATAAACGCCCTGAACAGCAAATCCTTCTCATCATCCGCCCCAACACGTATCATTCCGTTTAATATAGGAGTTATATACCACTGTATATTATGAATACTCACATTACCTTTCATATTATAATCCCGCGCCGCTATTAAAGCTTTAAAACACTTGTTCCTAATATTAAGAAGCCCTAAATCGGTCAAATATCTCGTCTCATAAGACCTCATGTCCATAACGTCGCTTATATTAGCCAACGCGCATAAATCAAGATAATCGTCGGCGAAATCGTTCCAGTTCTCATTGTCTAACGCCTGTAAAAATTTATAAACAATTCCCGCGCCGCATAATTCTTTATTGGTGTATCTATCGCTTGTCTGATTGTTTATGATAACAGCGTACGGGTTATCCTCCTCTTTCTCGTGATGGTCTAAAATAAGTATGTCAATTCCTCTGTCGTATAAAAGCTTACACTCCCCGCTGTCATTCGTTCCGGCATCGGGTATGATTAACAATTTAACATCGTCATGGATTAATATATCCTCTGTTAATCCGTGAGCTTTAGCCTCGCTGTGTGTTATATAATCAACCGGATAATCCCCGCTCATCTGTTTTATGTACTTATATATCATCGCGGCGGAGCAATAACCGTCAGGATCTGTGTCAACCAATACAGCCATTTTGTTTCTGTTATTAAAATGACGCGTGAACATTTCTACTCCTTTATCTATATTGTCCAAATAACTATAGGGAAGCAAGACGCTTTCGTCTAAACGCGAATACTTATCACAATCCTCTATTCCCCTGTTTGAGAGAACTTCCCTTAATACATCGGAGGTATCGTTATTACCCGCGTCATATAATTTGTACCGCAAAAAACATACACCTCGCTATCTATATCATAATTACCGTAATTTATAAATATTGTTTTTTACCATATAAGCCCACTTTTTTGGATTGTCCGCGGGCGATTCTTTTCCCGCGAGAATATTATCATCATCAAGCATATATAAAACGGGGACTCCATCAGGAAATCTATCAGCTAAATCCTCAATCTCTCTCCTTGTCACATCCTTGTCCATACATAACACTATCTCGCTTCCCAATCTCACAAGCAAGTCTATTTGATACCTTGATAATTCTTTTCCGCCCGTTCCGCACACGTTTTTATATCCATAGCCCCATAACTGTAAAACAGCCTTTTCCGACTCCATCACATATACCCTTCCAGCTGACTTTATCGCTTCCGCTGTTTTATACAACCCATACAGAATCCTTGATTTAGCGCACGGTTCCAAATATACGTATTTGTTCTCTCCTAAAGGAACTTCCCTATAAAAATACCTGCCTTTAACGCCAACAAGATGACCTATCTCAGAACGAATAGGAATTGTGTATCTGTTACTTTTGTCATCAAACCCTATCTCAAACTCTCTTTGCGTGGCATAGCTAACGTTATCGTTATAAAATAAGTCATTAACATACTTTTTATAATAGGAAGTAATTTTCTCACTTATCGGTTTTAACGGCTTTTCCTTTTCATCAATCTCACCAAGGCTCATATCGTCGAGCATTTTTAAAATTTTGAAGCTCTCAGGTATATCCTCCTCAAAATCGTGATAGTACGACACACCTATCTCATCACATATAAATCTCAGTCCTTTAGGAAAAGTCAAATCCTTTGAGTAACACACAAGATCTATTATATCCGCCGCTCTCGTGTGTTTTATCATTTGCCTTGTGTGGTTTAAGCATATTAAACTCTCATTGTTGTATAAAGTCACAGCGTTAATTCTGTCTCCGTTATAATTGCCGCAAGTCCAATACTCTCCGGCGGGGTGATATTTAATATGATGACAGCCTATAGCTTCTAATAACTGTACAGCGTAATTATTCTCATATATGTAGTTTTTTAGCTCCTTTACGTCCAATCACCGCTAAACCCTCTTTCAGTATTTTATTTTTTTCTGATAATATAGCCCACGTTTTTCCAAATGTTTAGATTTAAGTCAATCTCAAACAGCATAACTTTATCTTTGTCACCCGCTCTGTTTTTATCAGGCTTAATAGCAAAATATTGTTTCTTTAAATCTAAATCGTCACCTGTAGGCTCACCCCAGTTATCATTTTCAACAACCATTTGATATTTATGATAATCCTCTTTTTTCAGTCTCTTGCCAAGATTTAAAATATCAGCGACATGTTTAATTTGTTTAGCGTTTGATATATTATTGCTGCTCAAGCTAAATATGTCCGTGAAAACCGTGTCATCAGTTAATTGAAACACGGCGTACCCGCTCATTTGAAGCTCTTTCGTGATTTCTTTTAATCTTGTGGCGAACTGTTTGACATACGACCACTCATCGGTATTATATCCTTTTAAAGTATCATAACCATAATATTTTATATTTTGAGTCACTTTCGCCTTACGAAGCTCAAACTCAATAGCCGCGGGGCTGTAATTGCCCCCGACGTCCTTAAATAAAACACTTGCTTTTGAGTTATCAATCCAATCCGTCACTTTTTTCACTTTCCAATATTCTTCCGACTCGTTTCTCACCCTTTTGATATATTCCTCATCGCTTTCAGTGTAAATACCAAAATTATCAACCTTTCTTCTGATAGTCTCGCCTTCGCTGTCATGATAAATCCCTAACGCGATTTCTTTTTCCGGCTTCCTCATAACAACCCCATGCAGTTTTTGGAACTCATCATTATTTATAACCGTTGTAATCAGACAGCTTCGCAAATCCTCCTCATCCATCTCATTACTCATTAAAAAAAAGTTCTCATTCCTAACCAACGCTGTGTAAGCGGCTAACATCACAAGTTTTCTGGTTTTACCCTCATTTGACAAGAAACCCTCGAATAACATTTTTTTCTCTCTCATTCCGAGAAAATACTCATTATACATGTACCATGGAAAAGGAAGCCCGAAATTTGGTTTTTCTAAATATTTATCCACTTGATCCGAGGTTTTCCCTGTAAGCTCAACAGCTTCCTCACCAGCGTTGATTATCGTGTGTATTTTATCAGCCTTAGCCCGTATTATTCTGTAAATATCATTCGGCGACATTTTGTCAAAGTCTTTGTGCGAGATAATTTTATCGGCTGGAAAACCGTTTCTCTCGTACTCTCTTAATAAAGAATACTTCTTAATCGTGTCAAAATAACTTTTACAGTCCCTTTCGTCAGCGAGACTCATATACCTCTGTATAGTCTTAAATCCTTTATATTGTTTATAAGTTTTAAATCTCTCAGAGTTTTGACTCATAAAAACATTTAACTTTGTCTCGTCAACTGTCTGTGAGAATGTAATGTAATACGTCTCAAAGCTGTCATAAAAAAACTTAGTGACAGGATCAGAAAAATCATATTTACTTCTCATAAAATCACCGTAATTAACGAATAAATCAGGCGATTTATACAAACAGCCCACAAAGCATATCTCATTTTGTATATTTGCCGTTTTTAGCTCAGAATTATTGTTTTCTGTCAAATTTTATCATTCACCCCCAAATTATCCAAAAATATCGTCAACCAAATCGAGAATATTATCCTTATCAATGCTTTGATTATTTTTAGTATTTTGACTATTTTTAATAATATCGTAACCAACACTTTTACTTACGATATTATCATTTTTATTTGCGGCTTGTTCCGCCCGTAATATCTTTTGCCTCTCAAGCCATTTTAAATAACCGTCATATTTATTTACCAAAACAGACAAGTCGTAGTTTAGCCTTTGTCCTGAATCCATTACCTTGCCGTTAGCGGAATTTTTAGCCGCTATAGCGTTAAGGGTGTTAATTTTTCTTTTCCACATGTCAAGCAAATGTTCCGGCGGAATGCCTATTGACATTCCCTTAAACGTACCAGCGTATATATCGCTCATTTTTTGCCATACAGTGGTGGGTATCACGGTTAAACCATAAGTATCTAAAATAAATCTGTACACGTCCTCTTTGTCAATCAATATCTTAAAATGCCTGTAAGACTCATTTTTTATATCTTCTATGTTTTCTAAAGCCCGCTCCCATTTAGGCGCTGTTTTTGATTTTCTTATCGCGCGTCTGCCGCAAATATCAACAAAGCATTTACTATGATATGTTTTTTTATCATAGTAAATAGCCTCATTAATATTGTTTCTGTTTATGTAAAAAATTTCTTTACAGAGACCGCAGACTCTTTTAATCTCAGCCATACAATCACCTTCGCGTAAAATGTCATTTCTCAAACACGTTTAAAGCTTTTGTAAGTATTTCCACATCTGTGACATCTTTAAAGTATATTGGGAGTCCCTCCGCCTCAAGTCTCTCTTGTATCTCTCTCTTCTCAGGGGGAGAGAGATTTTTCTTTTTGTCAAAAATCTTTTTCCTTATCTCATCCGCGGTCTTACCGCCGTGAGTCTCCGAAGCCGCCTTCTCATCAGCTGCCGGCTCACCAACTTTTCCGAGTATCTCTTTGCTATATATATCCTGCTCGACACTTACAGCTTTCGTGAGGTCGTTTTTCACGACAAACTCTTTCTTGTCGGCTGTTTTGTCAATCACGGACTGCCAGTCAAGCAATGTGGGATCCTCAAGTATCGTGTTGTCCTCATGGGTATGTGTTCTGTCTTTTTTAACATGAGCGCACACTGTGCCGTCCTCGTTTCTAAACATGCGTATTTCCGTTTTAACGTTATAAGACATACCCCTAAACCCGTCTGGTATTTTTCTTCCTGTCACGACACTCGTTGTCTTTCCGTCAGATTGTTCTATCGTTACTTTCTCATCTGCCTCTCTCGCCGTGACAACGTAATGAACCCCCGACGCCATTAAATCAAGAATCAAGTCTTGTCCCTTAAAATTAATTGTCTGATAGTCTTTAAGCTCAAGACTCGCACCCTCAACTTTTACAAGTCTCGCCTCGCCTATAAGACCGTCTTTGTCCGCTTTTACCCTGTTCCTTTTCTTTGAGAACTCGACTAACCCTTGTTTTGTCGTTAGGTTTAAAATACTTGTTCCGTCCACAACAACAGCGTCCGCCCTAAACGGCTCACCGTCGGCGTCAGTCACAACATTTCCCGTCTCTTCGCCATTCTCGTCAAGCTCATAAAAATCAGCGTTGTTTTTAACTTTCCCAATATATTGCCTCACCTCACCAAGTGACTGCGTGTAAACAATATAAATATTGTCAAGATTTACGCCATTCGATTCCAGCTCTCCCAAATAGTCGTCAATGGAACCCGTCTCAGGGTCAAGATACAAAACCCTAAACGGTTTCCCGTCAGGCCGCTTAAAATAAGCTAACTGCATAGCCATTGTTGATTTCCCCGTAAACTGCTCGCCATACAATATCATTCCGAGTTTACTCCTCGTCACGGACGCTTTTCTCGCTTTCGCCATTTATAATTACCTCCATATATTTCCTATATTTTTATCTGTATTAAACATTTAAAACGGCAAATCATCGTCATCTATATCCGCGGCATCCCCCCATTCATCCGAAGAGTCATCTTCGCCAAAATCACTGTCCGCTTTTCTCGCTTTGGCGATTTTAGCCATCGCCTCCTCAATCTTTTCCCTTGTGTACACCTCTTTCTCAACAGTCGACTTTTTAGCCCCCGTTATAACAAACTCTCTTTTGACTGGGGCTTTTATTTTCTCCATAGCGTCTTTCTCTCCCCAGCTGTCATCATCCTCAACATCTTCCGTTTGTATTGAGGCGGCCATATGACCGCTTACCCTCACAGCGTTATAAGGCTCCAAATTCTTCTTAAATATATTGGCTAATTTAGTGTCCTCGACAATAAACTCAACATCCTCTATGGTTTTATAGGTGACAATTTTAGCCGTTACCACAAATCTGTCCGTTTCCTTACCCGCGTCATCTTTTTCCCTATCAATTCCCATAAATATAATTACCTGATTAAAGTCGCTTTGACGTTTGAATTTATCGTCATCAAAATCAATCTCCGAGCAAAGAGAGATTTGACTTGGGACTAGTTTAGTCGATACTCTTTTATTGTTGTTATCGTCTATAAAACTGCCGCAGTCCAAATTCCCCCTGATAAACACGCTCATACCATCTTTAAGATTATCCTTAACCTCTTCGCAGGCGTCAAACTCAGTCATAATTTTTTTGTCATTTACAGTTTTGCCCTCAGAGTCTACTTTCTTTTTAACCCCAATATTTTTGCCGATTAATTCGTATCCCTCTCTTTTATAAGTATGTCTGTCCTCCCACGCTACTTTTACCGTGTCGGACTTCTCACCTTTCTTTTTACCTCTTTTGAAAAAGTACACATTCTCCCGCTCAGACCCGAGCATATTTATGTAAAAGGTCTTCCCTTTCTCATACTCGACTCCAAAGTTGATTATCCTCATTTCTTTAGAACTCCGCGTCCGAGTTTCCTTATAGAAACTGTCTTCTTCCACTCCCGTCACAATTCCCTTTATCTGAAACATTCCCTTTGTCTCAGGTAAATCAAAAATTCTCGCTTTCGCCATAATAAAATCCTCCTGTAAGTAAAATATTTTATTTTCTTAATTTTGACAGATAATAAACAGACTGATAAAATATTAAGCCGCTCATTATCGCTCTCAAAGTTACTATTAGGGTCTCTTCCCCTAACATAGCCGCGTTCGCTATATTTAGAGCGCACATAATAACGCTAAAAATTACCGCTAACCAGTAAAATACTTTTTTTGTTTTTTTACTCAAAGTTACCGACACCTCCCCTCAATATATATTTTTCCTATATGAATACTTCTAAAAATGGTTAAACTGTGTCATACTAAAACATTTTTAATCTCCAATCTCACAAATTAAAACCGTTATACGGAACAAAAAATTGAGGGATATAGCCATTCCTTTTATAAAACTCTCTATATTTTCTCTCAATGTAAGTTTCTTTACACGGTATTTCTTCCGAGGTATCAGCTAATATTAACTTATCCCCGCGGGAGAACTCAGCTTCCCTCGCGGTTACTGAAAATTTTTCATCGGTACAGGTATATGTATCATCGTACTGAGCTTTATATAAATGTTCAGCCAATAACGCAACGCAGTTTGTTATTATTCCATTTCCCGCTTGCTTATATAAATGTGTGTCCGCCACTCCAATATCAGAAGCTTTATCATAATCGGAATCGCTTAATCCCATCAATCTCCAACATTCTTTAGGGGTAAGTTTTCTAATATGAAATTGACTCCTTTTCTCCTCTTTTCTCATAGCTTCGGTATATTCAAGTATTTTAGGTTCTCGTCCGCCACCGCCGCAACAAATTAACGTAGGCGAACATCCTGCTGATAAATAAACACGTCCTGTCTGTGGATTTTTCCATGCGCTTTTCCCGCTGTGTATAATTCCTATTTGCTCTATTTTGTTCTCATGACAACCATCATTTAAACCCGCTGATAAAATCTTAACCGGACTTTTATAGTCCGTGGCTCTTAACCCTTGTGACATTCCGCTCGTGTCAAGAACCCTTACCTTATCTTGAACATTCTTTTGGGGGTTTAATGTTCCAGCCGCTTTCACAACACTCCCCTTAACGTTTGAGAAGAGTTTAAAATTTCTTGTTACTTTATCGCTTAAATAATATCTCGCGTCAACCTCGCTCTCCAAAATATCTTTTAATCTCACGCCATTATCAAATGGCTTCGGGAAAGTGAATTTGCCTGTGTCAATATCTTTTCTTATATACACGGCGAAGCAGCGGTTTCTATTTTGAGGAACCCCGCAGTCTTTGCCGTTAATCAAAGACCAATACACGTTATAACCCATTTCGTCAAAAAAAGTATTAAGGTTGTCGAAATCACCGATAAACTTCTTGCTAATTAAAGCCGCCACATTCTCAAGAAGTAAGTATTTGGGCAGCGTATTACTCTCTTTCGCTTCCTTTATCAGCCTTACTATCTCATAGACAAGGCCGCTTCTGGTTTTACCCTCTATAATACCCTCCTGTCTGCCCGCTATTGATATTGACTGACAGGGAAAGGAAAAAGTGAGCAAATCACACTTTGGCAAACTTTTTATTACCCTAACATCTCCCATATTGCCGGACAACCTGTCAGCCAGCCAATATTTCTCAAGGCTTTTGTCTTTTCGCCTCGACAGCCTGCCCCAGTCATATATTTTCTCTTTCTTAAAGTCATATCCTATATTTTTTGATTTTAATTCCTCCGCCATCTCCTCTCTGGACGGGTAACAAGAATATTCCTCAATCATTTTCCTGTTTAAACCGTTATGAACAGCCGCATAGCTCACGATAGCCTCTTTATCAATATCCGACGTGGCTAAAACGTCAACGTCAAATAAATCACTATTTATAATACCTCTTTCCTGCATGCCAACACCGCTGAACACGGACACCATTTTTAATTTTATTTTCTCTCTCAAATTCTTTTTGGAGTAAAGACGTCTTTACTTGTCCGGACAAACCTCTTTTCCTCCTATCCTTTTTTTATTTTTTGATTAAATTAACGCTTTCTCATATTTAACAAGTTTCTCAAAAATCAAGTCTCTCGGCAATACGTTCCTGCAAAAATAAGCGCTTCCAAAATGATTACCTTTTGTGTATGTATCAAAATTAAAATTTGTGTGATAATCTATTCTCGCGTCAAACACCAAAAGCTGTACGCCTTTTTTAAATATCTCATATCTCTTTTTGCCTTGCAGACTGGCTATTGGGAGTAAAACAGCGAACGGCTTACTAAGCTTATCCAATCTGTTTAATACTTTATCTTTTTTACTAAACGGCGGATTTGACACAATTATGTCATAGTGACTGTCAGGCTCATATTTAAAAAAGTCCTGCCCATTCTCTATATCACTCCTTATAACTTTATAGCCGTTGTTTTTAAAAGTTTGATAAAAAGCCGACCACACCCCGTCAAACGGACACCAAATAATATTGTCTTTAGGTATATATTTTAATAATGGGTCAACGGCGTAAAACGGTGTGAAAACCTCATCGCCAGCGGAGGTTTTGTCACAAGTCAAATATCCTTTGTTAATTTTTTATACCCCCTTTTAATATTCCTTAAACGCTTTTGTCAAACAGTTTTATAAACCGTTTTTTCACTCTTGAGACTGCAGCCTGCGAGCACCCCATAATTTTAGCCGCTTCTTCTTGTTTATATCCGTTCGCGAGTAATTTGATAATCTTAATCTCTTTTTCATTTTTAATGTTTTCCATAAAATTTGAAAAGGTTATATTTACTATAGCCTCATTCTCAGTATTATGATAAACATTCTCAAGAGTGTCCATAAAAGTTAATTTTCCTTTATCATCAACCCGCATAAAAGCGTCATAGGATACACTCTCTTTACCAGTGATCAGCCGTTCGCTGTTTAACTTCCTCATTTCCGCCCTAACCTCGTTAGTCATTACACGGTAAGCGTAAGAAGAAAATCTATAACCCTTATCAGGCATGTAAGTTAAACCGGCTTTGCACAGTCCTATCGCCGCCACGTCATACCACTCGTCAACCGATAATTTGTGAGAGTTCAAAAAAGAGTAAATCAGGTTATGATTTCCCTCGACCAATCGCCGCCGCTCCTCCGTCAGTTTTTTTAAAATCTTTATCACCCCACTTCATATAAAATTTATCTTCCTTTCCTTAATTAAGAGAATTGTAAACACATCACATAATATTATTTCTCTATTTCTCTTTCCCCAGCCCCCAATCTTGAGTTAGCGCGGCTTTTGAGTATTTTTTTCTTATAGCCTTTTTTAACATACAGTATCTTTTCGCCTCTAAATACTCTTTTTTTAAAATATCCCTCGTACAGAAAAAACCAAATAAACATTCCAATATTTGAAGAAACGCTTAGTACATAGCTCATAATTAAAAAAACCGCCAAAATCAACCCCCCAATAAAATTATATTTTTTAACACACTCCGTATTTAACGGTTATTTCCTTAACAATAGCGACATATCCCTCTATAAGTTTTTTATCGTCCGCTATAACATCAAGATAATTAAGCTCATCAATTTTAGTTTTAGACACTCCGTTTAAAGCGAAAGTTTTCTTTTTATTAGACAATCTTGTGTTAAGCCTAACAACCATTCTGCCGCTAAGAAGTTTATATATCTCCGCTCTTATAGGTTTTATATACTCATATCCGCCTAATCTCAAGCCGCTTTATTAATAAGATTCGCCGTCTCTTTTCTCCAATTGTTAGGGCTAAGAGCGACAACGTCTTTAATGCTCTCAACTTTTTCGCCTATAGCGTTAATTTTGCTCTCTTGCTCTTTTTGTCTCAGCTCCAAATTAATAAGTGTCCGCAGCATAGGCGAGAGCTCGTTAAATTTTATTTCCTTTTCTTCCCTCATCTGAAAATACTCATCAATCAATTTATCGTGTACTTCCCACGCTAAGTCTGTGTCCATTATTTTGATTAATTTGGCGTAGCCTCTTTCAGACAGTATGTAAATGTGTTCCGCTTGAATAACTTGTTGTTTACTATAACCTAATGACGATATTAGGTCGTCATTCCGTGACGACCTTTTCAGGTCGATAAAATCAACATATTCTTTAAATCTTACAATGTTTCTGTTTATAGCCTTTCTTATATCACTGGTTGTGATTTTATGTATCTCCGAAACAGTTTTATCAGAAACACACTTCTTGCCCTTGCCAAAACCGCCGTACACAACGGGAATTTCTCTTCCCCATGAAATTTTGTTTACCGCCTAACGTTATTTTCTCCATTCAATCCAACCTTTCTTTTTATTTATTTTCCTCGTTTTTTATTTCTCATATAAATTATCATTTTTAGAAAAGAGAAATTATTTCCCCCTCGCTTTCCCTTTTAAATATCTCATCAAATATCTCCGTCTTAGGAGTAAAAATTTTGTTTTGACTATGCCTCTCGGCTTTTCTAATGTCACCAAGCAATGTCTCAATTCCTTTTATAACATTCCTATTCTTATCTATCCAATCAATTATAGAGGCTGTTTGAAGAATATACTCTTTAGCCTTTCTCCTTTTGCGTCTTATCTCCTTTAATTTGTCATATAAAGTGTCAATCTCCGTTTGATTAACTTCTTTAAGCTCGATAATATGTAATATATCCTGTGTCTCATTATCAGCGTCCCGCTCAATAGATAAAAAAACGCTCCGTGTCTGCTCAACATCTCTTAGAAAAGTCAGGAAATTATCAATTCCCTCACTTAGATGTCTCTCATTTTCCATTTAACCCCTCCTACATTTTTTAACCTTATAACCTTCTCCCCAAACAAAATAAAAACACTATTCCCAAAATCACACTTACCGCCGCCCAATCCGTGTAAATCACAAACATTTTCGCCCTCCTTTTTTACAGCAATTTAAAAATAGATGGAGAAAAGAAAATATCTTATACTAATCTCATTTTGAAAAGTTGATAAAATATTTTTTTCTATCTATATCGGAATTGCTGTAATGTTTCCATATTTTCATTTAGCTCCATGTAAAATTGAGTATCTTAAAAAAGCGTCGTATAAATATTTATACCCTTGTTCCTGCTTACCCTCCAAGTAATCTAACTCAGAAATCATTTCTTTGTATTTACGGTCGTTATGTAAGCCACTTAACCATTTATTAAATTTAATCTCATTTTTTGATTTTATATCGTTGGATTTTATACACTCATACAATTTCACAACCTGAGCGGCCACAACGCTGTCAATATTTTTAAAATCAATTTTAGAAATCGATTCCTTGCTTTGTTTAATAAATTCCTTTTTCCTGCTGTTTGAGAACGTGTTTAAGTAATTAATTAAGTTCTCTTTATTGTCAGCGTTGTTTATTATGTAACCCTTCGCCGCCATAACAGCCCGCAGCGCTTTTAAAGCTGTTTTCTCCGAAACGTTACCGCTCTTTAACCTTAAATAATCCTCAATAAAATTATTTTTTTCTTTCTTAATAATAGGAACATTTATATTCTCGGAAGCGGCCTTGCCCATGTAAGTTATTCTCACGTCAGCGTTATTCGCGGGAACTCCCTCCATAACGTTACCATCAACAAGGGACTCCTCTCGCTGGCTGTCTTCCGTCTCACTCTCAATACTCTCCGCGTCGCGAATGCCCGCGATAAACTTAATTAACTCTTCCTCTATAATATTTATTCTTCCTTCCACATAAGTTTTGTTTGTCGGCGTACCTCCGATATACTGTGTATATCTCGGTGAGAAAATTACCTTCTCAAACCAATATTTTAAGAACTCCTTGTATTCATCTCTCGTAATTTCCTCATTCTCAAGCATTTGTTCATACTTGTCATAATTGAATACTAAAATCGGTA
This sequence comes from uncultured Clostridia bacterium, assembly GCA_910579745.1. GTDB lineage: Bacteria > Bacillota > Clostridia > Lachnospirales > CAG-274 > MGBC114079. Next base: position 1,420 of record CAJTVH010000047.1, on the reverse strand, counting down.
TATTTACGGAAGTAAGACTTTTGTTCACTTCCTCATTGTTTGGAATTAATGTGTCCAAATCGCTTAAAATATCGTTTATCTTGTTCAAAACAGACTTGTCAAACTTTTCAGGGTGATTTTTAGCGAATTTCTCAATATTACCGTTATTTAAAGCTGTCATGTTTCCAGTGTAAACCATAAGACTCTGAAAAACTATTTTTGACAGCTCGTCCGCCTTTTTCTTAGCGGAAGTCAAGAAAATACGGTTATCGAAGAAATCGTTTTTTGTTATGTTATTTATGTAAGAGGCTTTTAACTCTCCTATTTTAACTTTAGCCGTCTGTGTTCCGTTAAATCTTTTCTGGCGGTTCAGCCTTTCCATTTGAATAGCTATTTGCTCATCATTAAAATCAAAATACATCACGGTTGTAAGTTCAAAACGTATCAGCTTATTTTGTATTCTTTTAGGTAAATCAGCGTATTTTTTACCCGCTATATCATACTCTTCCTCAACAAAAACTTTATTGTTCGACTCGTCGTAAACACAATTACCATGTTCATCTAACATATATGTTTTTAACTTAACAGGCATTGTGGTTTTCGCTAATGGAAACAGCCCTAAAACATACTCAATAATAGTGGTAAGCCTTTGTTTTCCCTCAAACACAGACATCTCTTTTATATGACGGGTTCCTGTTTTCACGATATGTACCTCTGGTATATAATACCCTTGAAGCACAGAGTGAATTAAATCGCTTTTCCACTCAGAGCTCCATTGACTTTCCTCCCTCTGAGAGTTCATATCAAAAAATATTTTCTCGTCATCATCCTCTCCCACGTAATTGTCTACCAAGTCCCTTACGCTTAACAGTCCTCTTCTGATATTATTTCTATTCATAGGTACATATCCTCCTTATAACTTCTCACACTTTACTTTACCGTTTTTATATCAAGCGTCATACAAATATGTATTATTTTCGAGTTAAACTTAAAATTTAAACGAACATCTGAAATTTCCCTATGGGATATGCCCATTATGTCTGAGATTTCCCCGTCGCTGTATCCGCTAATAACCAGCTCAAGTATTCTATATTCCTTTTTCGTGAGATGTAACCGAAGCAATTCCATCGCTTTATTGTAATTAATAATCTCTTCCCTGTTCTCTAATACTTCCTCCTCAAGCAAATCCCCTAAAGATAAATCCTCACTGTCTCTTAAAGGAGCGTCAAGGCTAATCGTCTCAGTCATAGAGCCTCTTTTTATTCTTCTTGTTTTCTCAAGTACCGATATAAAATGTTTTCTCATACACATGAAAGCGAAGGTCTTAAACTTACAGCCTTTGTCCTCTTTATAACTTCTTACGGCTTTCATCAAGCCTTCCGCCGCTGTCCCATACAAATCCTCTATAGAGTAAAACTTGTTACCGTACTTTTTTATAAAA
>CAJTVH010000046.1 GCA_910579745.1 uncultured Clostridia bacterium | reverse complement strand
TACGGTTTATAGAAAAAAAGATAAGGTTATAAAAGAGGTTATGAGGTGGCTAAATTTCTATAATTGAAAAAAACTGCGACAAAACTGCGACAAAATTGCGACAAATGTGCGACAATTAATAAAAAAATTTATGTTAAGATATTAGTGTCGAAAGGTAAGACAAATCGACGGCACCTATTTAACCTCTTATGAAATATGTTAGGCCGAAGCTTAAGCTTCGGTTATATGGGCGTATAGGTTTAGTTTATCGGGTTCGATTCCCGAAACGCCGGAACAGGTTAATTCTTTCATTTATCTATGTACTTCTCCTTAAAGCGAAAAAGACTTGCTGTTAACACAGCGGGTCTTTTTTGCTTTAAAGGGAGACAATGAGGTTTGATGAGTTTGTAAAAAAGGAAAAGTTAATCTTATGGTTATGAGTTGCAAGGCGGTTTGTAAGGTGAATTTATATTAACAGGTTAAGCGGGTGATATGATTGAACACGGTAGAGCCTATCAGGGATATTAATACGATAAATGATATTATGGATTATTTAAAGTCAGTGAGTGATAGAGATTATGTTCTCTTTTCTATTGGGATTTACTCGGGGCTTAGAATATCGGATATATTAACTTTAAGGGTTAGGGATATACGGGACAAACAGTATATTTATATGAGAGAGAAAAAGACGGGCAAAGAGAGAAGATTCATTATTTGCAAGGAATTAAAAAATATATTTAACGGATACATTAAAAATAAAAAAGATTATGAGTATTTATTTATATCAAGAAAAGGTTTGAACAAACATATCACGAGACAGCGGGCTTATATGATATTGCGGGACGTGGGGAAAAAATTTGGGCTGGAATCGATAGGAACGCATACGTTACGGAAAACATTCTGTTATTTTCTTTATAAACAGACAAAAGATATATTGGTTGTTAAAGAGGTTTTAGGGCATTCGGATGTGTCGATAACGAGAAGATATATTGGACTTACGCAAGATGACAAGGATAAGCTGATGAGGAATTTATCTTATAAGTAACAATAAATGAATAGAGTGAGTTTTGTTGAAAGTAACATATTTTATTAACGTAACTTTGGGGTTTAAATTTTTGATATATTTAATGTAGGAAAACTTTAAAATAAATGTTACACAATATCAAGATATGTAACTTTCAAAGTAGTTTGAATTTGTATAAAATGTATAATATCTTCTGAGTTTATTAAGGTTTTTGGTAATTAAAGAAAGCGCGCGATAGCGGGCTGATGAGTTTGAAATTGCAATAGATTTTTGTGTTTAGAATTTGCTGTTAATTATAAGTTTTCTCAAGGAGGAGTTTTAAATGCCATATAGACCTAATACACCGTGCGGACACATGGGTTGTCCTAAGCTTGTGCCCTATGGAACAAAATATTGTGATGAGCATAAGCTTCTGCATCCTGAGCCTGTAAGAAACGCTTCAAAAAGGGGTTATGACAGGAGATGGCGGAAAGCGAGAGAAGTCTTTCTTAACACATATCCTCTCTGTGTGAAATGTAAGGCTGAGGGAAGACTTGTCAAGGCTACTGTTGTAGACCATATAAAGCCGCATAAAGGCAATCAGGAATTGTTTTGGGATAAGTCTAATTGGCAGCCACTATGTAAGCATTGCCATGATGTCAAAACAATGACTGAGGATAGATATACAAGGTATGATGACTGATTTTTTTCTTTAACAGACACTCAAATGGGTAGGGGGTAATTCTATCTCTACAGCGATATATACGTAGACCGTAGGGCCAGCTTCATGCGCGAAATCGCGAAATTCATAGGGTGGGATACCCCCTTTAGCGGAAAAGTATATAAGGAATTTGTCGGAAAACACTGATTAATTTGGTGTTTTTCTGTTTGTTACTAAATAAGTGTATTTTCGCCAAAAGGTTATAGAAAGTCGGGTGCCGTATATGACGGAAACACAGAAAAAACAAATAGTGCGTATGCGAAAAAAGGGCAGGGGCTATAAAACTATAGCCTCTGCTGTAGGTTTATCAAGAGATATCGTTAGAACGTTTTGCAAAAAAAGGCACATGTCAGGCTTTGGAGAGGCCTTTGTTTTGAACGATAGGGAAAAAGCTGATGAGTATAAACGATGTCTTAACTGTTATGGACATATCAGACAGCCTAAAAAAGGAAGACCGAAAAAGTTCTGCTCAGAAGAATGCAGACGGGATTGGTGGAAACAGCATCCTGAAGAGATAAAGAAAAGAGAAACAGCTTTATACAGAATAAAATGCGCTTATTGCGGCATGGACTTTATAGCTTATGGCAATAAAGGCAGAAAATATTGCGGACATCCATGTTATATATATGACAGATTTTACGAAAGGGAGGAAAGTAAAAAATGAAAAAGATTTCTGAATTGAGAAATATTTCAGTGGAACTGTTAAAGCCCGCGGAATACAATCCAAGAAAAAAGCTTAAGGCAGGGGATAGTGAATATGAGAAAATTAAAAATTCTATATCGGAGTTTGGATTTGCCGATCCGCTGGTAATAAACTCAGATATGACGATTATCGGGGGGCATCAGAGATTAGCTGTCGCTAAAGATTTAGGGTATACCAAAGTGCCGTGTGCCGTTGTTGAGCTTGACAAAACAAGAGAAAAAGCTTTAAATATAGCCCTCAATAAAATAACAGGTTCTTGGGATGACAGTATGCTTGCCGATTTGCTTGTAGATTTACAAAATGAGAATTTCAATACGGATTTTACAGGTTTTGAGGTCCCAGAGATTGATACACTTTTCTCAAAAATATACGATAAAGAAGTCAAGGAGGATGATTTTGACGTTGAGGCGGAATTAAAAAAGCCAGTTATAAGCCGTCAGGGTGATATGTGGTTATTGGGCAAACATCGGCTTATATGCGGTGACGCGACATTTCCCGAAACTTATAATGTACTCATGGCTGGAAGAAAAGCAAATCTTGTTGTGACAGACCCGCCGTATAACGTAAATGTAGAGGAAACAGCCGGAAAAATCAAAAATGACAATATGTCTGACGAGGATTTTTATAAATTTCTTTTATCAGCCTTTACAAATATGGAACGGCATATGGAAAATGACGCTTCTATATATGTGTTTCACGCTGATACGCAAGGCTATAATTTCAGAAAAGCGTTTCAGGATGCCGGATTTTATTTAAGCGGATGCTGTATTTGGAAAAAAAACAGTCTTGTACTCGGCAGGAGTCCGTATCAGTGGCAGCACGAGCCTTGTCTGTTCGGCTGGAAAAAAGGGGGTAAACATCAATGGTATTCTGACAGAAAACAGACCACTGTTTGGGAATACGAAAGACCGAAAAGCAGTAAGGAACATCCGACAATGAAACCCGTACCGCTGATTGCGTATCCAATAAAAAATTCGAGTATGTCAAATTGTATCGTACTTGAACCGTTTTGCGGTTCAGGTTCAACTCTTATAGCCTGTGAGGAAACGAATAGAATTTGTTACGGCATTGAACTTGATGAAAAGTTCGCGGATGTAATTGTAAAACGCTATGTGAAACTAAAGGACGGAAAAACAGATGATGTGTTTGTAACACGAAACGGTCAGAAACTTACTTTTAATGAGGCTTTGCGGGATATGGAAGATGGTGTTTTACAGAAATGAGGCGGCTAACTTTTATAGATTTCTTTGCCGGTATAGGAGGTTTTAGATTAGGACTTGAAAGAGCCGGAATGAAATGTGTAGGATTTTGTGAAAAGGATAAATTCGCGGTAAAATCCTATAACGCGATGTATAACACGGAGGGAGAGTGGTATTCGGATGACATTGAAAAACTTAAATCAAGCGATATTCCAAGAGCGGATATATGGACAGCGGGCTCGCCCTGCCAAAACGTTAGTATTGCCGGAGAACGAGCCGGAATTCACGGAGACAGAAGCGGTCTCTTTTTTAAATTCGCTGACCTCCTCAAAGGCAAAAAAGAAGAAGATAAGCCCCGATGGATTATCGTTGAGAACGTTAAAGGCCTGCTCTCAAGCAATAAAGGATTTGACTTCATTGAATATCTCGCTGAGCTGGATGAAAGCGGGTACGGCCTTGAATGGCAGGTTCTCAACTCTAAAGATTATGGAGTGCCCCAGAACAGAGAAAGAGTGTATACTGTCGGACATCTTAGAAGCGGACGCGGACGAGAAATATTACCTATCGAAGGAGATAATACGGCGACTCTTAAGCAAGTTATAGGAGGCAAACAAGGCTATAGAGTATATGAAACGAGTGGAATTTCAGCGACACTTATGGGAGAATCGGGAGGAATAGGAGCGAAAACAGGTCTTTATTTTATAGACCAGTCGGAAACAACACCTAAAATTACAAAAGACGCAAGAACGATAATAGCGAGATACACATCGGGAATGACAAACAGACGAGCCGCTAATTCCGCTGTTATGGAAATAAAAATAAGAAACGGCGCGGAGCGGGGCCATGACACAGCGGCTTTTGGCGGCGGAGTAACATTGAGGCGCCCAGACGCTAAAGAGAAATGGGGTCGCGGAGGTCATGCGGTTCCTCGGACTCTTACTTACGGCAATAACCATGACGCGGTGGTATGGAACGGCAAAGAGGTAAGGATACGAAGGCTAATGCCGAGGGAGTGTTTTCGGCTTCAAGGTTTCCCTGACGCGCTGTTTGAAAAGGCACAGGCGGTTAATTCGGATACACAGCTTTATAAACAGGCGGGAAACGCCGCGACGGTAAATGTTGTTTACGCAATCGGCAAAAAAATAGCGGAGAGTACACTGTAAAAAATATAAGAATTTTTTCATAATTTCCTTGACTTTTATCCGTTTCAGAGTGATTAATGTAACACAGAAAAATAAAGGCTGAAATCGAAACAGCAAAAGAGAAATACAGGAAGAAAAAGAGTCCGTGATATACACAATTTCATTGTAAATGTACCGTTGATATTTGGTACATTTACACTTCAAAATTGACTGGATATAAGTGTGTTTCAGAGGTAATATAGGTACAACGATGAAGCGGGAAGACAGACCCGCCGCCCGAAGGGCGCTTTTGCGAAGCGAAAGTTCTGAGCTAAAGGGAAAACAATCCCCAAAAAGAAAAGGAGAATACATTATGAAAACACTTAAATTTGGAATTGAGATTGAACTTACAGGAATTACAAGAGAAATGGCGGCAAAGGTTATCGTGGATTATTTCGGGACAGCAAGCCGATACGAGGGCGGAAGCTACAAAACCTACGCCGCCAAAGACAACAAGGGAAGAACTTGGAAAGCAATGTACGACTCAAGTATAAGAGCGGAAAAGAAAAACGGAAACCCCGCAAATGACGATTACAAAACTGAGATAGTCAGCCCGATTTTAACCTACGAGGATATTGAGGATTTGCAGGAAATTATAAGACAATTAAGACATAAGGGAGCGATTGCGAATTCATCAACGGGAATTCACATTCATGTCGGAGCGGAAAAATTCACGCCGCAGACTTTAAGAAATATAGTAAACATCATCGCTAGCAAAGAAGACATTCTTTACAAAGCTTTGAGAATAAATCAAAACCGCCTCCGCTACTGCAAAAAGGTAAACGAGGAATTGATTGATGTGATAAACAAGAAAAAGCCGATGACAATGAGCGAACTTGGGGATATTTGGTATACAAGCCAAGGAGCGGATTACGGAAGAACATCGCATTATAACCAAAGCCGTTACCACGGACTTAACCTGCACGCGACATTCACGAAAGGTACAGTTGAATTCAGGATTTTCAATTCAACAACTCACGCGGGTGAAGTTAAAGCCTACATACAATTCTGCCTCGCTGTTAGCCGGCAAGCTTTAACACAGAAAAAGGCAAGTTCGAGAAAAACAACAACCGATAATGAAAAATACGCGTTCAGGTGCTGGATGCTTAGATTAGGATTGATTGGAGAGGAATTCAAAACCTGCCGTCTGCATTTCCTTAAGTACCTTGAAGGGAATTCGGCGTGGAGATAAAGGGTATAGCCTTATGCCGAACCTACCGACCGCCCCGGCGGTTTTTAGGTGGTAGAAGGGTGTACCTTTAGTGTAAATTTGGAAGGAGAATTTTTATGAGAACAAAATACTATATAGCTTACGGAAGTAATATGGACGAAAAGCAAATGGCATATCGCTGCCCAAACGCGAGGCTTATTGGGAAAAGCGAAATAAATGATTATGAGCTGATTTTCAAAGGTTCACAGACAGGAGCCTACGCGACCATAGAGCGGAGGAAAGGCTCAAGGGTTCCTGTTTTGATTTGGAGAATAACCGAATCGGATGAAACAAGTCTTGACCGCTATGAGGGATTTCCAGCTTTCTATTACAAAAAAGATTTGAAAGTAACGGTAAATGATGAACAGCTTATAGCTATGGTTTATATTATGAATGAAAGTCGAAAAATTGGAGTTCCCTCGGATGCCTACTTTAACATTTTAGACAACGCTTATTGGAAGTTCGGTTTTGACTATGGTATTCTTGAAGCGGCTTATAACAAATGCTGGAAGGAGATCTACGGAAATGGCAAAGGGTGACAATATATGTAAATTGATAAAACGGTTTAGGTCTCGGAGTTGTCCGTGAAGAAATATTTGCAGGGTGATAAGAGAGGGAATACAGGGTGTACGTTCTTGTCAAAGTTACCAAAGCAAAATAAAATGATGTATATATAAAAAAGAAAGAGCCGCAAGGCTCTTTTCTTGTATTATAAAACAATAAGGGAGGTGCCCAAATGGCGGTAAGAGGGAGAAAACCAAATCCTACGGCTTTAAAAAGGCTTGAGGGCAATCCGGGAAACAGACCTTTAAACGAAAATGAACCAAAGCCGCGTATAGTCGTTTTAACCTGCCCTGACTGGTTAGAGGAGGCGGCAAAAGCTGAATGGGCGAGAATGGGTGAGATTCTTGAGGATATGGGAATTTTAACCGAAGTTGATACTACGGCTTTCGCGGGTTATTGCCAAGCGTACGCGAGATGGAGGGAAGCGGAGGAATTTCTAACACAGCACGGTTCTATTATTAGGACTCCTAACGGTTATTTACAGCAGGTGCCGCAAGTCTCGATAGCGCAGACAAATCTTAAAATAATGCTTAAATTTTGTGAGCAGTTTGGATTGACACCTTCCGCGAGGAGCCGTATTGTGGCCAATAAAACAAACTCAGAAACCACTGACGAAATGGAAATATTATTGAGGGGAGGCTGACGGGCAATGGGATATAAACCTACGGAATTTATGCTTTCAACTTCTCATTATGATAAAAAACTGGCGGACAGGGCGGTTGCTTTTATATCAAATTTAAAACACACTAAAGGCAAATGGGCGGGAGTCAATTTTGAGCTTTTGCCATGGCAGGAGCGGATTGTGAGAGATATTTTCGGTGTTGTGAAAGCGGACGGAAAAAGACAGTTTCATACGGCGTTTGTTGAGATAAGTAAGAAAAACGGTAAAAGCGAGCTTGCGGCGGCTATCGCGTTATATCTTTTATATGCGGACAACGAAGCGTCAGCGGAAGTTTACGGCGCGGCAAGCGACCGTCAGCAGGCTTCCATAGTTTTTGATGTGGCGCGGCAAATGGCGGGTATGAGTCAGGCTATTATGAAACGTTCTAAAATAATGACGGCGCAGAAAAGAATTGTGAATTACAGCAACGGGGGATTTTATCAGGTCTTATCAGCTGAGGTAGGTACAAAGCACGGATTTAATGTGTCAGGTCTTGTGTTTGACGAGATACATTCGCAGCCTAACCGAAAATTATATGACGTATTGACAAAAGGAAGCGGAGACGCGAGAGAACAGCCGTTGTTTTTTATTATAACGACAGCGGGTACGGACAAAAACAGTATTTGCTATGAGCTGCATACCAAAGCGAAAGATATAATGAACGGTAAAAAGTCCGACCCGACATTTTATCCGGTGATTTATGGCCTGGAGGAAACTGACGACTGGACAGATGAGAAAAACTGGTATAAAGCGAATCCGTCTCTCGGTTATACGATTGGGATTGATAGGGTCAGAGAGGCGTTTAAAAATACCCTCGATAATCCTTCGGAGGAAAACACGTTTAAACAGCTTCGTCTTAATATGTGGGTTAACTCAACAGTATGCTGGATTCCTGACCATGTATACGACAGGGGAAACAAAGTTATTGATTATGACAGCTTAAAGGGCAGAGAATGCTATGGCGGACTTGACCTTTCGAGTACATCTGATATAACAGCGTTTGTACTTATATTCCCGCCAAGAACGGAAGATGAGGATTATATCGTGTATCCTCATTTTTGGCCGCCCGAAGACACCATTGAGTTAAGGTGCAGGCGTGACCATGTTTTGTATGATATGTGGAAGCAGCGAGGATTTATAAATACTACGGAGGGAAATGTAATACATTATGGCTTTATTGAAAAGTACATTGAGGATTTAGGCGAAATTTATAATATCAAAGAAATAGCTTTTGACAGATGGGGAGCTGTGCAGATGGTGCAGAATCTTGAGAATATGGGATTTACTGTTGTTCCGTTTGGTCAGAATTTTAAGGATATGAGTCCTCCGACAAAGGAATTTTATAAACTTTTGCTGGAAGGAAAAATTAATCATGGCGGAAATCCTGTCTTAAAATGGATGGCGGGGAATGTTGTTATAAAAAAAGATCCCGCCGGAAACGAAAAGGTAGATAAAGATAAATCAACGGAGAAAATCGACGGAATCGTGGCGGCCATAATGGCTCTTGACAGGTGTATCAGAAACTTCGGGAGCTGTAAAAGCGTTTATGACGAGCGAGGACTTTTGGTTCTGTAACATACACAAAAAAATGACTTTAAAATTGATTTTTTTATTAAGTTTACGCTGAAAAATAACTGGATAAATCAGTGTTTCAGAGTTAATATGTAATCACCGAAAAGGGAAAAAACATATAAAACGGAGGAAAAAAAGATGTTAAACAAAAGATTTGAGGGAGCTAAACTTTTTGAGATAGATTATACGCCAAAGGGAACAAAAACCATAAAAACCGTAAAAGTATGGGCGAGGAATCGGCTGGACGCCTCAAACTACATGATTTTGAATCACATTTGGGGAAAACAGCGTGAAATTAGGATTTCAGAGGGAAACGAGATAGAGTAACGCCGGACTTGCGGGCGGTATAAAGCCCGCTTAAAGAAAATTCTTAGACAGCGTTTATGATTTTAGCGTAGTATGGGATATTTTAGAAGGAGAGTGTTTTATATGGGGATTTTAAGCGGATTATTCAAAGCGAGAGATAAACCGCGTAACAGGACCGCCGGAAGCGCCTATAGCTTTTTTCTCGGAAACAGCGCGGCGGGAAAACGTGTGAATGAGAGGTCGGCGATGCAGCTTACAACAGTTTACGCATGCGTTCGTATTTTATCGGAAGCCATAGCGAGTTTGCCGCTGAACCTTTATGAATATACAGAAAACGGCGGCAAAGAAAAAGCGGTTGTTCATCCGCTGTATTTTCTTTTGCATGATGAGCCTAACCCTGAGATGACGTCGTTTTCATTTCGTGAAACGCTTATGACGCATTTGCTGCTGTGGGGTAACGCTTACGCTCAGATTATAAGAAACGGCAGAGGCGAGGTTTTAGGATTGTATCCGCTTATGCCCGACAGAATGACGGTTGACAGAGATGAAAAAGGAAAGCTTTATTATGAATACAGGGTAAATTCCGATGACGCGCCGATTAATAAAAATTCCGCTGTAAAGCTGAAGCCTTACGAGGTGCTTCATATTGCCGGACTTGGCTTTGACGGACTTGTGGGTTATTCCCCTATCGCTATGGCTAAAAACGCTATTGGAATGGCTATAGCCTGTGAGGAATACGGTTCTAAATTTTTCGCGAACGGAGCGCAGCCTTCCGGTGTACTTGAACATCCGGGGATTGTAAAAGATTTTAAGAAAGTAAGAGAGGGCTGGCAGGAGGCATATGGCGGAAGCGCTAACGCCAATAAAACGGCGATTTTGGAGGAAGGAATGAAATATACTCCTATCTCCATAGCGCCGGAACAAGCGCAGTTTTTGGAAACAAGGAAATTTCAGATAGATGAGATAGCGAGAATTTTCAGAGTGCCGCCTCATATGGTAGGTGACCTCGAAAAATCTTCTTTCTCAAATATTGAGCAGCAGTCTCTTGAATTTGTGAAGTATACTCTCGACCCATGGGTTATAAGATGGGAGCAGGCTATAGACCGCTCTCTTTTGACGCTTGAGGAGAAGAAGAAATACTTTGTGAAGTTTAATGTTAACGGTCTTTTAAGAGGAGATTACGAGAGCCGTATGAGAGGCTATTCTATCGGTATACAAAATGGTTTCATGTCGCCGAATGATGTTAGAGAACTTGAAAATATGAATCTGATATCTGATGAGGACGGGGGCAATAATTATATATGCAACGGCAATATGGTAAAATTGAAAGACGCGGGAAATTGGAATAAGGAGGCGGGAAATGAAAAGTAAAAAGTTTTGGAAGTGGAAAAATCAAATTGGCACCGAGGAAAGAATACTGTTTTTAGACGGGGCTATAGCTGAGGAAAGCTGGTTTGATGATGATGTGACTCCTCAGATATTTAAAGACGAATTAACAAACGGAACGGGGGACATTACCGTTTGGATAAACAGCCCCGGCGGAGACTGTGTCGCGGCCGCTCGAATCTATAATATGCTGACGGAGTACAAAGGTAAGGTGACAGTTAAAATTGACGGTATAGCGGCAAGCGCCGCCTCGGTTATAGCTATGGCGGGCGACGCTGTTTTGATGTCTCCTGTAAGTATGCTGATGATTCATAATCCGTCAACGATAGCGATGGGAGAAAGCCATGATTTTCAAAAAGCGATTGATATGCTCAATGAGGTCAAGGAAAGTATTATTAACGCTTATGCCATCAAAACCGGCTTATCACGAGCGAAACTTAGTCACCTTATGGATTCGGAAACTTGGATAAACGCGAATAAAGCGGTAGAGCTTGGATTTGCCGATGGTATTATCGAAAGAGAGAGAACAGATGATAATTCTCAAATGAGCGTATCAAATGTTCTTTTTTCTTGCAAAGAAGTAAGCAACGCTCTTTTTAATAAGCTGGAGATTAAATACGGAAAGCCTAAAACGGCGGCAGAGGAAACAGAAATTCCAAAAGAACATTCGGTAAGTGATATTACGGAACGTTTGAATTTTATGAGAAAATTTATTTAATGGGGGATTTTATTTATGACTATTATGGAAATGATTGAAAAAAGAAAAAACGCCGTTGACACGGCGATACAGTTCGCGGAGTCGCGTAAAACAGACAAAGGCACTTTGACAGATGAGGATTATGAAATATATCAGAAAATGGAAAAGGAAATAGAGGATATGAGCCGTGAGATTTCCCGCATGCGGAGGGAAGAAGATATGAAAAACGAGCTTTCAAAGCCAGTTAATACGCCGGTTGTCTCAAAACCTGAAAAAACACGGGATAAAGTTAACACGTTCAGAGCGACGGACGATTACAAGTCCGCTATGATTGGCGCTCTTCGCTCTAATTTTAGAAATATTTCAAATGTTTTGCAGGAGGGAGTGGACAGTGACGGCGGCTATCTCGTACCGGAGGAATATGACAAAAGGCTTATTGATGTGCTTGAGGAAGAAAATATTATGCGTGTTTTAGGTACGAAAATTGTAACGAGCGGACAGCATAAAATTAATATAGCCGCCACAAAACCCGCCGCGTCTTGGATTGAGGAGGGCAAACCCTTAACATTCGGCGACGCCACATTCGACCAAATATATCTTGACGCTTTTAAACTTCATGTCGCTATAAAAGTTACGGAGGAATTATTATACGATAACGCTTTTGGTCTTGAAAGCTATATTGTCACGCAATTCGCCAAGGCTTTAGCGAACGCTGAAGAAGACGCTTTCTTAAACGGCGACGGCAAAAATAAGCCTACGGGACTTTTCGCTGAGACAGGAGGCGGAACGGCTGCCGGAACTGTTACGAAAATTAAGACGGATGATATGATTAATCTTGTGTACTCATTAAAACGGCCTTATCGTAAAAGCGCGAAATTTATTATGAATGATAAAACCTTAGTATCGCTTCGCACACTTAAAGACAACAACGGCGCTTATATTTGGCAGCCCAACTATCAGGGAGGAGAACCCGACAGACTTTTAGGATATGAGGTTTACACATCAGCTTACGCGCCGACAGACGCTATAGCCTTTGGCGATTACAGCTATTACAATATTGGTGACAGAGGCACACGATCATTTGCTGAGTTAAAAGAGCTTTTTGCGGGAAATGGTATGGTTGGTTTTGTGGCTAAAGAAAGAGTAGACGGCAAGCTTATACTTCCCGAAGCCGTACAGATTTTGAAAATAGGAAGCACAGCGCCGAGCGGCGGTTCGTCTGACAGCGGAGTACAGACGGCTAAATCTTAATGAGGTGATATAAATGGCGGCAGTCGATTTACAGGAAATGAAAAATTATCTGAGAGTGGATTTTGATGATGACGACGAGTTGATTGCCGACATTATTGAAACCGCTCAAAAACTATGTATGGATATCGCGAGAACAGACAGGGAGGAGGTCTTTTTATCAGACAATAACTCACGAACAGCGGTAATGTATACGGCGGCATATCTTTATGAACACAGGGAAGAGGCAGACCATCACGCTTTGACACTGACGCTTCGTTCTTTATTATTTTCCGCGAGGGAAGGTGTTTTTTAAAAGTATATAATATAATTTAACTATTTTGGGAGTAATATTATACTAATCTCATTTTGAAAAGCGGATATAATATATACTGGAGATGATGAAACAAGAAAATTGATTTTACTTGAAATTTCTCAGATTGCTTATAGGTCATCTTTACGCTTTCAGCGTTAAAAAAAACGCCTTTCGCTGAAATTTCAGCACGGTTATACCGTGTCTGTAAAATATTTTTTTGTTTTCATATCGTTTTATCCGGTATTTAAAATGAGATTAGTATTAGTGTATTGAAAAATATTACTTTATAGATGCAGTGAGGTTAATATGGAAAAAGAATTATATAAGTTTAATGCTGTTATTCTAAGAAACGGCGATATGGACGCGGCGTATATAAAAGTACCTATTGACATAAAAGAGGTTTTTGGTAAAGGCAGATTGTTGGTACACGCTACATTTGACGGTGTTCCTTATGACGGACAGGTAGTAAAAATGGGAACGCCGTATTATATTATTGGAGTAAGAAAAGACATACGAGCTAAAATAGGAAAGTCATTTGGAGATGAAATATCTGTTACAATAAAGGAACGGTAGTTTTTAATATAAAGCGTCTGTGTAAACAGGCGTTTTTTTATTATGCGGGGATGTGTTTGATGACTAAGGGTATTTTGAAAAGGCTGAGACACCGAATAGAAGTATTCTCTAAGATTAAAGGAGAAACTGAGTTTGACGAGCTGAGATATAATTATAAAAAAATATTGACGGTATGGGCGGAAATTGTGCCGTCAAACAAAACGGGACAGGAAATAAAAATGGAGGGAAACTCTCTGAAAGAAAGCGTTACACATAAAATAACTGTTAGAAATAGCGCTGTAAAAGAGCCAAGAAACGATATGTACTTTATTTTCAGAGGCCAAAAGTATGAGGTTATTTATTTTATGCCTCATTACAAAGAAAATGATTTAATAGAGTTTTACTGCAAATTAATTATAGAAGGGGACAAAGATTATGAACAAAAATGAAAAAACGCACGAGAATTCTGAAGCAAAAAAGGTATCGCTTGAGCAGCTTATCAGAAAAAAGCTTGAAAAAGACGGTAAAAGAAACGCCACAAAAGAAGTTTACGTTAAAAGCCTTGACGCGAATTTAACCGTAAAAAATCCGTCGGACACACAAAAGATTGAGTTTGCCGATAAAACAAAAACGGGCAGTTATATTGATATGATGGAGGCTTATGGCAAATTAATCTATGACTGCTGTCCGATGCTTCACTCAAAGGAATTGCAGGAGAGTATTGAGGTAAGTTATCCTTACGATACTGTTAAGGCTATATTTGATACGGAAGAAATTACTGAAATCGGTATAAAGGTATTAAACTTTTTTGACAATGAGGAAGAAGATGACGCCGATGAAAAACTAAAAAACTCATAATGCGTGACGGCGAGCTGAATATGCTTGCTTTCTTTGCCGTCAGAGGCGTTAATCCTGATGGTATTTTAAAATCAGGGCCTTTGACGCAAAGATTTTATTATCACGCGATGGAAATGTACTATAAAGAAAGAAACGAATTAATTGAGTTTCTTATAAAGGTCTTGGGGGGTAGATTTTAAGTGGGTAAAACAATAAACACAATATTAAACCTACAAGACAAATTCAGTGATAAACTGGACAAAGCGGGAAAGAACGCTCTTACTTTTAAAGATAAACTTAAGACCTGTGAGAGAGTGGCTAAAGATACTGATAAGTTTTTAAATAAAATGTCTAAAACCGCTGTTGCCGCAAGCGCGGCGGGTGTAGCCGCTATGGGAGCGTTCGCCGCTTCCGCTGTAAAAACCTACGGCGAGTTTCAGCAAAGTATGTCTAATGTGGCTGGAATAAGCGGAATAACTGCTGTATCGGAAGATTATAAAAAATTAGAGGCAGCGGCAAGAGAAGCGGGAAAAATCACAACAAAAACGGCAGCGGAATCAGCTGATGCTTTAAGCTATATGGCTTTGGCGGGCTGGACAACGGAACAGCAATTAAACGGGCTTATGCCGATTCTTAGAGCATCAGAGGCCACGGGGGCAGACCTTGCGGTAACATCCGACCTTGTTACGGATTCGATGTCCGCTATGGGAGTGGGCGTAGAAAAGCTGACAGAATATCTTGATATGGCTGCGGCCGCAAATAATAAATCTAATCAGAATATGCTGCAGCTGATGGAAGCTATTATAGGTAGCGGCGGAGCGGCGAGAGCCGCCGGAGTTAATATGTATGACCTTTCAACCGCGCTGGGCGTACTTGCAGACAATGGACTTAAAGGTGCTGAAGGCGGTACGGCTATGAATTCTATGCTTGTAAGAATGACTACTCACGATAAGGCGCTTAAAACAATGAAAAGTTTGGGTGTTGAAGTTTTTGACGCTAATAAAAAATTCAGAGGGCTCGAAGCAATTCTTACAGACCTTAATACTGCTATGGCTGGTATGGGAGATGAAGATATAACCGCTAATCTAAAAGCTATTGCAGGTACTAATTATTATTCTCAATTCAAGTACCTTCTTGACGCAACTAAGGAAGGGACGGCAAAAACAGATGAATTTTCTACAAGGTGGAAAGAGTTTAATAGCGAATTATATAACTCTAAAGGTACCCTTGATACTGTAGCTGACACAATGACGGACAACTACGCCGGAGCGATGGCGAGAGCGGGTTCCGCTATGGACGATTTGAAAATTACAATAGGGCAGAAATTAGAACCTTATATCACTAAATTTTTAAATTGGTTTTCTGAAAAATTGCCTGTAGCGGCAGAGAAAGTTTCCTTATGGCTTGACCGAAATCTGCCTAAAGCGATAAATTTCTGCAAGGCGGCTTTTGAGAAAATAAAACCCGCTGTAAAATTTGTTATTGACCATTTTACACAGCTTCTATCTGTAGCGGCGGGGGTTGTTGTGGGACTTAAAGCGTTTAGTATTATAACGAAAGTTGTTTCTTGGTATCAGAAACTGAAAACGGCTGGTTCAGTTTTAAAAGCCGTACAGCTTGCTCTTAACGCGTCAATGCTCGCGTGTCCTCTTACTTGGATTGTGGCGGCTATAGGAGCTGTCGCGGGAGGATTTTTGTTATATAAAGACGCGGTGAGGAAAGCGAAAGAAGAGGACCTTGAGGAGCATTTCGGAAATATAGAACTTTCTGCTGAGGAATGCAGGGAGGCTATACAAGGTATTTTTGGTCAGAACGTATATACGGAGATTGATACGGCGAAATCGGCATATGAAGCGGCGCGGGAGAGCGTTGAAAAACTTTCTGAGGCTTCCAAGGAACTAAACAAGTTTAACTTTAAGCTTAGCCTCGACCCTAAAAGCGTGCCGAAAGAAGAATATTTAAAGATAGCGAATGAGTATATCGAAAATATGAACAAGGCTTTAAAGGACCAGCAATACGCTCTTGATGTAGGCATTAAGCTTATGATAAGCGATACAGAGCTGGCGGCGGGCTTTGGTAAAGATGCGAACAAGTTTTATGGATTGCTTTCAAGTGAGTGCCAGAAATTAGGAACAAAGCTTAAACAAGCTGTTGAGAAGGCTTATGAGAGTAATTGGGATTTTGACAGTACGGAGGCTGTTACAGCCATACTTAAACAGCAGGCGGAAATACAGGACAAAATAGCGGCGGCGCAAAGCGAGGCGAGACTGGAAACCCTTAAATATGATTTCGCCAACGGTGATTTGAGTGAGGATAGCTATAAGTCTCTTATGGAGGCGGGAAAGGAGGAAATAGGAAAATTAAAAGAAGCGTATAATCAAACGAGAATAGACACTATAGCGGGCGCTAAGCTCACATATGGCGAAAATTCTATTGAACTCGCGAAAGTCACGGAAGAGGCAAACAAAACCTACGCTCAAAAAGTATCGGAATTGGAGGCGAAAAGTATATCTCTTGGAGGGGCTTCCATTGTATCAGCCTATAAAGAAGAGTTTGCTTTGGCGGCGGAGCAGTTTAAATCGTGGGAAGACAGTACATTAGCACATAAAGACATATATAATTTTTTAGAGAGTTTTAATAATGGAAATATGTCTGCGGAGGCGTTTGAGAACGCTTTATTGAATATAGGAAGCGTCGCTACTCAATCAACGTCAATAAGCAGTATACAAAGAGAAAACATAGCTGAATTATATGAAGCTATGGAAGATGATGTGGAAGCTATGAGGGAAGATGTAAAAAATCTTGAGAAAGTACCTCAGGAACTTCAAGAAACTTTGATACAGGCGGATATTATAGGGGCGATAGGAGGGGATAAGACCTCAAAGATTCACTTGGGAGCTATGCTGGCGGCTAAATCCCTTTCACCGGAAAAGGCTAAGGAACTTTTTGAGGCCTCCGAAAAATTTGGTGAGAATTGTCCTAAAGGCATGTTCAGTGATAAAAATATTCAAAACGGTTTAACGGCTGCCGATAATTTTAGAAATATCATTTCTGAGAGACTTAGTAATCCTTATATGATTGACGCGGATGTTAAAATTAATTTTAATACGGACTCAAATATTATAGGACCGAAATTGCCCAAAAAGGTTTTATTTCCGTCATTTTCGGAAACAGGTGCGGATGAGAAATCAAGCGAGAAGCCGAATAAAAGCAACGCCACAGGAACGTCATATTTCGGCGGCGGTCTTACAGAGATTAACGAACACGGCGGAGAGGTTATTAATCTGCCTACTGGGGCGCAGATTATCCCTTCTGATAAATCGGCTCAGATGGTAAAAGAAAACGCGAAGTCCAGAATGCCGAATATCTCTTTTTTCAATATTCCTTCTTTCAGTTTTAAGGATACTCCGTATTTCGGAAGAAAAACAGAATCAGCGGAAAACAAAATCTCAACTGTACTTTACTCAAGCGCCGCAAATAACGAAAGCAATAAAAAGAGTTTCGGCGATATAAATATAAACGTTAATATTGAGGGAAATATAATCGGACTTGATAACGCCGCCGATGAAATCGGCGGAAGAGTATGCGAACAAATAGTTGATATGGTAAGGTCAATGTAGGAAAGAGGCGGTGATTATGGATTTTTTTGAAGTAGAGGGGCTTTATGAGTTTACTGATACAATGAGGATGATAAGGAATGTTTATCCGAAAGAAGTAAAAAGGTTTATGCAGTCGGAGGGGAACAAGCTAAAGAAAAAGACAGCGGAACTAGCTAAATTTAATGTGGGTGAAGAAACCGGACATTATTTAGAAGGGATTAAACGCGGAAAACATTATGTATACTCTGGAAATAACGCGGACAGTATAAGGGTTTATGGCGGAGCTCCGGCACAGCATACGCATCTTATTGAGTATGGCCATAAAATGTTAGATCATGATAAAAATCCTGTTAAAAAAGGACGGAGTTTTGTAAACGGTTATCATATTTTTAAAATGGCCGCGGATGAGTTTGAAAGTAAATATGAGAAAGACTGTGATAAGTTTGTGGATAAAATTATAAAAGATTTAGAATAGGGGAGGGGGTTGCTATTGTAACATTAAAGGATATTTTTAAATCTGTATGCGGGCATATTTCTAATGTGGCTAAACTGCCTGTTGTTGACAGCGATATGGAAGAGCCTGTTATCAGACCGTCGTTTAAAATATTTATGGACACAGTAAATACAGGTTTGTTTTCATCCGCTTTAAGGCAGTTAAAAGTGTATTTCAATATATACTTTTATTCGTCCGACAGAAAACACAGCAAGGCCGAGGTTATGGATATTGAGGATAAAATCGCTTATTCGTTTCTTGAGCCGTTTGAGATAAAGGAGCGCTGCCTTGTTTATATTGACGACTTGAAGTTTGAAAAAGTTATAGATGGGATTTTGAATATAAGTTTTAATTTTGAGATAGCGACAGAGTTTATCGGTGAAAATGAAATGAAAGCGGAACTTGAAAATGATAATGGTCTTATGGAAGATTTATATATTAATAAAAATTTAGAGGAGGAAAACTAAATGGCAACTAAACCAACCATTACAATTACGTTTAAACAGCTCGCTATGACTCTTATACAAAGGAGTGAGCGGGGAACGGCGATACTGCTTTTGTCTGATATAACAACAGGCGAGGACAGCGTTAATGTAAACACAAGAGTTTACAAGACAGTTGCCGATATTGATGAAAGCATTTATACGGAAGAAAATATCATACATATTAAAAACTGTCTCTCATATACGCCTTACGAGGTTGTTGTAATAAGCTGTAACAGTACAAGATTCGCGGATTTCGCCAAAGCGATACTTACCATAAGAAAAACGGGGTGGATTGCTTTCGCCGGAAGCGAGGCTCCGCAGGCGGATTTGGCGAGCTGGGTTAAAGGCATGGAGAAACAAGGATATACCTATAAAGCCGTAGGAACACAGGAAGGTACAGACAGCAAGCAGTATGTATACTTCAATCAAAACGCTGTTGATAAAAACGGAAATGTTGTTACAGCGGTAAACTATTTACCAAGCCTTTTAGGCATACTTGCCGGATGCAATATCACAAGGGGATGTACCAATTTTCTTTGTAAGGATTTATCGGAAGTTTCGGAGGCTGACAATGTAGATACCGCCGTAAGCGGGGGACAGCTTGTACTCGCTAATGAGGTTGACGGTGTAAGGATTGTCGCCGGAATAAACAGTCTTATAACTCTTAACAGCGATACCGCCACAGAGGATATGCAGTATATTGAGACCGTTGAGGCTATGAACCTTATTATGGACGATATTAGGGATGAGTTTAAAAACAGGTATCAGGGTTCATTTAAAAACAAGTACAAATATCAGATGCTGTTTATCGGCGCGGTTAACGAGTATCTTGGCAGTCTCGCGAGTGAAGATGTTCTTGATGATGAGTTTGACAACAAAGCGGAAATTGATGTTGAGGCACAGCGTTCAGCTTGGACAAAGGTCGGAAAAAGCGAGGCGGCCGACTGGTCGGACGATAAGGTTAGAGCGATGGCGTTTAAAAGAACGGTATTTATTGCCTGCAATATCAAAATCTTGAATTGTATGGAAAACTTAAAATTTACCGTTATCATGGAATAAATCACGCTGTGAAGAGCTAGAATACCGGGAAAAATAGAGATGAAAAATATAACCGAGGTTTTTGATTTTATTTTTTTGTAAAAGTTTTTATGATATTTTTCTGAATCGGCACGAAAAAATATAGTGTATTGAATTAAAAAGGTGGGTTTTAAATGTTTAATGATAATAAATTTTTAAAAGGAACAGGCGGGGAAGTGTTTTTAAATAATACGCTTCTTTTAGAAATTAACAAGGTAAGTATTAAAATGACGGGCCAGTTTGAGGATTTCGCCCCTGTGAAAGACTACTGTACCCATCATGTTTATGTAGGTTACGATGGTCAGGGAACTATTGAGGGAGCGAGAATAGATACGGGAATTGACGCTGATTTAATCAACGCTTACCAGAAAGGATATACTCCCGATTTAAAAATTTACGCTAATCTTACTGACCCGAACACGGGAAAAACAGAAAGATATATGATTACGGGCGTTCAGTTTACGGAGATTACTCCTGTAGAGTGGGAAGCGAAAAAACTAGTAACACGAAGTATGCCTTTTACCTTTACGGGAATTACAGTGCTTTCCACTATTGATTAAGGGGGAATTTCTAAAAATATATTTATGGGAACACTGACAAATTAAAAAATTATTTTTAATATCATTTGCGCGGTGTTTCCTTATCTCAGTCTAAAATGATGGTGATATTGTATGGACAGCTATTTGGAATTGGCAAATGAAATTCATAAACGAGACAATAAAAAATCAATAGGTATGTGTGTGGGTGAGATTATAAGCCTCACTCCTGTAACCATACGGATTTATTATAATGGGACGCCAATTGATTTTGACGAGTTTTTTAATTTGGAAGGTTTAATAAACGGCGGTACGGGAGTAACTAAAGGAGAACTTTATACGGAGGAATATCCGGTTGAAACAGGTACTAAATTTATTTGTATGACAGGGAACGATAATCAAAGTCTTTATGTTCTCGGTAAATTTGAGATAATAAAGGAATTATATATTTATTTGGAATAAAGTTAAAAGACTTAGCGCGTATTATAAATACGTATGAAATTATGATATAGGGAGGTTATGAAAAAAGGATTTAAAGATGGTTTTGTACATCTCTAAAAGGATTTCAAAAGGAGTGATATATATGTTTCCTGATATTTTTATTGACACTCTGGAAGAACCAAAGGGTGAAATATCAGATTCGGGAGTAGATTTTCTTTTTGATTATGAAACGGGTCAGCATATTATGAAAGGAGCTGTTCTTCAGGAATGTACCGCGAGAAATACAGTCAGACAGTATATTCAGAATGTTCTCAGAACTAAGAGAAATTTGTACAAGGTTCATACTAAAGGTGAAAAAGAAGCTTTTGGGTTAAGTATTTATGATTATATTGGAACAAGGTCACTTCCAATGGGATATATTAACAGTGAGCTTAAAAGAGAAGTTACCGAGCTTTTGCTGAGACACCCTATGATAAGCGAAGTTAAGGATTGGACGGGAAAAAGAGAAAAGAGAGACTTGAATATATCATTTACAGCCGTTCTGACAGACGGGTCTGTTCTTGAGGTTTCTCAGACAGCAGGTGTTTAAATGTATAAAATTATACTTTACAAAGATGGCGTGAGTGCCGATATAACTGATATGGTTTCCGATATGACTTGGAGTGAAAGTCTTGATACCGTTGGGGTTTCGCTCTCTTTTTCTGTTCCTGATACTATTGAGCAGTATATTCCAAGGCTTTTAATTATGGCGGGAGACATAGTGCGGGTTAATAATGACGAGGGTGAAATGATAAGAGCTGTTGTCGTGAACGTAAGCAGAAGTTATCCTAAAAGAACCGTTAAAGCTAATGATTTTGGGTTTTATCTTAATAAAAACGATATAGTTATTCAGTTTAAGAATTTAAGTGTGTCGGAATGCTTAAAAAGGCTTTTTTCGCATGTTGGAGTGACGGCGGGAGGTATATGCGATATGCCCGCGAAAGTAAAAGGTGTGTACATCAAAAACGTAAATGAGATAATAAAAGAACTTATTAAAATACAGCAGGATAATGACGGTAAAAAATATTATTATGAGCTTAGAGGGGGAAATATTTATGTATTTCAATTACCGACAGACCCAATAGGCTATATTTTTAAACCGGCGGTAAATGTCGGCGAATTTGACGTTACAGACAAAAACGCGCATGGCAGAGGAAAGTATACTCATTCTATTGAGGAAATGAAAAACGCTGTTGTGGCGGAGGTTAATTCAAAAACAAGCGGAGAAATGCCTCAAAAGATGTTTTACGCGAGAGATGAGGAAAGTATAAAAAAATACGGATTGCTCGCGGAAAACTACAGCGTTAATTCTGATGACGCGGGTAATATACAGGAGCTCGCGAGAAATGAGCTTAAAGAAAAAAATGTTTTAAAACGTGAGCTTTCTATGGATTTTATAGGTCATGACAGAGCAAGGCCCGGACGTGTTATGAGTATTGTTGACGAGCATCTTGGCATTAACGAAAACTACAGAATAAAATCCGTAAGTCATAAAGTGAGTGGGGCTGTACACACAATGAGCTGTACATTGGAAAATTTATAAGGAGTGGAGTAAAAATGAAAAAATATATAGATATTTCTAAATATTCATCGTTGGGTTTGCTTGAGGAATTAGGTGAGAATATACATGGCGGTAAAAACAATATTACATGCGTTGATAAAGAGAAAAGGCGTATGAGCTATATACACAGAATGAGCTTTAAAGATATAGCGGAGGCTGTGTTTGATGAAAACGACAGGTTTGAGTTTTACTACGATGAAAATGTTGGTGATGAAGAGACACCTGCCGAGGAAACAGATACCGAATTGATTGTGTGATAATTTGGGATATGGGGTGGCTTTATGCTTAAATTAATACACAAAATTTACAGAAAAGATAAAGTAACGCTTGATTTGATAAATTCTTTGACGGCAAAGCTGATGTCTGCCGAAAATAAAATTAATGATTTATACAAACAGATATTTTTAGATTACGCTACATGGTATCTGGAATTTAAAGAAAAGGAAATGTCTGTACAAAAAAAGGCCGCGGATATGAACGAACGCAGAAATTATGTTAAAACAAGGCTTTTAGGGGTTGGGACGGCGACAAAGGAAATGCTTGAAAGCACGATAAACGCTGTGTCGGGTGTTATCGTGGATATTAATTTTAGAGATATGATTGTGTTTATGGATTTTACTTTTGCCGAGAATAACAAGCTAATTACTTTCTCGAAAAATACGCTGGCTGAGATAATTCCTTATCACCTTGACTTAAATATTTCTTATAAGCATATCAAATGGGAAGAACCTAAAAAAGTTACTTGGGGCAAAATGGAGAATTATACTTGGAACGATGTTGTTAAAAGCGTTGAGGGAACGATTGAGAAAGGATATGACGGAGGGTTTTAAATGACGCCTGTAAGAATGCTTTTTAGCTATAACAATAATGAAAAAGTTGTGGAGGTTCCTGTCATCCCAAACGAACTGCCTGATATAGTACAGGAACTCGCTAATGAAAGTATCACAACAAACACATCCACGATTACACTCCTCGGAAACAAAAAGCCGAGGAGTTTTTCTTTGGATTTGTTTCTGCCGACTCAGATATACGGTTTTGCCAAAAACACAGGAGTAGAGATACTTAATCTCCTATGTTATGTCGCCGATAAAAAAATACCTATGAGGGTAGTTGTTACCGATGGACTTAACGAGCTATTAAATATTGCCGTTTCCATAAGTAATTTTAAATATCGTTATGACAGGATTGAAAATATTAGATGTAACATCAGTTTTACAGAATATATTTTTCTTACTGATACAGCGGCTGAGGATACGGGTGCGGAGGTTGAGTTTAATACGGTAACAGCGCGTATGAGAAATTCGGCTGTGGCGGTAAGCGGTGTAAATGTTGACGGGTATAACCTTGTCAGGGCGAGGGATATACTTGAGATTCTCGGAATGAAAGTTGACTGGAACGCTGAGAAAAAAAGAGTTGTCGCCAGTGGAAAACTTCTTGATATTCATACGGAAATTTATAATGGTTCCGCCTATTGCTACGCGCGTGATTTGGCTAATGAAACGGGATATAACATCGAGTATAACGCGGCGGATAAATCAATAACAATAAAGTAAGAACGAATTTTTAAAACGGTTTGGATTTGAGAGAAATATAATATCTCAGCGCGTGCGTAATTCAAATGGGCGATAACGGCGAAGCCGGTTTATTTAAAAATTCAGCTTTGAAAATTCCGAGAACTAAAATAAAGGAGATGAAGCTGTGAATTATAATGAGAAAATATCTGATATTCACTCCGATTTGCTTAATAATATGCCGGAGACTTATTCTAAAACAAAAGGAACTTGGCTGTGGGAAATGTTTAAGTCATTCGCTATAAAGCTTGATGAGTTTTTACAGCTTTTAACAAGCACGGCTGATAAGCTTAATATTGAGAATTTACAGGGTGATGAGCTTGACGCTTATGTTAAGCAGTGGACTGACATTAGAAGAAAAAGGGCGGAGAAAGCCGAAGGGTATATTGAGGTTAAGGGAAACGGTATTTTATACGCGGGGACTCTTTTTTCAGCCGGAAACGTACAGTATGAGACTGCCAAAGATGTCATTGTAAACGATACGGCTTCTGTTCCTATTATTGCCGTTAACGCGGGAACATCAGGGAATACACCCATTAATACGGTTATAACAATGGTAACATCAAACGCTAATATAAAAAGTATTACCAATCCGAATCCTATAGAGGGCGGTACTGACGAGGAAACGGATGAAGCGTTAAGGGAACGTTATCATATTAGGCTTTCAATGCCCGCCACAAGCGGAAACAGAGCTCATTATATTTTATGGGCAATGGAATGTACGGGAGTCGGAGGGGCAAAAGCGGTTAGAGACGATGTTATTCCCAATAAAGTAAATGTGTATATATGCGGGGATAACGGGGAATCCGCTGATACTGATACTATAGATTTGGCGCAGAAATATATTGACCCAAATAAAAATGGCGATGGTTCGGGGGTCGCTCCGATAGGGGCGATATGTGAGGTTTTCAGCGCGGGAGTTAAACAGATTAACATAAGCGGAACGGTTGAACCTGATAATACTGTTGATGAGGAAATTTTACTTGAGAAAATAAAGACAATTATATGGTCTTATATACGAGCTATAAACTTCCGAAAAACAGAAATAAGCTATGCGAGGCTTTTAAATATAGCGATTGGCTGCGAGGGGGTCAGTGATATAACTGATTTTAAACTTAACGGAAGTTATGTGAATATCAGTTGTGATGAAACGGAAATTTTCGCTCTTAACAAATTTAGTCTGGAGGTGGAATAGTTGAAAAAAACAGATAATCTGGAATTGAATAAGCCTGATTATGAGGATAAAGCTGATATAGCGCCAATTAATGAAAACATGGATAAAATTGATTTGGCTTTAAAAACTATTGAAACGGAGGCGAGAAATAAGGACGGGGGAAACGCTGATACGGTAGACGGGTATCACGCCTCGGAGTTTACGAAATACAGGGAGTTTAACTCACTTGATGAATTGGCCAAGACGCAATATGAGGGGTTATTTTATATAGGGGGTTCCGATGAGTTTTTGGGAAGAACATCGGGAATATCTTTTGAGTCGGGCAGAGATATAGACATTCAGCCAGATAAGACAGACCATTTACAGATTTACACAAGAATTTATTTTGATAACGGTAAAGAGGAAATGTATGCTGCCGAGGATGTTTATAATAACGAAGCTGACCGATGGACAAGAAAGAGTTTAAAAATATTTTCCTTTGACGGGCACTCCCACAGTGTGAGCGATATAGAGGATTTCCCCGTAA
>CAJTVH010000045.1 GCA_910579745.1 uncultured Clostridia bacterium | reverse complement strand
AATTCGTCAAGTGAGTTAAATTCCCTGTATTTCGTAAACTCCGAGGCGTGATACCCGTCCACCGTATCGGCGTTTCCACCGTCTTTATTTCTCGCCTCTGTGTCAATACTTTTCAAAGCCGTGTCAATTTTATCCAAGTTAGCGTTTACCACCCCAACATCATAAAAATCCTCAGGGGCGTCTTTTCTTAAATAATAATTTTTCGTGTTTTCCGACATTACCTTAACACCTCTTCCCTTATTCCTTTTTGGGTATACTTACTTAAAAATCCATGGGTAAACTTTCCCACCGTCAAATGCTGATTGTACATTAAATCCAAATCAATATTCATATTAAGGGGAACCATTCTCTCAAGCATAGCCCCAACCTCGTCAGCCATACCTTTACTTTTGAGAGCTATTCTCACAATCAAGTTAAATTTAACAGCGTCAAGCGTAACACTATAGCCGTCATCACCGCATAACGCCGCAAGCTGTTCTTTTAGCTTAGGCACGGTATACGGCAGTTTCTCATTAAACCTCACAAACAGTCTAAACTTTCTTACATCAAGCCCCTCAGACGCTCTCGCCGCTATCCCAAGCATATCCTCATACCGTTTAACACCAGCCTCTGTCGCCGTGTTAATAAACTGGTCCTTAAACACGCTCTTTACCGCCAAATCAAGATTATCACCCTTTCCCGTCAGAAAATTATCCTCGACGGACATAATAACCCTCATTTCCTTGATTTCACTAATAAACTCCGGTAAAAGCTCAAGCAGTGACACTCACATTCCCCCTAACTGGTATACTGTTTTTGTCAAGTATAACGTCGGAGGCGGAATTGTTAAGGAGTATGCTCTCAACATTTTTGATACCCCCAACCTTTAAAACCTCAGACCCTGACACAAACTTATATACCGTAATATTATTATTACCCGCCCACTCTTTTCTCAATGACTTTAAATAATCCCCCAAAACATTTTTAACAGCCTCCCTCACGTCGTCAATAACATAATCAGACTCCAATACAACCTTAATATCGAAATCAACAACTGTTTCCGACACCCCCGAAACCGTCACGGAATGTCCTATCGGGGCGAAACCCATTCCGTCACCTTTATTAACTATTGGGTCTACCGCTGTCTGTACCAGCTCAACCAGCTTTTCAGACGGTTTCTCATTACTGTTATTTGTAAACACTATGTCAACAGTACCGCCGCCATTAGGCGTTCTGTACAGTTTAACGCCTCCCACACCGCCGTTATTGTAAATTTCCTCAGCGTCATTTAGGGCGAGTGTTTTTTCCTCATAGTCTTTTCTGTTGCCTCCAAACGCCTGACTCTCAAAACTGTCAAAATAACGCTTTCTAAAATCCCCCGTTGTCTCCTCGTCTCTCGCCGATACGGCTATTCCTATTATCTCAGCCGACTCAAGCCCCTTTACGCTGTCAATGGGAATAAGTGTTCCGTAAGTCACGTTTCCAGCAGTCCCCGCCGTCTCGCACCTTAACTTATATTCCCCCGTTTCCTCACGCTCACCTGTATAAACAAAATTCAGCTCATCAAGATTAAACCTTACGCCCTCATCAAGGGAGAAATCCCCCGTCATCTGAGCCGTGACAACGGCGTAAGTCGCCTCTTTGGGTTTCAGCCCCCTTTCCGCCGCCCTCTTTATTAAATACTTTCTTCCGGCCGTATCGGCGAAAGTCTCATTTAAAAACGTGTCAAGGGCTATGTATACCTGTGCCAGCTCAGCGCAGAAAGGCGCTAAAGCGTCATAAATAACTGAGCCCTGCCTTTTGTCAAAATCCTTTGACACATAAGACAAGGCCCTGTTTATTAAATACTCGAAAGTCATTTCCTCAAACACTAAATACTAACCTCCTTTTCCGCCTCAATGTCCCCGAAAATCGTTTTAACCGTGAACTTAACCGCCAAAGCGGTTTTATCAATATCGGTAAACTCAAAGTCCGTAACCTCGTTTACCCTGTCATCGGCAATCAAAGCGTCCTCTATTCTTCTTGGAAGCTCCGCTTTGACAAACTCTTTGGGCTTTCCAGTTAAATCATCAAGCTCAACCCCGTAGTTCCAGTCGTAGATTTCAAACTTATAACGGTCTGTCATAAGGGTTTTGTAAATCATCTGCTTAACCGCCTCAGCTCCGTCAACGGTTCTCTCAATCCGCTCTTTCTCAAGCCTCATTTTATAGGACAAAGACGGCTGTTTTTCCACAGCTATGTTTCCGTTTATATTTGTACCGCTTAAAGGTATCATCTCGTTTCCCCCGCCCTGTCAATCACAAAATATTTCTGCCCTCCCGCTTTTCTAGCCAATATAACCTTGTCGCCAGCCTTGAGCCCGCCGTATACAATATATTTCTTTCTCGCCTCATACTTGCTTTTGTCTTTAATATCCTCAAAATCGTTTTCCACCGATGTCATATACTCGAAATGGTCTGTAAGCCTTTCGGAAACAGCGAGCTGATTACTTCCAAGTATGAGTTTCTTTGTTATCTCTATTTTCAGCGGATTGACGGATAACACGGTCCCAGCGGTAAAATCCGTCAACTTCTCGGCCTCTATCGTTTGTTTAACAGCTTCTTTAATTACGCTTAACATCAAAAAACTCCTCTCAGAAATCAAATAAATCAATTTTAAGGGTATGTAAATTATTGCTGAATGTATGCCCGCACTTCTCAACAATCATCCAGTTATTAATATTGTTTTCCCCGCAGTTATCAATTTTCACGAATATTCCGCTTCCGCCCCTGATTTTAACCTCATCATTTCCCATACCGATACACTCAACGCTTAAAGACCGCCTCACCCTGTTTTTCAGGCCAAGCAATTTATCGCTGTAATCTCCTATCTGAGCGTCGTTAAAGTTATCGGGCGCTTTCTCATAATACTGTAAAATTCCCCATTTCTTTTGCTTTCCTTTGTCCTGTGACACGAAAGTTTCCCGTTTTCCCGTATCCTCGTTATCTCTATACAGTTTTATAAGATTATATGTGTCGCTGTCAATATCCGTTGAATAGCTGAAATCGGTAACGGTTCCGTCATCCGTAACCATTAAAAGGGGCAGCCGCATATTATTAATATTCTTTAATGTCAGTTTCCCGAAATCGTCATATAAGACGAACCACTTTTTAGCGTTTGACAAAGTAATGTCAATACCGTCAAGAATAATATCAAAAAGGGATTTGTTATCCTCTACAAGACTCTCAATAACATATCCCGTATCCTCTATCTCACCTACGTTTAATTTATAAACATCGGCAATCGTTTTTAAAATATCAGAGGCTTTTTTATAATCATAAACATAAGTGTCCTTATTTTTTAAATACCTCATCTGGTCATAGGCCGTAACCTGTACTTCCTGTTCTTTCCCTCTTTTCCTCGTGAAAATATAACCGTTAAACATTGGATAGCCGTCAACCCATAATCTAACGTTATCCCCCTCCGTGAAAGCGTATCCCGTCTCAGCGGTAACATTTTTGTACACCGTAAAGGTAAGTTTTGAGGGAACGCCCGCTATTTCCCTGTCAACCTTTATATCGCCCCCGCACAAATTTGATATGTCATACTCGTTTTTTTTATTTATTATTATAAGTTTAATATTCATAAACAAAACCTCCTACGGAAGCCGTAATACCTTTCCCGCCTCCAAAACAGGGTAAATAATCTCATCCGTATCGGTAATACCGTTTAAACCGGCGATTTCACCGTACCGGCTCCCATCGTTTAACTCAAGCTTAGCGATTTTCCAAAGAGTGTCCCCGCTTTTAACAGTATAAGTTTTCGCCGTCTCTTTTATGGTTCTTTGTATTTCCTGATTGACAACCCTATTGCCCTCCGAGTCGGATTTCCCCGTGTCTTTTGTTATTACGTTTCTAATTTCCCTGTATTCCTTTAAATTAATCTCAACCCAAAAATCACCCTTTTCCCCAGCGTTTTCCTCGACAGAATAATCCTCAAAAGAGACAAGGAGATTTCCTTTGAAAATCTCCTTTCCGCTGGGTAAAAGCCTTGTGATAAAAAAACGCACAGGCTTCTTATTCGCCTTATATTCCCTAAACCTTGATAAATAAAAAATAGGCTCCTTAAACTCCGAGTCCTTAATAATCGACAAAGCGTTATCTTTTGGAAGAAGAATTTTAAAACTGAAATCACGCAGGGCAATATCTTTTAAAATATTGACCTCTCCTATATTGACAATCTCCACAGTCTCATTTTTTCCTCCCACGTCCGTGTTAAACGACTCGGGAGGTATCGGCAGTGTTATAATACTGTCCGGCTCATTGTCGTATGAAAAATTAAAAGTATACGCCGTATTCATAAAAAACCTCCCTTAATGTACGCCGTCGGCTTGTATATTTATGCTTTCCTTGATTTTGCCTTTGATTAACCCAAGTATTTTATCAACGTCAGCGGTTTCTTTTACATCCCCGAATTGTATATTAACCTGCGGGGTTATATTAGATTGGTAAACCTCTTGTATAATGTCATTTTCGTAAATGTCTCTCATTCGTTTCAAATCTTCGCTCGATACGTCAACCGTACCCCCAACTTTGTCTACTTTTTTAACTTTATCAATAGAATTTAATTTAGGGGCGGCCGCGGCGGTGGGCGTTTGCGGAACCTTACTGCCAATGTCTGATTCGTTAAAAGTTTCCTCAACTTTAGCGGCGTTATACGCGGCCATGCCGTCAGCTATTACCTTATCCATTTCATTTGACAAAGCCTCGTTTTTATTCATAGCCTCGTTCCAGTTTTTCTCCCTGTCAGCTATGGCGTTATCAAGTTCAGCGTCTCTCGCCGCCATATCGGCGTTTATTTTATCTCTTTTCGCCTGTAACTCAGCGTTTCTCGCCGCTTTTTCCACCTCATTTGCCGCCGCCGCTTCCGTTCCGAAAGTAACTTTTTCAATCAAACCAAATTCTACAAGCCCAAGGCTATTTACTTTAGATATAAAATCATTAATTAAATCAATAGCCCCATTAATCATATCCTGTAAAAGCTGTAACGCTCCCGCTTTCATGTCGCCTATAAAATTTTGAATCGCCGTACAAGCAGTACTAATTCCTAAAGACATATTATCCCAAGCGTTAAGAACTTTATTTTTGCACCATATCATGGCAATCTTTAAGCTGTCTATAACATATATAATAGACGCGACGACCGTATTCCAGGCCATTTCCAAAGCTATAAGCCCCCACTGAAAACGCATTTTCACAAGCTCCCAGCAAGCTCTTAAACCGCCGAGCTTATTTATAAGCCATACAATAACCGCTATTATAGCGGTTATAAATAATATAATTGGGTGCTTTGTAAATAAATCCATTACTATATGAGCTGCCGTTATCGCCGCTTTAAATACTACAAAAGCCGTAGTGACTATTCCGACAGCTATCGCTATCGATTCAATTATCGGCCCTATCGTACTCCAATTCTCCGAAAAGAAACTCGCTATTGAACAAACAAAATCAAATACATACGAAAGATATTCCCCAATAATCGAAAGCCCGTTAATAATTCCATTAACAAGAGCCTGAAAGCCCTCACTGTTTGCCACTTCGCTTAACTTATTTAAAATAGGTTCAAAAGCTACAACAGCGTTATTTTTTATACTCGTCCAAATTTGGGAAAAAGTCATAGGCATTTCAGCGAATTTTTTATTAGTAGCTTCCGCTGAGTAAAACAAGGCGTTCTTGACAATATCCGCCGTAAGTTTTCCTTCCGCCGCCAAATCTCTCATCTCACCAATATCTTTTCCCAAATAATCAGCTATAGTTTGTATAATATTAGGGGCCTGTTCAAATACCGAGTTAAATTCCTCGCCTCGTAACACGCCCGAACCTAAAGCCTGTGTTAATTGTAACGTGGCCGCCTCAATTCCCTGAGTGTCTGTTCCGGCTATGGCGAACTGTTTATTTAACTGGTCCGCGAATGATAACAGCTCATCATTTGAATTAAAAGCTTTTCCCGCCTGTAATCCAAGTTTCCCAACTAAATCCATTGTCTGCATATAATCAGCCCTTGAATCCTGAGCGACGGCAAATATTTTATCTTTTAAAGCGTCAACAGACCCCTTATCGTCAACTATCATATTGAGTCTGGCGGTTGATTGTGTCATTTGGTCGGATAACCCTATTATCTGTTTCGCTCCCTGTATACTCACATAAATTCCAAAAAGCTTCTTTAAAGTTCCCATAAGTCCGTTTGCCGAATTTGTCCCGTCACGAATAGAGTTGTTAAATCGGTTCTGCTCATTTATATTTTCTCTTATATTTCTCTGGGCGTTATTTATCGTCTCATTAAGTCTCTGATACTCTCTTCGCGCCTCCGATACGTCCATATTACTTATAGCTCTGTTTAAGGCCGTTTGACTCTGCGCCGCCTCGTTTAACTGCCCTCTTAGTTCCTCTATTTGATTATTTACCCTGTCCGCCCCTATATTATCAATTCTTCGCCGCTCAATATTCCCGATAGAATTGCCTAAATTTAAAATTCTTTGATTTAATCCATCAATGTCACTAATCATATTATTAGGAATAATGTCCATATTGTCGGCTAAACTGTCAATTCGGGTCTGATTGCTTATAATCTGTTCCATTTGTCTGTCTAAAGCGCTCATTTCCTCCCTGAAACGCTCAGCCCCCGAACCGTTAAAAATATCTATACCGCCCTGTGAACTCCAGTCAAAAGTAGGCGCGGTTTGCTCAGGAATATTCGGAACACTGGGAACAGACGGAATATTTACAGCCGAAGCGTTATTAATACCCCTAAACGTTCCGTTAGCTATACTGTCAAGTCTCTCCATACTTTGAATTAAAGCATCCACTCTGTTTATAACATTATCCAAAGCCGCTATATCGTCTAATATTTGTATTTGTGAGGTTATAGCGTTTTCATCTCCCATTTTTTTCACCCCCATTAAAAAAGCCTCCGTAAAAGGAGGCCTGAATAATTGTTTTTATTATCTTTTAAACGGCGTTTGCTTAATTTTTATCACACCGCTTGTTTTCGCTCAATCAGCGGTATAATTCCGTCTCTTTTAAGCAAATCGTATATAAACAGCCTGCCTTTTTGCGTCCATTTTGTCCGCATAATAACATCGGACGTTCCGTCTGTTCTTGTGATATTTACCGTTTCCGAACTCGTATACCCTTTATCGTGATACTTTCTGTACAAAAGCCACTGATTACCCTGTTTATACTGTATGTTCTTATCAGCGAGAATTTTATTCATCTGTCTCGCGCTCATTCCATAATCCTTGGCTATTTGATTAATATTTACAAGAGCCTTGCTCTGTAAAATAGTGTCAGTATAATCCGCTTTCGGCTTTAACTCTCCGATAAGCTGTTCCTGCTGTTTGTTGGTTACTTCTAAAGTTTTTATTTTTTCCTTTTTGATTTTAAGCTCTGTCAGAAGTTTTATTCCAAAATCAGGATTTGATATAACATTTTCTATTGTAATATCTTCCACATACGCACCCGTTTCTTTTACCCTAAAATACGTTTCCTCTAAGCTGTCGAACTGCTCCCACGCCTTATCTGTGTCAAGGATTTTGCAATGTCGGTTTGCTCCCCGCTCTGTCCAGAGGTAAAGATTTCTTGTCATATTTGAAATTTGTAGGTAACTATTAGTTACCCGCAAATTTTCTTTGAACACTTTTAAATCTTCACCTTTTAAAAGATAATAATGTTTTCCCTCCTCAAAATTTTTGTTGTTTCGGCTAAAATTCATTTTTATATTGTCAACCGATGTTTCATAAATCTCCGCCAACTGTTGTGTCGTTAAAATTCTTTGCCCGTTATGTTTTAAAATTGGTAAATCTCTCATACTATCAAACTCCTTTCGTTTTCCCCAAGACTGATACAAATTTGTATAGGCATATCATACTTTGGTATCTTTTTAATAAATTTAGTTTTTTTCTCAATTATCTCATTTACGTTTGAAACCTGAATAGCGTTAATACCCCTTAAAAGCAATTCCTCAGCGCCCTCATTCATTTTTATTTTTTTATCCGCTGACAAAATATCAAGTGCTTTAATCACTCCGCAAGGGTAAAAATAAATCATACAGTCGTCATTTCCATAATCAAACCCGTATTCGGCTTTAAATTCCTCATTATCACATTTCCACCCCCAACCGTTCCAGTCACGTCCGCCTGTAAAATATTCCGGCCGGTAAAACAATTTATGCTTTTTAATATCAATCCCTGTAATATCAATAAAATCTCGTTCAAGAATAATTTTATTTCCATTAAAATCTCTTACAAACCACGATTGTTTTGGTTTTGGTTTTGGATTTTTTAATTCTTCTTCCATTTCGTGAAAACGGTTTATATAGCTTGCTGTAAATAATACACCCTTTTTCCCTGTTAGTTTGTGCCCTATAAGTTCACAGCCTTTTTTTGTTACCTCGTAACAAGGAAGTATTTTATTTTGTCCGCTGACGTATGTACTTTCTTTGAAAAATTCGGACAATCCAAAATTGGCTTCTCCTAAATAAATTATATAAGTTTTAATATCTCTCAACAATTTACTGTGTTCTTTTCCAACCATTTTTGCCACTTCACGGCTATTAATTGTCAATTGCCACGGCTTTAAATTTTCCATATAAAAAACTCCTTTCAAATTAAAATTTGTATTGAAAGAAGTCCCTCTGAATGGTATAATATTTTCAGAGAGATTTCTCTCGGTTTTAGAGCATATTCGGTGGTCGCCAAACCTATAAAGCCGTATATGCTCTTTTATTTTCTTTGCTCAAATTGTACTTCTATACCCTTACGTATGACATCAGCTTTTGTTCTTCCTGTTTCTTGAGATAAAGTTTCTAATTTTTCATAAGTCTTTTTATCAAACCGAACTTTATAACTAATATCTTTAGGATTTTCAGTCAATTTTGTACCTTTGTGTATACCCATTATGTCACCTCTTTTCTTTGTGGGTACATTTTAATTTTAACGTACCCCAAAGAAAAAGTCAAGAGTTTTTTAGAATTTTCCCATTAAAAAACTCCTTTCAAATTAAATTTTTGTATTAAAAAAAGTCCCTCTGAATATCAAATATTTTCAGAGAAACTTCTCTCGCCTCAAAAATAAAATCGTTTAAACTTTAGACATAATAAACATTCTTATTTAATTTTTTACAAAGGTTCACTTATATATTATAAATATTTCTCACCTTCTATTCTTTGTTCATATGGACACGGATATAAATATAAATATTTTAATGTTTTTACTGATTTTATGCCTATAAAGATACTTATTATTACTGAAATTAAAATAAGAGCGGTAAAAAATACTAAAATATATTTAATTATCTTTAAGCTTTCTTTCTGTTCTTCTGTATTTTTTTGACTTTCCCTCAATATATCAAGGGCCCTTAATTTTAAAAACATCTCATCCTCTTTGCTTAGTTCTTTTTTCTTTATAAAAAATTCCCCGTTTATTTTAATCAAGTCTTTTGAGGAATTATCTTTCAGCTCGGCTTTTTCCTCTCCTTTATAAAATCCGAACTCAATTAACTTGCTGTTGATGTATTTTTCTTTATCCTTTATAGTATCACTATCTTTTATGGATATAGGTTTTTTCTCCGTATTAGTATCACTCGGTCCTTTCCCGGAAACAGGCCTTTCGCTAACATCATCATATTCATCCTCATCACCGTAAAAAAACTTTCCCAATATAACCACTCCTTTGATATTAAATAACGCACTTTAATAATATCAAAAAATGGTAATATTTGCAATAAAATCCTTTTTATTTTTTATGTATAATATTTAAAATATTTCCAAGAAAAAAGACAGGATTTCCAGATTGTCTTTTCCTCATTATCTTTTTTATTGAAATAAATGAGATTTATTGCTATAATATCCTTGTCGCCAACCTTTCTCGGCGAATTTCGCGGCGGAAAGGAGGTTTGAGCATGAACCTTTTAATATCATTTATTTTATCTGTACTGGCGGGCATAGTTACATATTATATCTGCAAATGGCTTGACAGATAAAGTTATAGCGGCACGGGCCTACAGGTTATTTTAATTTCTCCTGTATAAAAAAGAAAAGCCCCTCTTTAGTGAGCAGACTAAAGGGGGGTGTTTTTCTTTTTGGCTTGAACATGAACCATTAATTCTATCCACCAATACTATACCACACATTACCCCAATTTGCAAGACTTTTTTTATTTTTTCTCAGCAAGCCTGTTAAAAGTTCTTATATGCCTGTACAATTCCCTGAAACTGCACTTCTCATAATAATCAATTCCCGTATTAGTCTCCCTCGCCAAAAGCATAATATTTTCCTCAAACTCTAATTCGCCTCTGTCCTGACATTCCTCTCCTGTCTCCCCCTGAGCGTAATCGAGATTGACTCCGTTTCCGTCTCCTCCTCTTCGTCCGAATCCCCATCCGATAAAAAATTACGCACCATAAAGCAAATGTTAAGAGCGTCTCTTAAAGACAAGTCAAACATAACCTTGTTTTCCATACCCGCCGCTTTCGCCGCGAAACAAAGCTGAAAATTCTCATTATCCGACGGCGTGAGCATAACTTCTTTTTTAGAGTTTAGTTTTCTCGCCTCGTTTTCACACTGTTTATATTTTAAATAATTAACGCCGTCAAAATCAAACTCAAATTCCTTAATCGTCTCGCCGTTAAACTCAATAGGGTCTTTCAGTTTATAAACTCCGTTTTCATCCTCGTCATCGTCCTCAAAATCAATGTTATCAGCGTCCCCGCCGAAAAAGAAAGCGTAAACCGCCTCGCTCACCCCGTAAATATCCTTAGGGTATAAGGAAAACATAGCCTCCGTCGGAACCCCTGCCGAAACTCCCGCGAAAACAAGCCTGAATGTCTCGCTGAAAATCGGAACGGCGCTCATGTCTTTTTTGTTTCTGATTCTCGCCTCTTTTATACATCTTTTATATTCTTTCCTTGTCATTTTCTCAAAATTAAAACTCAGACTCTCAATTTTCTTACCCTCAAAATCAATGGGTCTCCTCAATTTGTAATTTTTCATAAAAAATCCTCCTAAAATTTAAGAGGGCGTTTGAAATTTTTTCATACGCCCTCTTTACAAAATCTTTTTTTATGTTATAATTTAATTAAGAAAGGGTAATTGCCACAAAGTGTGGTTAGCCTTAAATACAAAGTAAAAAATAACAACTTAGTATCAGCCAAATACAGGGAGTTGTTATTTTTTTGCGTTTATTACCGCCACAACGAATACGCCGAATGTAAAACATAACATCAAGGCCTCATATGTAGACATAGCGCAAGCACCTCCAATCTTCTCAAATTGGAAGCTCACCTCCCTCCTGAAAGGAATTGGGAGGCTAACACACACCCTGTTCAATTACCCCATATACATATTTTATCACAACATATAATTTATGACAATATTTTTTCTTAACCGCTAAGCCCCGCCGTTCTTCTAACCGCCGCCAAATAATCAACGCCGTTAATATAAAATATAGAATTAGCCTTGTCAATCTCATATAAAGTATTACCGTCAATTTCCAGTTTCAAATACAATATCTCAAAATCACTCGACGAGCCTATAGACGTGCCTGGGTCCATTTTCCCCATTTTAAAGTTTTTCGGTAAAACCCTTTCCGTGACCTTAATCGGAATTTGCCTGTAATCATGCTTTTCAGAGTCAAACTCCTGCACGGAGCCTTTAGCGTAAAAAGTATGCCCTTTAGGCTCAAGAAACATCGCTGTTTCCTCCACAAGGGAACGCCAGGTAATAGTCGTTGTCATCGACTGTAAACTGCCTATAATAGGCAAATCAATTTCTCCTCCTATACCCGCCCCTTTAACCGTCTCAGACATATAGCTCAAATCCGGAAGAGTTAAATCAGCTACTCCTATCATCAAATTGTCACTGTCAAAAACATAAAACTGAACCAGCTTATCAGGTATTCTCATAAATTTCCGCCTCCCTTAAAATAAATCCGACAAATAGCTTGAATCGTATTCCAGCGTAAACTCAATATCCCTCATAGGAGACGGCGGGGCGAACTTAACCCTGAATCTCACTGTCCCGTCTATTAAATCCGTCGTGGGATTCTCTCCGTCTAAAAACTCAATACTTCCCCCAAGAATGCATTCCCTTGAGGCGAGTCCGTTAAGCCACATTCCTATACTGTCCACAATAGTCTCAATAGTTCTTCGTAAAAGCGGATAATCCACTTTAGCTAAATAATTCGTGACAATAGAGTTCCCAAGCCAATTAAACATTCTCCTTGTTGGTATAAAACAATCTTTCACGTCTGAGCTTGACGG
The DNA here is from genome assembly GCA_910579745.1 of uncultured Clostridia bacterium. Classification (GTDB taxonomy): domain Bacteria; phylum Bacillota; class Clostridia; order Lachnospirales; family CAG-274; genus MGBC114079. Next base: position 14,866 of record CAJTVH010000045.1, on the reverse strand, counting down.
ATAAACCGCCGTTCTGTTTCCCCAGGCGGTCCAGCCGTTTGTGAAATTAATCGCCGTGACTATTCCATTACCGTTTAAATAATCCGCCTGTTCTTTGGGGAGAATAAATTCCTCTCCGTCGCCGTAAACTAAACCGTTTATTTTTAAACTATGGTTTGACGGCGAGACATACGGAACCCCGTCATTCTCATAATCAGTTAAAGCGATACACCCCGCTGTCTGCGCCGATAAATGATATTTATACCCGTCAAGCTCCGTCTCCGGATAACAGGCTATCATATTCGCCCCTGTATAATTGTTGTCATTTTTCCACTTCACTATATCAGAATATTTTATATGATTTCCTTTTTCGTCAATAGTCGGTAAATCCACTAAAGCGACAGCGTTAAAACATCCGTTAATATTTTTTGTCTTAGTCTCCATAACCGCCGCCACGGCCGGTGAGCTTGAAAATCCCGGGGCCGCTATTTGACAGGGAATTTTTCTAAACCTCGGAAAAATCTCCGAAATAAGCTCAAATCCCTCATTCTTTCCGGTCTCATCGTTAAACCCTCCTATAATGTCAAATATATCAGCCTCTTCCGGTTTAAGCCTGGTATAAGAAATCTCCAGTACCGAGTCTTCCGAAATACCATCATCAGCGTCGGAAACAGCGTTAATAACGGCAAATCCGTCATCATTAAAAGAAACCGTGTAATGTTTGCCCAAAATATAATATCCGCCGCCGTTTTTTATTTTAACAGTGTCCTTAAGCACCCCGTCAGCCTCAATAATCCCGCTGTAACCCCTAAGCGTCACACTTTCTCCCGTAACGTCCTCTTTGTGTTTTCCCGGGTCAAGCACATTAACAATGACGCAGGGCGAGACCCCATATAATGAAAACATACTTTGAATAACCTCGCAGGAAGTATACTTATCCCATATTTCTTTTTTTCCGCTGAATCCAAAAGCGGAAACCGCCTCCGAATATGTAAACACAAGCTTAGGCACGTTTGTAACCCCATAAGGATTTTCTGACAAATGAACAGGGGCGGTCACAAAAAATACAGGCATAGCGGATTCAACCTCGACGGGAGCGACAATACTTGTCGAGTCCTCATTAATATAAACACCATGTTTATAAGCCATTACAATAAACCTCCCTCGTTAATAATTTTAAGGCATTCCGAATAGAGACTGTGTTCCTCTGTTCCTTTACCCTCAACTTTTCTTTTAAACTCAGCGAGTTTCTCAACATCAATAATTAATTTTCCAAAAACAGGATTTTTTGAGATAAAGTCAGATACATATTCCGGCGGTTTTTTATAAATCTTTCCCGAAATTAAAATATTATCGGGAACAGACGGTCCCATATAAATAACCGCTTTCTGTTTAGCTGTCTTTTTCTTTTCAAAAGTTTTTCCCGCTGTTTTCCTGTCGTTCTTTTTTTCCTCTAACACCTTATCGGACTTTTTTTCAGTGTCCAGTGTTTTTAAATCTTGTTTATTATCCATAAAATAAAGCCTCCAATCATAAATACCAAGACCATATACAGAATCTTTAAAAGGCCTGTCAGAAACGCTTTAAAGCGGTTTAGGCGGTTTATAAAACGAATCGCTCATTCCCCACTCGGGAGTTCCAATCAGAAAATCGGCGTTTATCCGCCCTTCCCAAACAGGATAATACTGTTCTTCCGGTACCTCCATTGAGAAAGTATCCTCAAAAAGTCTCACTTTAGGGTTATATGTTCCGTTAAACAGCGCCTGCCTTGTACGCTCCATAATATTCCATAAATCACGATAGCCGCTTCCGTCATCAGCGATAATTTGTTTCCCGTGTTTGCTTTGAATACCTGAACAATAACACCCAAACAGTATACCCGTTTTAAGGCAATGAATGTTTTTCCCGCTTACTTTTATTGTCTCAAGCTTTATTATCCTAAAACAAATATAAGGAAGCTCGCTTACCTGAGAATTATCGCTCATTTTAGGAAGCAAAAATCCTTTAACGACTTTTGGTCTTTTATAAATTTCCTTATTGTTTTCCCCGTCAAATCCTTTAAGTTTAAATTCACCGGCGGCTTTTCTCTCCAAAAAATCAATAAAATCATCCTCAAACTCCATCGGCGCAATCATATCAATTCCCCATTTCCTGTCTTAATACCTGTTCTATAGCCCTGTCAAGACTTTTCTCAAACCTTTCTTTGACCTTTTCGGCGATTTCCTTCGTAATATCGTCGTTAGCGAGCATTTGGCTTGTTCCAGGACCGAAAAGCTGCCGTAAAGGCTCAATTCCTTTTTTTGTTTTAGCTCTTTTTTTAGATTCTTCTTTATTTGAACTTGTTGTATGCTCAAACCTGCCTGTCCTTACAAAAATACCCATATGTCCCGAATCCATAACGGCGGCGAAGCCCCCCGTCCGTCCCCCAGGCGATGAGGCTTTGGGATTGGCGAAAGCGGTAAGCCGTTTTGTGTTTTTCCTAAACTTTGATTTTGTGAGGGCGAGCGGTCTGCCTCTTGTCTCAACACTCGCCATAAGCGTCCGTTTTGTCGATAATACCGCCTTAAGATTTCCTGTAATGTCACCTTTCCTCTTAACAGTATAATTTTCCTTGATTTTCTTCCCCGCCTCTGCCTTAGCCCCTTTTATGGTCTCGTTTAAGGCCATATTTAAAGCCTTGCTCATCTTATCGGGAACTTTCAAAAATTTATTAAGCTTTTTCTCGACTTCACCCCAGTCAATATCAATATCAACAAACTCAGCCATAAAATCACCGCCCGATATTTCTCCCTATTGTAACCGTCAGAACGCCAAATCCATCGTCAGTAACGTCCGCCACCTGATACATCTCGCCGTCAAAAAAGAAACCGCTGTTTACTTTCGGGATAAACTCAAGCGCTTCCTTTCGCGCGTAAAACAAAACCATTTTCTCGTAAACCCTGTCAAGAGGAGTAAACTTGCTCTCGACAAGCTCATTCATTTTATCATCATCAACCACAACAGGAATCTCTTTGCCGTTAATCAAACGCTTCTCAGCGAACTCATCAAGGCTGAAAAAAACATTTTGAACGTCAGCGTTTACACTTTCCTTAAATTTCCCTGTCCCTGACTCCTTTTCAAAATCCGTGTCAGCACTCACCCGTTTCTCTCGCCTCCTCAATATAATTAAGCAAAGAATTAATCATCTCTTCCCTTGTAAGTTCCATGGACGCCTCAAACCCTATCCGCTTGCCGTACTCCCGAAGCTCCGCTTTAGACTTTATTTTCCTTAAATCGCTCTCGTCAAAAAAAACTATTTCCTCCGGCTCATAATCGTCAAATTCCTCTGCGGTCAAGCGTTCTTCCCCTCTTGAAAAAACAGCGCCCATTTTTATAAATCTCGATATATCCTCCTTTGAGAACTCATTTCCAAGAACGTCGCCCTTTTTATATGTTTTTTTACAGCTTTTAATGTTCATAGCGGCTATATACATATCACTCACCTCAGCTCTCAGACAGAACCACACCGATATACCAGCTTGAGACATCAAAAGGCATAGGAACGGGACGGGAAGTAAGCCTTATCATCTGAATATTGTTATTCTTGTCAACCCATTGTTTTGGCACAATCTCCGCCTCATATGTAACAAAACCGCCGTCGCCCTCAATCTGCGTGACAGCGCCGTACTCAACGCTTCCTATTCCGCCGTTTCCGGCCAAAAGCACATGACCGTAAGGAATCATCGGTTCCTCCCCGCCGTCGTCATTTATAAACCACTCGTCATAAGAATAAATGTCAAGGTCAAGCTCCGCTATCCTCCCCAAGAAAGTCAAAGCCGGATTTACAACCCTCGGCTCAATAACAACATTTTTTAAATTCAGCACGTCCATAGCTTTTATCACAAAAGCGTTTGAAAGAAACACATCAGCGGATTCCGAACCCATAATACAGATATTCGGCGCCGTTCCCGTCTGTTTAATCACGGTTCTTCTCCACTCTTTTAAATCCTTTATGGGATTTACGGAAGCGGCTGACCAAAGAGTGTCGCTTGAGAGAACAGTCTTGTTCTCAAAACCAAAATCAACGGAAATATCTATTCCGTCATCAGGTACGGCGACACTGATTTTTCCTTTAAATAAAATTTCTCTGACAAGCCACTCCGTTCTGTCGGCGATAGCCTTTTCCAAATCCCTCAAATCTTCCGCGAGAAGCTCATCCGCTCTTTCCTCGGGAGTTTTTTTGCTGTAAACATTTTCTCCCAGACCCCTTTTAACAATATCATCAACAGTCATAATTCTCTCAGGAGCGAGCTTTGGGGTTGTGATTGAGTTTGTGACAAAACCTTCCCTTGTCAGAATTTTACCGCCCTTTCTCGGCGCGACAAAAGGAGCTAATTTTCTTTTGCTCTTTTTCACGTCAACCTCTATTTTTTCAGCGATATGAGTTCTATGAACTTTAAAAAACGTATCGGCGAAAAATGTTTTCATCGGATTTCTAAGCTCAATAGCCTCAAGCATTTCTCTTGTATCATAATTACCCATTAAAAATTCCCCCTTTGCTAAACGACATCCTCAAAATAAATTGATAGTTTTCTAAACTCATACTCATATTCGGAAATATCCGTACCATCGGCGGCGAAAACGGCGGACCGGTTAAATATTCCCGACAAATAAACAGTTGTATTAACTTTCTCGTCAGCCGTGTCAACAGAGTCGGCTAAAATTCCATAAGGAACTATATTTGTTTCCCCTGAAACCTCAGAGCCTAAAATAAAATATTTACCGCTGCCGCTTTTCCCTATTAACGTTCCCCGTCTCAAAACCCCCTGCCCGCTCTCTATTTCAGCGAACCCTGTTAAAACAGGAATTTTTAATCCGGCGAACAGTTTATCCGGGATAAACTCGCTTTCTTTTTTAAAATATTCCATTATCTCCCGCCTCCTTTGTTCATAAAATCGGCAAGGCGTTTTATTCTTTCCTCTTTTCCGTTACCTCCCTCAGAAAGACTGTCATTCGCCTCAATATCTTCAACTCCTGATTTTGAATTGTCGGAAACAATATCCCTAAAAGTACTAGCGGCGATGCCTTTATTTTCTCTCAAAGCGTTAAAAGCCAGCTCCGCCGCTGAAATACAATCCTCATACTTTGCCTTATCAGCCATTTCCTTAGGCAAACTCACAGCGATTTCATCAATGGCCTTAATCCTTTCCCTTTCCATAAGAGCCGCCTCTTTCCCGATTTCGTTATAAATATCGGGATACTTGTCTTTTACTTCCATCAATGTCATTGAAATTACCTCCTTTGTTTCTTTTTTTGTATTAAAAAAAGGCTCTTTTAAAGCCTTTTCCTTATATCTTTTATTTTCTTTTATTTTCTCTTTTGGGAAATTTTTAAAACGCTCAGTATCACAAATAAAATTATTTATAACAGCGAATCTATCATCAGCGAAATTTAAAAAATTACTATTTTCAGAATTTTCATACACCTCGTCAATAATGCCCTCTTCTAAAGCCTCTTTGCCTGTATACCAAGTCTCATTATCCATTAACTCGGACAACTCATCCTCTGTTTTATTAATTCTTGAGAGATAAGCCTCAATAATTGACTTCTTAACGGCGCTTATTGAGTTTTGACATTTGCTAAGCTTATCCGCGTCAAAATATCCCATAAGTCCGACACTTGGATTATGTATCATAATCAAAGAGTTTTTCTCAGCTCTTATCACATCTCCCGCCATGGCTATAATAGTGGCGGCGCTCGCGCATATTCCCTCAATCTCAATGTTAATACCCGCGGAATGTTTTTTTAGCTGGGAATAAACGGCGTTCGCCGCGAACACATCACCCCCTCCGCTGTTTATATATACCGTTATACTTTTACAGTCACCCAAAGCTTTTAAGTCTCTCACAAAATTTCTATAAGACACACAATCCTCTGAAAACCATGGTTCCTCAGACACTATCTCGCCGTATAAATATAATTCGGCGTTGCTGTCATCCATATTTTTAAACTGCCAAAAATTACGCATTTCTCTCCTCTTGGTATTAAAAAAAGATACTTAAAATATTATAAATAGACTTCTTTCAAAACTGTAAAATTACATCAATCCAATAAAAAAATATTTTATTCAATGTTTTTAGCGAAAGGCGTTTTGTTTTTTACACGCCGAAAGCGTTATAAAGCATTGAGTGAAATATTTTTTGCTAAAAATACTGGTATTGATATGAAGTTTTAAAAGAAGTCTAATGTCTTTTTTTAAATTATTTTATCTCAAGTTTTTCTTTAAGAGCGTTTTGAAGCACCTGTGAAAAATTAATTCCCGCTTCTTCCGCCTCCTCATTAAGCCATTGGGGAATAGACAATGTTTTTTTTACCGCTTTATTACAATTTTTCCTCAAATACGCCTGCATATCAAACTCAATCACAACAATAAATTGATTATCGGTCACTTTTATATTTTGAGGTAAAGAAGCCTTTGGAATTTCTTTATGTTCAGCTTTTAAATAAGATAAAACAAGACCAAGCGCGTCATTAGCCATCTCATAAGCTTCCTGCATATCCTCACCTTGCGTTATACAGCCTTCCACATCAGGAAATGTCACCGAATAACCTGTTTCCTCAATTTGAAAAATAGCGGGATAAAATAATTTTTTCATAAATAACACACTCCCATAATATATTTTTTAGAAAGGTCGCGGAACTATTTAAGTCCCGCTTGTTTTAGAATGCTTTCTTCTGTTCCTTTTTTTAAATCTTTGCTATGACAAGGAACCACAGTACTCTTATTAGTTTCCTTATTTATAAAAAATTTATGAGAACCGTTTTGTCTGACCTCAACAAATCCATTATCTTTAAGCAATTTTATCATTTGTTTTGGTGTCATTGGCATTTTAATTTACCCCTTTCTTTGTTACAAATATATTATACCACGTATTGTTACGTATGTCAAGTGTATGATGCATAAAAATACGTATTATTTTATTTCCCCCGTGTCTTTTATTTTTTTCATTTCTTTAGCCTCCCTTTCAAGCTGAACGGCATTTGTCATAAAATCACCTCCCATAGTCTCAATAGCCTCAATTTCTCTCGTGCTAATACCTAATTCAACTCTCTCCCGCGCCGCCGTAACTTCCTTAACCGGGTCAATCTGTCCCTGCGCCGGTCCGTTCCATATACAACCACACCACGCCTTTTTAATGGCAGGATCAAGGAAAAACCCCGGAGCGTTTATTCTTCCCTTAGCTGCCGCCTCCGTAAGCCATAACTCATAAACAGGCTTACAGAAATCATTGACAAGCCACGCTCTTTTCATTTTAACGGCTTTAAAAAATTCCAAAAGCGCCGCCCTTGAGGCGGAATAATTGGAATTAAAAGATTTTATTAAAATCTCAACGGGAATTTCAAGAGCGGCTCCTATATATTTAGCCATTGAGGAAACAAATCCGTCAAAATTTATATTGGGCCTTTTCGCGTCAACAACGTCTATACTTTCATTGGGATTTAGTACATTTATAATTCCCGCGCCAAGCTCATAATCATTAGGGTCGGAGCTTACCCTTTCATCGTCTTCGATAATACCGGAAAAAGGTATATCACCTGCGGGTGAAGTCGTTTTAATAAACAAAGAGAAAACACCGTTTAAAACCGCCGCCATGAGTTCGGCTTCCGCGTACCTTGTTAATTGCTTCAGACTTTCTATAACCGGGGCAAGATACGGTATACCTCTGTACTGTTCGGGTCTTTCCGCCTCAAATATCATTAAAACATTAGGAGTTCCTGTCTTTTTACCATACGCTTCAACTCTGACCCACTCTTTTTTTAAATTTAAATTTGACGCGGGATATGTATTGCATATATAATATGCCTCAACTCCCCCTTTTTTGTTAATTTCAACACCGTTATAAATCCTGTTCCCGTTTTCCGCTTTTTTCAGTAAGTCAATTTCCTTGCCTGTTGTATTGGGATTACATATCCTGTCACTTTCAATTAGGTGAAGTCTCAAAGAATATGGCATATAATTGTTATTTTTCCTTTCATAATCAATCAAAGCGCAGGCATCGCCGTTTAAAAGCCAATTCATACAGGCAAGCTGCTGCATCTCATAAAAATCATTAACTCCCGTAACATCGCAGAATTTTGACTCCGCCCAAAGGGCAAACTCTTTTTCCGTCTGCCTTTCCCAATTTTCAGCCTCATCAACAGTCATACCAAGCTTTTCAAAGTCAATTTTAGGCTTCGGCTTAAGCCCCGACCCGATAATATTTGTCCTGTTGGTCTTTATCGCCGAAACCGCCAAAGGCGCCGACATATATAAGCTTCTTGAACGCTGTCTTAAAAGACTTAAATTTTTGTCAATATCCTCCTGCGGACTTTTGCTGCTGGCCGCCCACCCTTTCATACTGTTTTTACCACGGCTCGCGCCGCTTTCGTCATATCCGCTATTCATAATTTTTCTTAAATTAAGCCTTTCCCTCGCAATCCTCCTTTTTTCTCCGTAAATAGGCGCGATACTCTCAATTATGCCGTCTATAATATTCAATGCTCTCACCTCCCTCAAATAAAAAAACACCTGAAAATTTTCAGATGTTCTATTTATATTAACTCAATTTTAAATATTCTTTCAAAGCTATTTGAAGCAGCTGTGAAAAATTAACTCCTTTTTCCTCCGCGATTTCATTTAGCCAGTAGGGAATTGTTAAAGTTTTCTTTACAGCCTTATTTTCCATTTCATTTTTAACAACCGGCATATATATAGTTATTGGCATAACAAAAGAGTCTTTTTCTAAATCCTCAAATGGTGGATTTGTCGCGCTTGGTATTTCCTCATTATCTTTTTCCATTCCCCAAAGATGTAATCCCAACGCTTCTTCCGCCATTTTCTCCGCGTCCTCAATGTTTTTACCTACGGTTATACACCCCGGCAAATCCGGAAAATATACACCATATCCACTTTCACCGGGTTCAAATACAGCAAAATAAGTTGTTCCTTTCATAAAATATCACCTCATAATATATAATGCGGCATACAGGGCTTTTTTATTTAATCCCCGCTTGCTTTAGAATACTGTTTAATGTTCCTTTCGGAATATCTCCATTATGATTGGGAATTGTAACCTTTCCCTTTTTGGTATGATGTTCATATTGTATATGAGAACCTCTTTGGTTTACCTCATACCAGCCGTCATCTTTTATTATTTTTATAAGTTCCCTTACTTTCATTCCCAACCCTCCTTACACTATATATTATATACGTATTCTTTATACGTGTCAATAATTTTTTATATCTTTCTCACAAATCCCTCGGCAGTCCTCTAAAAACTTTTCTTTTTCCTCCGCTGTCCGCATTTGAAATCTCTGTTTCAAGTTCCTCGATAGCTTTCCTTATTTCACTTAAATCAGCTCTTGTAAGTTTTCTTGTTCCAATCTGATAACTTTGCCCTGTCAGAACAGCCATTTCAGCCTTATAATAAGCGTCAAGCCGCTTTTCAAGCATTTCTTTTCTATTAATCATAAACTAATCCCCTTTTTTATAACCCCGTTTCGCTTTTTCTCCATAGGTCTGTCGCTTTTTCTCATATAATTAATCCCCATATTAATTTTCCGCTCCAAAATGTCCCAGTTCGGTCTTAATAGTTCAACCGCGGCCGTAGCGTAATTTCTTATATCAAGAGGCTCATTTCTTACAGAATTTGATTTCTTGACCCAAATAAGTTCCCTGCCGCCGTTTTTCTTGTTCTTAATAACTCTTTGCTCCGAGGTAAGACCCTTAAAATATTCCTCATCATAACCTTTTTCTACGCTTTTAGGAAAATGGCAGTATCCCGATGACGGTTCTTTTATTCCCAATCGTGACATAATCATTTCTTTTCCCGAATCTACCCCGAGAATAAATATTTTTACTTTCTCGCTGTTGTTTACTGATGATTTATAAAGCAATGGTAAACCCATACCGCCCATACCTTTGATACCAAAAATATTTCTTTGCTTTCTGTTCATATTTTTCAAAAATTTATATGTATCTGTTGTGTATAAACCGCCCGTGTCAATAAATGTACAAGCCGCTAAAAGACCTGTGCCGTCGGCGAAATAATATTCCTTTTGAAGATATTCCTCAAGTGTATCCCAAGCGCTTTGCTTTGTCATGTCGCAAAACAATTTCTCGTATTTTATACCCCAGCTCTCATAGCCTCTCCCCCAGCCAACAACCTCAATCTCAAATCTGTCTTTCTGAACGTCAACCCCTGCCGTTAAAATCAAAACTCCTTTTGGCAGTTCCGAATCAAAATCCTCACGTCTTCGCAGAATACTGTTTTCATTTACCGATTCTCCCCTTTCCTCCCAAGTCTCGCCAAGCGCGGTATTAATCCAAACCTGTAAAGGCTCCTGACTTCCCATCTTCTTAGAATTATCTTTAGCCTTTTTAAAATCATTAATAATCTCATCCCAGTGTTTCCATGGCGAGGCCAGTTCATTCAGGTGAAATCCCCTTACTTTTTTATTGTTATTTCCCGCGATATATTTACCTTCGCCGGATTTCCACTCAACTTCCGTAAACCGTTCCCCGCAGTATTTGCATTCCATAGTAATATCCTCAAATTTGATTTGTCTCCAGTTTAAGGGCTGATATTCTCCGCAGCAGGGACAAGGAAGACACCATTCCTCCATACTTGACTTTTCATATTCAGACTCAATTTTAGAAACATTTTTTATCGTTGGCGTGGAAACTTTAATTTTTTTTCTGTTCCAAAATGTATTTGTTCTTTTCTCGGCAAGTTCAACAGGTGACCCCTCCGCTCCCGCCGAGGTAGGATAACGGTCAACCTCGTCGCACAATAAAATTCTTATGGGTCTTGAGGCAAGCCCCGCCGCTGAATTAGCCCCGACTATAGTTATATGCCCCCCTGGAAATTTTTTATGTAAAATAGTGTTTTCGCTTATCTTACTTCTCGCTTCCCTTACTTTTGACTTTAAAACAGGCGTATCCCTAATCATTGGGGCGAGTCTGTCTTTTGAGAAAGTCTGCGCCATCTCCAAAGTCGGCTGAACTACCATAATAGGAGCGGGATCGTAATCAATAAAATAGCCTAAAATATTTAAAATTATCTCTGTTTTTCCCACTTGCGCGGAAGACATAATAATGACCTCCCCGCATTCATTATCATTAACAGCGTTCATAATTTCTTTTTGATATGGCGCTCTGCCAGTGTTCCATTGCCCAGGCTCTGCCGAAGACTCAGGGGACAGCCTCCTGTATCTGTCCGCCCACTCGGATATTTTTAAAACGGGAGGCGGCGCGATTATTTTAGCGATCTTTTGAAAAAGACTTATCGTCTTATACGCGGCTTTAATTTTACTCATCATATACCTCCGAATCAACTTCTAAATCAATATAATCATCTCCGTAAAAGCTTTCGGGATTATAGTCTTTTAACTCCATTAATATATTTAAAATCTCATTAGTAAGATAATCATTTATATAACCTGTATCTCTGTCCGTAATAATCGGCGAGACCTTTGCGGGCAGGTTCATCAATCGGCTTTTAAATGATGAAAGCATATCAGTCATTACATTTTCAACATCTTTTGATGAATGAACCTCTCCTTTCATTTTCGCGAGTTTAAGCTCCGCTATTAAACGGTTTATCCGTTCCTTCTTCGCCTTCTCCTGTTCAAGGTCAAGCTCATCGTCTACGGAGGGAATATTATTGCTGTCATTCGTAAGCTTTAAAGTCAAAATATAATTTCTCACGCTTTCAGCGAGTTTATATCTGCCTTTAGCCGCACGGACAAAAATTCCCTCTTCGCCAAGCTGCCTTACTCTTCTGTCGCTCACTCCGATAATTTCAGAAAGCACCTTTGATGACACCGTAATAGCGGATATATCGCCAATTTTTTTTGAGCTGTTTTCCATATAAACCACCTTTCAACCGGCAACGGCAAATTTAAATTTCAAACGCAAAAATCTAACGGGATTTCGGGCTCACCGACCCGCGTCCGGGATTTTGAAATTTACAGTACCTTTTTAAAATCGAGATAATTTTGTGCAATTCGCACAAATTCAACTTCTCTCGAAAGTTACATATCTTATTATTGTGTAACATTCATTTTTAAGTTTTCTTACATTAAATATATTAAAAATCTTTAAACGAAAGTTACATTAATAAAATACGTAACTTTTAACAAACTGAATAAAATTCATTGCCTATTTTTAACCTCTGCTATAAGATAACCCTTTCATTAATTTATCCTTATCATCTTGCGTAAGTCCAATATATCTTCTCGTTATCGACACATCCGAATGCCCTAAAACCTCTTTAACAACCAATATATCTTTTGTCTGTTTATAAAGAAAATAACCGAATGTTTTCCGTAACGTATGCGTTCCTATAGATTCCAGCCCGAATTTTTTACCCACGTCCCGCAATATCATATAAGCCCGCTGCCTTGTGATATGTTTGTTCAAACCTTTTCTTGATATAAATAAATACTCATAATCTTTTTTATTTTTAATGTATCCGTTAAATATATTTTTTAATTCCTTGCAAATAATGAATCTTCTCTCTTTGCCCGTCTTTTTCTCTCTCATATAAATATACTGTTTGTCCCGTATATCCCTAACCCTTAAAGTTAATATATCTGATATTCTAAGCCCTGAGTAAATCCCAATAGAAAAGAGAACATAATCTCTCTCACTCACTGACTTTAAATAATCCATAATATCATTTATCGTATTAATATCCCTGATAGGCTCTACCGTGTTCAAACAAACCACCTGCTTATAAAATAAAAAGGCATTCCGTCTTAATGAATACCTTAAATTATTATTATCCTAAATATTTTTTATTAAATATATTTCAAAATTACTTGACACGTGTCAATATATATGTTATAATAAAAACATAGAAAGGGGGTGACAAAATGGATATAATAGACGTAATTGAAAAAGTCTTTAAAGTAACCGCTTATCTGGCAATGGCAATCTACTGGATAAGAAGAAACTTTAAAGACAAAGACCTTAAATAAGGTTTGGGGCGAAAGCCCCTTACCCTATTACTATTATATCCTAAAGCTATATGAAATACAATACCTTATTAATACCATCATTAATGTTATGTATATTAGGCTTAATAGATATTGATTATTCCAATATCTCTGCTTATGATGTTTTATATATCTCAATTATCATCATTACCCTAATATCAATAACTATAAACATCATTTTAAACAGGAGGAAATAATGCATAACTTTAAAGATGAAAATGATTTTAGAAATTTTATAAGCGATAACATTATATCAACAAATGAGGCAACTGAAATTCTTGGTTGCTCCCGACAATATATTAATCAGCTTGTAAAAGAAAACAAACTTATACCAATAAAAAAAATAAACTATATAACTTTATTTTTAAAATCTGACATAGAAGCAAGGCTTAAATAGCCTTGCTATTTATTTATCCCTTTCCATCGCCTTATTATGGGTACATATGGGAAAATCCGCCTATTTTTGCATTCCCTTCCGTTTAATACCAATCAGTCCCCTTTTGAAGTTCTCTTTTTCCCTATCGCTCATAAAATTTCCCTATTTTCCCTTTAAAGCAAAAAGACCCGCTGTATAACAATAGGTCTTTTTCGCTGAAAAGAAAGTACATAGATAAATCAAAAAATTCTCTTAATTTTAATAATAGAATTAAGCTTTTTTGTAAAAAAATAAAAATTTTCTCATTTTTCTATTGATAATTATACGCACGTATATTATGATAAAAACATAGAAAGGAGGTAAGAAAAATGAGTGATAAAATAAAAGAGCTAATCAAATTGATTAAACAACTTGAAAAGCTCCTAATAAAATTAATCTCATTAGTGGGTTGGCTACTCATACTAATTGAGATTATTAAAAAATAGAGGAAAGGGGCGAAAGCCCCTGACCTTTAATATAATAATAACTCAAATCACTCATTCAGTCAATATGAAAAAAGATGTCGCAAAACTTATTTATCACATTTTTATCTTATTAGGACTAATATTTTTTCTAATAGCCGCTGTCAAAATTTTATTTTAGGAGGTTATCTATATGGCGGAAAGCAAACAAGCACAATATATAAGAAAAAACTATACACGTTTCCCCTTAGACTTAAAACATGAACTATTAGCTGGATTTAAAGAAAAATGCAAAGCCAATAATACAACTCCAACTACTGAGATAAAAAAATTTATATCTGAATACTGCGAAAACCATTAACAGCTATTCACTTAATAAAAAGACTGACTGCTATAAATACCACAGTCAGTCTTTTTATTAAGAAGAATACTGTCCTATGTCTGTACTTAATAATTTCTATTTCTCTCAAAATAAGCTAGCTTAAAGTTTTGACCATCTTCCTATTCTTTCCACACCTTGTATAATAAAATCAATTTCCTGTTTCCTCTTAAAGCAAAAAAGACCCGCTGTATTAACAACAAGTCTTTTTCGCTGAAAGGAGAAGTACTTTATATAAGAATCAATTTAAGGAATAATAAAAAATCATTTTACTTAAAATTTTCCGAACCGCCAAGCGGTTCTTTTTACGCTTTCGGTGTTTGTTTACACAAAACACCTTTCGCTAAAATTTTAACGTTTTCCGTACGTAAAATATTTTTTATCATCAATTAAAATTCTTATATATAAATGAAAGAATTAACCTGTTCCGGCGCTTCGGGAATCGAACCCGATAAATTAAACCTATACGCCCATACCGGCCGAAGCCTCAGCCTCAGCCTAACATATTTCATAAGAGGTTAAACAGGTGCCGTCGATTTGTTTTACCTTTCGACACTAATATCTTAACATAAATTTTTTTATTAATTGTCGCACATTTGTCGCAATTTTGTCGCAGGTTTGTCGCAGTTTTTTTCAATTATAGAAATTTAA
>CAJTVH010000044.1 GCA_910579745.1 uncultured Clostridia bacterium | reverse complement strand
TCAGCGAAAAAGGCTTGCTGTTAATACAGCGGGTCTTTTTTGTTTGAAAAGAAGCAAAGGAATTTTATAAGTGACAGATAAGATACGTAAGTTTTTGAGCGAATAAAGGAGATTGTTATATGGAAATAAAAAAAATCAGTGTGGATAAACTTAAGGCGGCTAAATATAAGCCAAGGGTCGATTTACAGCCGGAAGATGAGGAGTACAAGAAGCTTAAAAGAAGTATTGAGGTATTTGGTTATGTCGAGCCTATTGTTTGGAACAAAAGAACGGGTAACATTGTCGGAGGGCACCAAAGACTTAAAATATTAATTTCACAAGGGTATAAGGAAATTGAGGTAAGCTGTATAGATGTTTCGGAGGAAGATGAAAAAGTTCTTAACGTTTCGCTTAATAAGATAAAAGGGCGATGGGATATTGAGAAATTATCGGATATTTTACGGGAATTTGACGAGGTGGACTCAATAGGGCTGACAGGTTTTGAGGAGAGAGAACTGGAAAGTCTTCTCACAAATTATGACCATATTCAGGACCTTATGGAAGATGATTTTTCAGATTATAATCCTGATAAAGAACATGATACATTTGTTATGACATTTAGTATTCCCGAAAGGGAGAGGGAAAATATAGAGAACTATTTGCGAAACGACGTAAACGGCAAAATTAAGCTCGCCGCGGCGGTTATAGATAAGGTAAGGGGGGGAATATAATTGCGGATTGAGAGAAAGAAAATCAGGGATATGAACAGAGCCGAGTATAATCCCCGAATAGACCTTAAACAGGGAGATATTGAGTATGAGAATTTGCGGCGCGGTATTAATACATATGGTATGCTTATACCTATAGTATGGAACAAAAGGACAAACAATGTGGTTGGGGGTCATCAGCGTTTGACTGTCCTTGTGAATGATGGTGAGACAGATGTGGATGTGTCGGTGGTAGACCTTAGCGAGACAGAGGAAAAACAGCTAAATATCGCTTTAAATAAAATTGAGGGCGGCTGGGATAAGGAAAAGCTGTCTGATTTATTGGCTGAATTTGGGGAAAACGCGGTTTATACAGGATTTACGAGGCAGGAAATAGATAGTCTTATAAACGATATTGACAGTCTTATTGACAAAGACATTGTAGATGAGGAATTGAAAGATATTGAGAAACTATTCAACGTTAGTCTAACATTTGACAAAGCGGACCAAAAGGAATTGAACTTATATGTTAAGGCGCACGGAAAAGAAACGCTTGTACAGTTAATAATTCAGAAAGCTAAGGGGGAAATTTAAAATGGGCTGTAAATGCGGAACTCAGATTATACTGTGTAATCTCCCAATACGATTTGATACTTACAAAGGGTGCGGTCACGGGTGTAAATACTGTTTCGCGCGGAAGAAGCAGGATATTTCAAAAATACAAAAAGGTGAGACAGTGGAGGCGTTACTTTCGTTTATTGAGGGAAACAGAGGAAAAGAAACAGCGTGGTGCGATTGGGATATACCCATTCATTGGGGAGGTACTAGCGACCCTTTTCAGCCGATAGAGAAAAATATAAGAGCTTCTTACGATTGTCTTAAATTATTGGCGGAAACAAAATATCCTTTTGTTGTGAGCACGAAAGGAAAACTTATCGCTGAGCCCGAGTATATTGAGCTTTTGGAAAAGTGTAATTGTGTCGTTCAGATTTCGGCGGTATGTGAGAGATATGACCAATTAGAGCGGGGAGCTCCGGCGTATGAGGAACGATTGGAGATTATAAAAGTTCTTTCCAAGAGGGTACAGAGGGTGATTGTCAGAGTACAGCCGTATATGCCGGAGGTATTTAGCGATGTTATGGGAAATATACCAAGATTAGCGGAAGCGGGGGTATATGGATTAGTTGTTGAGGGGATGAAGTTTTGTAAGAGTAAAAAGGGACTGGTAAAAATCGGGGGAGACTGTTGTTATCCGCTAAGTGTGTTAAGGCCGCATTTTGAGGAGATAAAAGCTAATTGTCATCGAAACGGTATGAGGTTTTATGCGGGCGAGAATCGACTTAGAGCTATGGGTGATAATATGACTTGCTGCGGTATAGACGGACTTGATGGCTTTAAGGGAAATGATTATAACCTTTGTATGCTGTTAAACGGCAAAAACCCAAAACCGACGGAAAAAATGAGAGAGATAGGAACAGGGAGTTGTTTTCAATCCCTAAATCAATCAGCGGGTACTAGTAAAAAGATAAATAATCAGTCTTTTTATGGGATTACGCAAGAGGAACTTCTAAATAAGAGTGATTACTATAAAAAAATGTTTGGATTGATAGAGTAAGAGCGGGAGAATAAAGGAGGGGAGGAGATTGAGAAAACAGAGTGACAAGCCTTGGGAAAGGCGGGAGGGAGAGAGTGAGAAAGCTTTTGAGGCTTTTGTTATTTACAGGGATTTAGGTCTGGACAGAACTATTTCAGCGGTGGTAAAAAGGTTGGAAAAAAGTAGGAGTTTAATAGACCGCTGGAAAGACAGATATAACTGGTCCGAGCGTGCGCTCCTATATGATAACGAGATTGAGAAAAGGGCGTTAGCTAAGGCTGTCAGGGAAAGAAAGAGCATGAGCGAGCGCCATATTAAAATCGCTATGCAGATGCAGAGAAAAGCTTTGGAGGCGTTACAGTTACTGCCTGTAGAGGATATGTTCTCTAAAGATATAACAAATATGATGGATATAGCGGCGAAGCTTGAAAGGCTGAGCAGGGGAGAGGCTACCGAGAAAACGGAAAGTGTGACGGAAATAGCGGGCGAACTGAAAGTTAATAGGATAGACCTTAGTATGTTATCTGATAAAGAACTGGAGTTGTTAAATGAACTCACTGATAAGGTTACTTCAACATGAGCCTGAGACCGCTTTTAAATTAAAGAGAGAAATAGCCCGTGAGAGAGCGGAAAGAACGCTTCCGGCGTTTATTGAACAGGCGTGGGGAATAATAGAACCAGGTACGAGATATATAGACAACTGGCATATTCATCTTATAGGGGAATATATGCTGGCGGTAAATAAGGGACAGGTAAAAAGACTAATTATAAATATTCCGCCGAGACATATGAAATCTATTGAGGCTACGGTGTGTTATCCGGCGTGGACATGGACGAGAAACCCTGGGAGACGTTTTATAAAGGTAAGCTATAGTGACAGTTTAAGCCGTAAGCATAATATACTCGCGAGAGATATAATAAACAGTCCGTGGTATCAAAAAAACTGGGGAAATAAATTTAAACTTAAAGACGATGTAAACAGACAAAATCAGTTTAAAAACAATCATCAGGGGTTTATGTTCAGCACTTCTGTCGGAGGGGCGCTGACGGGAGAGGGCGGCGACGTGATTATAATAGACGACCCGCAAAACCCTTTAATGGCGAACAGCGAGGCGGAACGGGAGGCCGGTATAAACTTTTTTAAAAACACATTGCAAACAAGATTAAACGACCCTAAAAAAGGCGTAATTATTATAATTATGCAGAGACTTCACGAGAATGATTTAACAGGGTATATTTTAAGTGAGAATCTCGGTTATGAGCATTTATGTTTACCGGCGATAGCTCCTCAAAGAACAATTATCACATTTCCGATAAGCGGAAAGGAAGTAATTAGAAACGAGGGGGATATACTTAACGAGGGGAGATTTGATAAAGATGTTCTTGATGATTTGAGACGCTCTATGGGGAGTGTTCAGTTTGCCGGACAGTTTCAGCAGACGCCCGCTCCGGCGGAAGGTGTTATATTTAAGAGAGAATGGCTTACAAAATTTTATTCGGCCGCTCCTAAGACTATAGATATTCAGAGCTGGGATATGGCTTTTACTAAAAGCGAGGGGAGCGCTAAAGTAGCCGGTTTTGTTATGGGTAAAGCTGGCGCTGATATTTATATAAAAGACCTTGTGAATGATAAAATGGATTTTACGGAAAGCGTGGCGGCGGTCAGAACTTTATCAGGGAAATGGAAAAGCGCGAGAGCGAAAGTAGTTGAGAATAAAGCGAACGGACCCGCAATAGTTAATACGCTTAAAAAAGAAATCTCAGGTATGGTGGAATTTAACCCTAAAGGCTCAAAAACAGAAAGAGCGATGAGTGTAACGCCTTATTTTGAGGCGGGAAATATCCATTTTCCCGACCCTAAAACTCACCCGTGGGTAGAGGATTTGATTCGGGACCTTCTTATATTCCCGAAAGGGACATATAAGGACACCGTGGACGCTTTGGTGCAGGGGATTTTATATTTAACTGATAAACCTCGCTCAAAGCTTGGGGAAAGTCATGAGCTTGATAGAATAAGCTATTGGAGAGGTTAAAATATTTTTATGGGAGGCGGAGAGCGGCAATGTCAAAAGGAAATATTTTTGACGAGCTGGGAAAGCTTGGACAGTTCAGGTGGTCAGGCGGAGACGGGGGAAGCGTGTTTTATGAGGAATTTCTTAAAGAACTCAGAGGCCGGAAAGGTGTGGAGGTTTTTAAGGAAATGTCGGAGAACGACGACATTGTGGGAGCGATACTTTTCGCTGTTGAAATGCTGATGAGGCAGGTAAAGTGGAACGTAAAAGAAGCGGGAAACCATGATATTGATATTAAAGCCGCTGAGTTTGTTTATTCTTGCATGTATGATATGGACGAAACCTGGTCGGAGTTTATATCCGAGGTTTTGTCCTTTTTGACTTTTGGGTGGAGTTATCACGAGATAGTGTATAAACGAAGAATGGGTATGACGAAAAACGCCAAAACAAAAAGCAAATACTCAGACGGGCTTATAGGCTGGCGAAAGCTTCCAATACGCTCGCAGGATACTTTATGGGAGTGGAGATATGACGATAACGACAATTTACTTGGTCTTACTCAATGCGCCCCGCCGTTATATACACAGGTTTTTATACCTATAGAGAAAGCGCTTCATTTCAGGACAAAAAACAGAAAAGGAAACCCCGAGGGAAGAAGCGTTTTAAGAAACGCTTACCGTTCATGGTATTTTAAAAGACGAATACAGGAGATAGAGGGTATAGGCATAGAGCGGGACCTCGCTGGTCTTCCCGTGCTGACGGCTCCTGAGGGGACGGAGATTTGGGAAGAGGAGTTTAGAGAAGAACGGGCGAGGGCTGAGATGATTGTTAAAAGTGTGCGCCGTGACGAGCGTGAGGGAATAGTTCTTCCCAGCGGCTGGGAATTTAAGCTGCTTTCCACGGGAGGCCGGAGACAGTTTGACACAAACGCTATTATAGAGAGATATGACAATAGAATGGCGATGACGGTATTAGCCGATTTTGTGCTTTTAGGACATGAGAATGTAGGCAGTTTCGCTTTATCGAGCGATAAAACAGAGTTATTTGGGGTGGCTCTCGGGACGTTTCTTGATTTAATATGCGAGGTTTTTAACAATCAGGCAATACCTCGTTTGATTGACATAAACGGAGAGGCTTTTAAAGGAATAACAGGTTATCCAGAGCTGATACATGGGGATATTGAGACACAAGACCTTGATAAGCTTGGTTCTTTTGTCAAAGATATGGTAGGTATAGGAGCGATTACCCCTGATGAGTCAATGGAAGATTATCTTCGTATGACAGCTGATTTACCGGAGCGTGATTTTGAGACGTCGTACATGAGCGGAAAAACGCCGGAGGTTAAAAGTGAGGAGCAATAACGGTGAGATTTGTGTTTACAAAGGCCAAAAGACGTAATCATATTCATTTGCCTGTGAGTGTTGAGAAAGGCAAAAACGATAAAGAAGAAATTTTAAATAAGCTAAGGTCGTTTTTAGACAGGGAGGAACCTAAAATCGTTAAATGGCTTTTATCTTTTTGGGATAAACAGCAGGAAACTATAACCTATAAAGAGTTAAGAGAGGCGTATTTGAACGGATATATAACAAAAAGTCAAATTCAAAAATGGCGGGAGGAATATTCAAAATTAGTGACGCGAAAGCTTCTGCCTCAATGGGAAAATGCTGTGAGAGAAGCGGCGGATTGGCTTAGAGAATATTCAAATTTTTATTATATCCCAGGCTCAGAAGAGGCGATTGAGTATATAAGAAGTCATGGGGCGGAATTGGTTACACAGCTTACGGAGGAACAAAAAGGCGCTTTAAACGCTATGATTACACAAGGTACATATTATGACGCTTCAACGGCTGATGAACTTTCAAGAATAATGCGGTCTTGTATAGGTCTTACAGTACATCAAAGCAAAGCTAATCTTAATTATTACAACGGGGTAAAAGCGGCTCTTCTTAAAAGCGGGCTAAAGGAATCGGACGCCAAGAAAAAAGCGGCGGACAAGGCGGCGAAATATGCCGGAAAACAGCACAGATACAGAGCGATGAATATCGCTCGTACAGAACTTGCCTCAGCTTATAACAGAGGCGGGTATTTCGCTGTCAAGGAAGCTCAGGCGATGGGATATATGGGAAAAGCTAAAAAAGTGTGGCTGACGGCTAATGATGAGAGAGTTTGTCCCATATGCGGGACCGCTGAGGGTGAGGAACAATATTTACAAAGGTCTTTCTCATCTGGCGTGCTTCTCCCTCCCGCTCACCCGTCTTGTCGATGTGCTGTTGCTTATGAGGAAGTGGAGGCGATAGGAACTTTAACTGGAAATATTGAGGGAAAAGATAATATGATTGAAAATATTCCTCAAATGGGTGTTGTCAATGATACTTTTAGAGAATATACACAAGAGGAAATCAATAAAATTGCGTATGAAACAGATAAAATAGCATCAAAATATGTGGATATTAAAAGTAAATGGAGCGGGAATATTATCATTGCTAATGAGAAAGGAAGATATGGTAAGTTATGGAATTGTGACATATCAACAAGGGTTGAAACAGCTCCGCATATAATACTTCACGAACAACTGCACGCACGGTCTATAAGTTATTTTAATAATAGAATATATGCGGAGTATTCGAATATTGAAGAGGCGTCTGTTCAGTTTTTAACGCAGGAAATAAGCAAATTGGAGAATATTAGTATAATAGAGTCAGAATACGATGATATGACTAACGCTTTAAGAAAGATAAATAAAAAATTAAAATTAAGAAATAATGATTTTATTTTTGCAAAAGAATTGTTTGAAATTCCTGTAATCCGGAGACTTGAATGGTTGGAAGAAATAGTTTATAATAATGTTGACAGAAACATACGAGTTAATGATTTTATGGAAATAAGAAAGTTATTAAATTTGTTATATAATCAATGAGGTGTGCATTATGGTGGATTTTGAGAATTTGATAAAAAGAATAAAATCAGCTAAAAATAATTCTGATGATGATTGGCTTCAGATTGAAAAGGATATACATATTTTTCTTAAAGAAGAACACCCTGAGGAAGAAAAGAAAGCTTTTGTACCGCTTGGATATTTAGAAATGGTCAGTATGATATGTGATGGTATTGAACGAAGAAGAGGAATGAAATAATTATTTAATATAAAACACTTACAAAAAAGTAGGTGTTTTTTTATTTGAATATAAAAAACAGAGAGCAGGGAGGAATAATAATGAGCGGGAGAAAAACATTTAATCAGACGTGTAAAAGGGAGCCGCCAGAGCGTGAGCTTACAATATTGAAATCAGACGATGAGCGCCGTGAGGTATTCGGCTGGGCGAGCGTGGCGGTAAGGGTAGATGGAGAGATTATAACTGATTATCATGACGACGTTATAGATATTTACGACCTTGAGAAAGCGGCGTATGAGTTTACGGCTGAGTTTGGGACAGCGGGCGAAATGCACCAAAGGGGCGGCGTGGGCAGGCTTATAGAAAGCGTGGTATTTACTAAAGAAAAAACGGCGGCGATGGGGATAACGCCTGGTACTGTACCCGAGGGGTGGTGGGTAGGTTTTCGTATTGATGATACAGATGTATGGAAAAAGGTAAAAAACGGCGAGTATAGTATGTTTTCCATTGAGGGTACGGCGATTAGGGAAAAAATAAAGGAGGTTTAACAAAAATGGCGACAAAGTTAAAAAGCTTAAAAATTACAAGTACGGACCTTGTGGACCAGGGTGCTAATCCCGACGCTTATATCAGGCTTTTTAAGCGTAAAGACGAGAGCGAGGAAAATACGCTTATTAAAAGAATTTTTAACGCCGTGGCGGGGGTTTTTGGAAAATCAGCCGATGATATGAACTTAAATATAAGCGAGTGGAGTAATGAGTCTGTTAAAATGGGTAACAGTAAAGAATATTCTATTAACAAAAACGAGACAAACGGAGATGTTTCAAACAAAGGAATTAATTTAAAACAAAAGGGGGAAATAAAAACGATGAGAATTGACAAAAGCAAAATGACATCTGAGGAACAGGCTGTTCTCGCTGATTTTGAGCACCGTTATGGTATGGAAGAATCGCTGGTACCTGACGCTGATATAGCTAAGAGTGAGCAGTCTTGTCCTGAACTGCACCCAGAGGTGAAGAAAGCTCTCGCTGATTTTGAGGAATTTAAAAAGGCTAAAGAGAAAGAGATTGAGGAACTTAAAAAAAGTCTTGAAATGGAAAAACTTATTTCTATAGCGGGAAAATACGAGGTAATCGGTAAGAAAGCGGACGAGCTCGCCTGTAAACTTTACGAGCTAAAAAAGGCGGGCGGAACTGTTTATGACGATTATGTGGCGTTGCTTGATGAAAACTTAAATACTGTTGAGAAAAGCGGGTTGTTTGATGAGATTGGTAAAAATACAAGCGGTTTCGCCGGAGCTGTTGAGAAAATAGGAATCGCCGCGGCGGAAATTCAAAAGGGCGAAAGCGGAGTGAACAGCTCTTCCGCTATTGTAAAAGCGTGGGAAGATAATCCAGAGTTAGCCCTTGAATATGAGCGTGAGTATATGGGAGGGATTAAATAATGGGAGAACATGAATATTTAAACTCGTTTATTAATAATTCATCGACAATTATTGAGAAAGCGGGCGCTGATATTATAAATCCGGCTCATAAAGCGGTTATGTATGATGATAAGGGTGATGTCGTGATAGCTGTCTCAGGGGAAAAGGCGATTGGGGTTGTTTTAAGCGGTGCTTCCTCCGATGTGGTTAAAGGCGAGACGTTAAATGTCCTTATTAAAGATATTGGGCTGATTGAGGCGGGCGGTGAGGTTTTCAAAGGCGACGCCGTTACGGTAAATGAGAAGGGGCAAGGCGTAAAAGCTGAGGCTGGTTCGTTTATATTTGGTTTCGCTTTCAGTACAGCCGCCGAGGGGGAGCTTATACAAATACAAATAAATAAGGCCGGAAAAACGGCGTAAATTTAAGGGGGAAAGAAATAATGGCTAATGTTTTAACGCCGGAACAGGTAACGGCGAATATAAAAAAGGGGGCTTTTAAGCCTCATATTTATTTGACAAATCTTTGTCTCTCATTTTTTCAGGAGAGTAAAAATTTTGTGTCATCAAAAATGTTTCCGATGGTTCCCGTCGCTCTTTCGTCGGCTCGTTACTATGAGTTTGACAAAGGCGACCTAGCCCGTGACAATGTGGCCCGCAAACCTGAGTTTGGCGAGGTCGCTCCCGCTATTTTTGGTAAAAGGGACAAATATTATCACTGTGAGGTAGACCAGGTAATTACGGGAATTGATAAAATATCAAGTCTTGATTATCAGAGGTCGAACGCTCTGGCTATAATTGACCCAAGGCGCGCTAAAATACGTTTTATAGCTGAGCAGATGAGGATACATATGGACAGAAAGTGGGCTGACAAATATTTTAACGCCGCTTCATGGTCTCACGTGTATACAGGTGTGTCGGCGCCGCCCTCGGGTAACCAGTTTTACCATTTTGACAATGAGAACAGCGACCCTGTAAGGTTTTTCAACTCTTTGGGAACTAAAATGCTTTTATCCGGCCTGCGACGTCCGAATAAAATTTGTATGGGCGTGAATGTGTTCGCCGCTTTACAGACGAACGCTTCTGTTTTAGAGCGTATTAAATATCAAGGCTCAGAGGCTAACCCCGCCAATGTTACGGAAAATGTGCTCGCCCAGCTTTTCAAGGTTAGTGAGATTGTTGTCGCTGAAAGCGTTTATAACGCCGCTCCTTACGGCGCTCCTGACGATATTAAATTTATTTGTGAGCCGAATGACCTTTTGCTTTGTTACGCTACGGACGCGCCGTCTATTGACGAGCCTTCGGCGGGTTACACGTTTACGTGGGATATGTTAGGAAACGGACAGTATACGGCGGTTTCTCAATTTGAGGGAAAAGAAAGCACACATACGGAGTTTATTGAGGGACTAATCTGTACAGACCCTGAAATTACCTGCGCCGACCTTGGGGTGTATTTACAGGGAGCGGTAAGCCCTGATTTTAACGTGTCCGCGGCGGTTTAGGAAAGGAGGGTCTTAATGGCGTATATAGTTAATAAACCCGTGAGGTTTGACAGGGATTACGCTATAGGCGAGATTATTCCCGAGGAGCTTATAGACTCTAAAATGAGAAAACGTCTTATATCCTGGGGGAAAATATTATATATCGAGGATAGAAGCGGAGCTTCCGATAACGGGGAAACCATACAGGATAAAAGCGGAGACGAGGAAACGCGTGTGAGCAATAAAAAGAACTCTTCTAAAAAGAGGTGAGCTTATGAATTACAGCTATGACCCGTTAAAGATTAAAGACAGAGGAAAAGACCAAATGCGTTTTGAGTTAGGCGATACGTTTGTCGACGGGGGCGCTGATACCTGCGCCCTGGCCGATGAGGAGTATGAGGGAATGCTCGCTGGAATAGCTGATAACGCTATGGCGTGGAAAAAAGCAAAACTTTCTGTTCTTAAAGCTAT
Organism: uncultured Clostridia bacterium; assembly: GCA_910579745.1. Classification (GTDB taxonomy): domain Bacteria; phylum Bacillota; class Clostridia; order Lachnospirales; family CAG-274; genus MGBC114079. The sequence continues at coordinate 16,498 of CAJTVH010000044.1, read as the reverse complement.
TTTATTTAAAATGTCGTATCAGGTAGACACAAAAATAGACGCGCTGCAATATAATTTTGGCGGCAGAGCGGAAAGATGGAAGAAGCTGTATGAGGATTTAAAAGCGGAAGTTGGTAAAACAGCGTCCGTGCCTGTAATTGATACAGAGATAACAGAAAAACCGCCTTATTTTTATACAGGAATGAACTCAAACAAAGGAACGTTTTGAAAGTATGAGGTGAGGCGTATGTTTGGACAGGGAGTGTTTTTTGTGCCTGGTAAAGAGCTTAGGGTATTTACGGTTTTACGGGCTGATACAAGGGAAACGGAAAACGGGCGTGTTATAAACAACTCTTATACGCCTGTTTGCGTGATAAAAGGTATACTGGCGGAGGCTAAACCCGAGGAAAAAGAACGCTGGAGACAGCTTCAGTACCCGATAACTCATAAGATAATACAGCAGGGCATAAGCTCCGTAAAAATTAAGGCGGGCTATGTATTGGAATATGAGGGAAGAAAATTTTATGTTCGGGCGGAACCTTATAATATAGGCGGTTTAAATTATTGGACTATTTATTATTGTGAGGAAAGGAGCGATGTGTAATGTTAAAGAAAGTTTATTCGGGAACGGATACTTTCGCGGCTTCCAAAGCTATCGATAAGGTTATAATATCAAAAGTCAGAGGAATAGAGGGAAAAGTAGCCGCTATGACTTATAGGGCGAGTAACGAGCTTAGAACCGCCGCTCTTTATGTTCTTAGAGGACAGCGTTCAGGAAGAGTATACAGGGTACCGTTTACAAAAAAGCATTATACGGCTTCTAAAGCGGGGGAAAGTCCCGCTGTAAGGACAGGCATTTTCAGGCTTTCGTGGGTAACGGGTGTTTCTGTTCAGAGAAACGCCGGACAATTTGAGGCGAGAGCGGCTATTAAAAACGGTATTAAAGTCGGTAAATATGTTTTGGGAGATATTTTGGAAAACGGGACGGGTAAAATGGCGGCGAGACCATACAAGCAAAAAATAATTGATATGGCTGCGCCTAAAATCAGAGAACTTTATAAATCACTGCTGTAAGAGTTAAAAAAACGTGGAGGTGAAAATATGGCGTTATTAGAAGACAAAGCGGTTAAAATTTTTGACCTTTCAGCTATTAAGAGGGGCGATTGTATCAGATTAAAAAGGGCGGGAGACACGGTTTTTAAAAACGGCTTTGTAACCCAAACGACGGAAACACAGATACAAGCGCTTTACTGTAACACACAAAACAACGCTACAAGCTATCTGTCTATACTTGCCGCTGATGTGGCGGTTGGAGTCTGGGAGATTTACTGGACTTCGGATTTTCAGACAATTAATTATGAGAATGGGGAATGAGTTACGGCAAATACGGTATAGATGAGGAGAAAAAAATCATTTTACTTGAAATTGCCATAAAAGAGGTCGACTGCTCTTTTTTGAGAATGTTTTTATAAACTTAAATTTAATATTTTCATAACAGTTTTTTTGTGATATAATGACGAAATGGAAAGGTAATTGAAATGATACGGCTGCTATTCCTATGCCGACTGATTGTATAAAGAAATCACTGATTATTTGTACATAAAGGAGGTGACACCGAAAATCTCTTTGATTGGAGGTGGTCTTATGTCATTTGAGGAGATTATAGAGCTGTTAAGGCTCTTTTTCGACGGCGTGATGTTAATTCTCGCGTTTTTGACATACATAGGTACAAAAAAATAGTAGCCCCCTCCGCAAAATGGTAGCTACTATTTTTTGTACTTATCATTTGGTCGGCTAATCATTTCGATTACCTTTTCTGATTTAATTATATCATAAATTTTGTATTTGTAAAGATTTTTTTAGTAAAAGTGAAAAACAAGAGGGAGTGAAAATTTGCTTGACGGGTTACTTAAAAAACAAGTTCGCGGAGATACTCAAGTAGAGGGGATGCTGACTTCCTATAACGGAAAGCCGGCGTTTTTTTATCAGAAAAGTCCGCCGGACAGTGATGACCGCTGGGGCGGGGCTTGTTATCCAAGGGCTGATTATAATATTGACACGCTGTACAGTCCTGAGAGAAAGTCAAGCGGTGTTTTGACAATCAATATATGGTGCGTGTCCGGTAATTCCGCTATGCCAGATGATATAGAGAAAAGACTGAGAGAGCTTATTGAGGGGACTTTTTACAATTCTCCGAAAAAAGCGTCTGTATGCGCCGTGTGGGCACGTTCGGACGCTTTTTCATTTGAGGTTAGCCCGAACAACTCAACGGCTAACGGACAGCCTGAGGTATTCGGTATTACGATGTTATTTGAGTTAATGGAGTTTCCATTCCAAATTACCGATGCTCCCGACCCCATACAAGGAATTAATGAGTGGACAAAGAAGTATTTTTCGGGGCTTACGGTTATAGGGTATGACAGTTTGCCGCCCGTATGGAAACCGACGGATAAAGACGCCGCCGTTTACTGGCGGTTTATAGATTATGATACGGACGACAGGCGGGGCGGTTACGCTGTGGATTGGTTTATTGGAAATTTCGCCGCCCATGTTATTACGGACAGCGTGCAGGAACGTAACCGCTGGCTGAAGTCTATGGCGGAGCGTCTGCGAATTGACGGTGAGATAGTGTTACAAGACGACTCCCCGATGTTCATAAAAAAAGTAGATGTAAAGCATAACGCTGATTCGTTAAGAGACGGGCAGATGATAATTTCCGGACAGTACAGGGTACTTTCAGGACATAGGAAAGAACAGGCGGAAATCATATTGAACAACGTAAATTTTAATGGGGGTGATAAAATGTCTAAGACAACGGGGACTAAAGAGAAAGGAAAAGAAGAGAGCGTTTTGTCAAAAACAAGTAATGACGCTATTTACGCGGCGGAGGAGCTGGCGGGGGCGGCGAGAAGAGTATTTCAGACAACGCCGGAGATAGTTAAAACCGCTTTAAAAAGGGCTGGCAAGACAAAGGCCACGATTGGGGAAACCAAAAACATTGTGAGTAAATTTTTATCAAAGGAGGTAGTAATCTAAATGGCTGGATTTTTTACAATAGGTGGGCAGAAAGTTCGACCCGGTGTGTATAACAGATATGAAAATTACGGGACATTTCCCGAGGTCGGGGCGGACGACGGTAAATGCGCCTGCGTTCTTCGCTCAAACTGGGGCCCTGTTGATAAAGTGAGTATTCTTGAGAGCTATGAGGATATAGCTAAAATTTACGGAGACGGGGGAATGAGCGGAACCACCGCCGTACCATTTGAGCAGTTTAACGGAGGCGCTCGGCTTGTATACGCCGTAAGGCTCGGCACGGGCGGTACAAAAGGCTGGTATCAGATTAAGGACACGTCGGATACGCCTGTTATCAAGCTTGAGCTGAGGTATGAGGGAAGCAGAGCGGTTAACGTGACGATAAGACAGGCGCTTACAGAGGAGAACAAAAAGGAATTGCTTTTAACAGAGGAAACGACGGTTCTTGAAAAGTTTACGTTCTCCGGCGGTGAGGGGGAAGCGGCTAACCTTTTGGAAGCGGCGGCTAAAAGTGATTATTTCACGCTTAGTAAATTGGCGGATACAACGCAACCGCTTGCTACTGTAGACCAAGAGGAGGTTACGGCAGGAACGGACCCGACTGTAGATGTGGCGGCGTATTCGGCGGCTTTGGAATTGCTGGAGGCGTATCGTTTTAACGTATTGTCCCTTGATACTAATGATACTTCTATACAATCGGTAACACAGCTTTTTTTAAATCGGATACTGGAAAACGGCAAATTAGCTATGGCGGTATTCGGCGAGGGCGGTGACGTTCCTTTTGAGACAAGGCTTGCTCACGCCTCCCTGTACAACGATAAACAAGTTGTTTATGTGGGTAACGGTTTTACGGATATGTTCGGCAATGTTTACGAGGGGTATCTCGCGGCCGCGAGGATTGCGGGATTAATCGCTGGAACGCCGAGCAATGAGAGTATTACCCACATTGTGATTAAAGGCGCGGCGGATTTAACGGAGCCGCTTACTAATATTCAGTACGAGAGAGCGATTTCGGCTGGTATGCTTACTTTTAGCCTTTCGGCGGCAAACGCTGTTTGGGTTGAGTCGGGAATTAATACCCTTGTCACTCCGCCTTATAATGAGGACGCCGGCTGGAAAAAAATCAAGCGTACAAAAATAAGGTTTGAGCTTTTGCAAAGGCTGAATGATACGGCGGAACCTTTAATCGGCAGAGTAAACAACGACGATGACGGCCGAATGACAATAATTCAGGTATCAAACGGAGTGTGCGGCTCAATGGCGGCGGAAGGTAAACTTATGGCGGGAGCGCACTGTGAGCTTGACCCAAATAATACGCCGCGGGGTGATTCGGCTTGGTTTTTAGTATACGCCGATGATATAGACTCGCTTGAGAAAATGTATTTTACGTTTAAATTCCGGTTCGCTCCGGAAGAGGCAGAATAATTATAAGGAGGTATATTAATGGGAAGTTCAAACGGATTAAGCGACCAGTCAATACTTGACGTTCGCAAACTTATAACGGGAAAAGACGGACAGCTTTTTGTGACTACCAAGGCGGGAACAAATTTATTCCTTGCTGAGGTTGACACGTTTCAGGCGCAGATAAGCCCTGCTAACACAGATTATCAGCCCGTGGGCTCGGCTCTTGTGTTCGCTGTTAATACGGGTTACAGTGTAACACTTACACTCACGGAGGCGGTTGTGCGTGATGATGTGATGCTAGAAGAACTTATAAATGATTTACAGGAGGGATATTTTCCATCTTTTGATTTTCAGGGGAAACTGCGGCGCAGAGACGGCAGGGCGGAACGTATTGTTTACAGAAACTGCGTGCCTGACGGAAGTATAGATTTACAGAATCTTACGCCGGGGGAAATTATAAAAAGGTCGTGGAGTTTCAGGGTAAACGCTTCGCCTGAAATGCTGCAGTCGGTTGCGTATTAAGTATATTGAGGGCTAAAATATAGGAAAAATTGAGACAAAAATAATATTTTATAAATAAATTCAAAATCGAACAGTGCGCCTTTCGGTAAAAAGCCAAAAAATTTTTGTCGCTAAATAAAGGAAACATCGACAAATTAAAAAATTATTTTTAATATCCTTTGTGCGGTGTTTCCTAAAATCTAAGAAGCGCTGATTATATTTAGCGACTCAATTTTTTGATTTTTCAGCTCTCAGGGTGCTTTATAGGAGGATAAAAAAATGAGTACAAAAAACACAGCGCCTGAACTTTTTGATGAAACTATGGTTAATAAGGAACTTTCACAAGAAGAAATTCTTTTGAATGAGAATGATATATTGCAGGGACTTATTGAATGCGGAAGAGCTAAAGATAACGCCGACAATTACAGGAAAGTACAGATTAAGAGAGACGGAGCCGTAAAATTTGAGTTCCGTATTCGTCCAATATCGGAGGACGAAAATCAGAAATGTTTGAGAAACGCCACAAAATACGCGAAAAAGAGTTATGGACAACCGAAACAGGCGATTGAGACCGATAGAGCGAGATACCGTTCTTATCTTATCTATACGGCTACTGTCGATGAGGACAGAGCCAAAACGTGGGATAACCGTAAAGCATGGGACGCGCTTAATATAATCACGGGGTCAGATATGATAGACAGAGTTCTGTTAGCGGGGGAAAAAGATAGGATAATTGATTTGATAGACGAGATAAGCGGATTTAATGATGAGACGGAGCTTGAGGAGGAGGCAAAAAACTAATTGAGGCCGGAGGAAAGACAAGGACAATGCTTGAGGTTTGCGAGCGTTTTAATATGAGAATAGAGGAATACTTGTCGTTACCCTCCGGTGAGAAAGCTTTGTATAACCAATACACGCTAATAAAAATTAAGGAAGAAGCTAAAAGTTTTCAGTTTAAACTTTAGGAAACACCGACAAATTAAAAAAATAAAAATAATTTTTTAAAAAAATTGAAGTGATAGTGTTATTTTTCCTGAAAAATGACACGATAACGAAAATTTTAACTTTAAAAAATTATTTTTAATATCCTTTGAGCGGTGTTTCCTTTAGGGTTTATAAACGTCTGTTAAGTATACAGCAATTCTGGTATGCAGCAATTCGTAAAACTTTTAGCGCGAACCAATAAAAAATTCCTTTATATATCTGGTTTTATCAAAGTCTATCTGTTTATTCTGGAATTGCTGTAGGTGTTTTTTTGCGGAATTAAAAAGTCTGGGAAAGGAGGGTAACGAGGTTATGGCGAGTAATACGACTGTAATAGAAATTGTGACAACTGTGGAGGATAAGACTAAGACTGGGGCGGCAAGCGCCACAAGTACGGTAAGTAAACTTGAGAAGACTATGAGGAAAGCTCAGACAGAAATAGAGAAGACGCGGAAAATGAGCAAAATTGAGCTTACAATGTACGCTGTTGACAAGGCGAGCAAAGTATTAAACGGAGTATGGAATACGGGAAAGAAACTCACGGGTAAAGTCTGGAAAGTGACTCTTAAAGCCGTGGACCTTGTTACCGCTCCTTTTAGAGGTATAATGAAAACGCTGACAAACCCTGTTGTGGCGATAGCCGGAATAGCGGGGGTTTCTCTTGGTATAAGCGACCTTATAGGAACTTATAAAGATTTTGAGCAGGGAATGGCGAACGTAAAGGCGATAACAAGAGGAACAAACGAAAATATGGCTAAGCTTACCCAAACAGCTAAAAAATTAGGCGAGGAAACAATGTTTTCAGCGAAACAAGTATCAGGGGCTATGGAATTTTTAGCTATGGCTGGCTGGAAAACTGAAGACATAATAAGCGGTATGCCGGGGCTGTTAAATCTGGCGGCGGCAGGCGGAGTAGAGGTCGCTACGGCGGCGGACGTTGTGTCGTCAGCGTTAGCGCAATTTAATATGAAGGCCAAAGAAGCGGACAGGGTAGCGGATGTTTTAGCGGCGACAGCAACCAATAGTAAAACTGATATAACGGGACTTGGTGAGAGTCTTAAATACGCAGGGTCAATGGCTGGGGCGCTGAAATACTCAATAGAGGATACGGCTCTCGCGTTAGGTCTTATGGGCGACAGAGGTATAGACAGCTCAATGGCTGGTACAGGGTTACGTTCTTTAATTACTCGTATGTCAAAACAGGGAGAACTTACCGGAGATGAAAAAGAAGCGGTAGCTGTCGCGATGAAAAAGTTAGGAGTATCGCTTTTTGACAAAAAAACTGGTGAGGCAAAGTCTCTTATGGACATTATGAGGCAGTTAAGAGCGGGCTACAAAAAATTAAAAACAACGGAAAAAGGCAAGGTAGCCAGTGACCTTGCGGGACCATACGGACAGGCCGGACTGCTCGCTATAGTTGAGGCGTCGGAGGACAAGTTCAATTCGCTTGCCAAAGCTATAGAAAATAGCAAGGGCGCGGCTGAGGCGATGGCGAAGATACGTATGGAAAGTTTGGAAGGCTCTATGCTTTATTTGCAAAGCGCGGCTGATGGCGTGAAACTGGCGTTTATGGAAAAGCTCGCTCCTTATTTGAAAGAATTTATCGACTGGCTTACAAGTAAAATGCCTGATTTAAAAAACACGGCTGTGGATTTTGCCGATAGTATAGCTAAGAAGATAGAAAGCGTAACAAAGTCTGTTGAAGATATGGTAAATAGCCCTGAGTGGAAAAACGCTGAGACATTCTGGGACAAGGTAAAAGTGGCGTGGAATAAATTAATCGCCGAGCCTTTTGACGAATGGTGGAGCGGTACAGGTAAGGCGTGGCTTGCGGATAAGGCGAAAAGTATCGGAGAGGGTCTTGGAAAGGCTGTAACCTTTGGATTTACGGCATTATTCGGCGGTGATACTGATGGTATCGTACAAGACGGGGTAAGTATAGGCGCGTCATTCGGAGTAGGTTTTTCAAAAGGATTTGACGGTGCGAAAGTAGCGGAGGCTATAAAAAACGCTGTGAGTTCCGCTCTTAAACTGGTATTCTCAAATCCTGTGACAGGCGGGCTTGCCTCGGCTTGGATTGGCGGCAAAGTTTTAGGCGGTATTTCAGGAGCTTATAATATGTTTAAAGTTACCAAGCCTCTGCTTTTTGGCGGGGGAACGGCTGCGGGTATGGCGGCAAACACAACTTCAAGTGTGGCGGAAATGGGGATAATAAGTTTTGTTGGTAAAAAAGCTTTAGAAACAATAAGTAATGTAGGTAAAAAGGTCATAGGAAAGTTTGCCGCTGTTGGGACAAAATTAGGAAGCGACGCGGCATCTGCGGGTGGACTCGCTTTTGCGGGCGCGGCCAGTGTCACGGGAGGAATTACAACTGCGGCGACGCTTATCAGTGCCGCTTCTGATTTTTACAAAGCCGCGCATTCTAAAGATGAGGAAGAAGCTGACGTATATACAAGAACAGCCGGACTTAAAGCCGGCGGCGCCGCTGTGGGAGCCGCTTTAGGTACCTTGTTTGGAGGCCCCGGAATCGGAACGATGATAGGAGCTGGAATAGGTTCGGGAATTGGCAATTTAATAGGCGGAAGCGTAGAGAGCCGTTATGAGGAAACACTCCAAAAAAGGGAAGAGGAGAAAGCGAAAGCGCTTTTGGCGAAAAAAAAGGCTAAATACGAGTCTCATGATTTAAAAAAAGCGTTAGAGAATAAAGATATTTCTGACGAGGAATTAAAACAAATGGTTCATAATAAAGGTTTGGAAAAGCTAAAAAAAGCTTTTGGAAATATTAATCTTACATTAGCTGAGATTAAAAATACCGCTGAAAAGCTTATTTTTGGAAATGCCGCTGAAAGTTTGAATACATTTTCCGTGGCGGCGGAAGAAGCGGATAACGATTTGCGGAATTTTCAGAATACAGCGCTTAGTCTAAAAAAAATAAACTGGAAAGCGAGTTTAGGTGTTAAATGGACCGAAGATGATAACTCGGATTTCGCGTCAACGGCTAGAAGCATGACAGAACAAGCCAAGAAACTTCTTATTGATAAGCACTATGAGGCGGATATGGCGATAAATCTTCTTTATGGAAAAGACAGTGAGACAGGCAAAAATAGAACGATAGACGTTGATAATATATATAAGAGTCTGCAAAAACAGGTTGACGGGTACTCCTCTAAAATAGAAGTTATTTTAAATAAAGACGGTATTCTCACTCTCTCTGAGCAAAAAGAGATAAATAATCTGCTTAATCAAATTACGGAAATAACTGATAAAGTCTCAAAAGCGGAAGCTGAAGCGGGACTTGATACAGACCTCTATTTTTTAGGTGAGAAATTTGGCGGAGGGGATTTAGATATTGACAGTTTTTTAGGACTGCAGCAGGAAATTCCAAACATTAAGGAAAAGGCACTGGAAAATTGGAAAAAAGCTTATGAGAAAGAAGTTCATGAAATTAAATTACAAGCGAAGCTTGACCCTGAGTTCAGTGATGAGGAGGCTAAGGAAGCTATAGAAGCCGCCAAAAAACAATATGAGGAAGCGCTGTCAAGTATAGATGAGAAAATTTTTAATTTTAATCTTGACAGTATGGCGAAAGTTTTTGATAATATGGGCATCGCTGAGAAGCTTTTACCGGAAGGCTTTGCCGGAACGGCGGAAGAACGGTTAAATAAAGTAAAAGAAGTTTTAAGCACAAAAATAAAAGAGGCTTTGACACTTGCGGACGGGGACGCTAATAGAATAGACGCCGATACGTGGGTTAAAATTTTTGGACTGAACGATTTAAATGAGTTTGCTGAAAAATCAGATGCTTTTGCGAGTTTATTAAAGCCTGTGGCGGGAAATTTATCTGAGGGATTTATAAAAAGTTTTGAACCTGAATCAAAAAGTTTAGCGGATACGGCTCATAGAATAGTAGCGGCCGATTTAGAGGAGCAATTTAAAGAAAAAATTCCTGTTAATATGACTGTGGCTTTAACACCAAAATTTGAGATACAAGCGGCTCATGATAAACTTAGTGGTGAGAATATAAATTATGGGCCTGAAATTAAAAAGTTCAATTTTAATCTTAGCGGTCCGGGAATAGATAAAGAGGGTCACTATTTTGAGGCTAAAGACAATAAAAACGCTAAATTTATTCCCGCGAAAGCGGAGGGTGATATATTAACAAAACCTCAGTTGGCGCTTGTGGCTGAGGACGGGGCAGAAGCGATAATCCCGTTATCAGGCAAGCGCCGGAACAGAGGAATAAGTCTTTGGGAGAAAGCGGGGAAACTGCTTGGAATTAAACCCTACAAAAACAAAGGTATAGAGGAAAGCGTACCGGCGCACGCTGAGGGCGGTATTTTTGGATATGTCTCCGACAGTGAAACAAAAGAGAATGTTTTTGACAGGGCAGTGGATAATTCGGGAGAAAATCGCGTAGCTTCCGAGCCTGTAACTGTTAATCTTGGAGGTATAAATATTACTATAAACGCCTCAGAAGCTGAGGGCAGTAATGATATTATGGAGATTATACGGCGGAATATGCCAGAAATATCGAACGAGGTAGCTGGTACTATAGCGAAAGCTTTGATGAATCTGTTTGCCAATATGAAAGCGGGAGTTATTTAACCGATTGTAAATGTATTATTTTAGATTTTATAGTTTTCATAATGAGTTTTTTGTGATATAATGTCAAAAGGAACCAGTTGTGAAAACCTTGTTTTTACTGCTTGTTTCTGAAATATGGAAAGGTAATTGAAATGATACGGCTGCTATGCCTATGCCGACTAACTATATAAAAAATCACCGATTAATTTATATAGATGGGAGGTGACACCGAAAATCTTTAAGATTGGGGGTGGTCTTATGTCATTTGACGAAATTGTAGAGTTATTAAGACTCTTTTTCGACGGCGCAATGTTAATTCTCGCGCTTTTGACATACATAGGTACAAAAAAATAGTAGCCCCTCATGCCAAGTGGTAGCTACTATTTTTTTATAGTATCTATTAGTCGGCAATCATTTTGATTGCCTTTCCTTAATCTTATTATAACATAAATTTTGTATTTGTAAAGCTTTTTTAAGAGGCTTTTATTTTTTTGCTTTTGAGGCTGAATATTGTGAAATGGAAGTGATAAAAATAAAAATTATTTTGTCAGAATTTGACACGGGTGATTATATGACGTTTCCTATGCTGCCGGAGGCTATAACGGTTGAGTGCGGAACACGTTTTCAAAGCTACGATATTATGAGTGTCGGGGAGATAAAAATTCCTTTGGGTGAGGAATTGACCCGTTTTTCGTGGAAGTGTAAAATACCAGGGGAAAAGAGACAGATAAAAAGCGGGGCGGGAGCGTTTTTAAACCCGTTTATTATAGTTGAGAAAGACCCTCACGCTATGGAGGTTTGGTTTTCATATTTAAGAAACAGCAATATTAAATGTAAGCTTCTTATTACTGAGACTCCTGTTAATCACGACGTTTATCTTGAAAGCTATAAAATGACATACGCGGGCGGATATGGGGATTATGAGTGTGATATTTCCTTTATCCACGCTAAAGAATTGAAAGTTTATACAGAGGGAAAAAAGGGTTTGGGAGAGAAAACAAGACCGTCAAAGGGAAGCGGATGTACGTATACGGTAAAAAAGGGCGACACGCTGTGGGATATAGCGAGAAAATCGCTTGGAAAGGGAAGCCGGTACGGTGAGATAGCCTCTTTAAACAAAATCTCAAATCCAAATAAAATAAGTGTGGGACAAACTTTGATATTGCCGAAAAAATAAAAAAGGCGGGTATTGTTTAATGGAGGTTGATATATCTAAAACAAAATATAACGTTAAAGCGGTATTGCCGTCAGGTGAGGTATTGGAGCTGATTGATTTATGCTCGGCGCTAAGCTGGGAGGAACAAAAAGGCTCTATAGCCGGAAGGGCTGATATTACTCTCGCTAACACAAAAATAAGGGAAGGCTACATAAGCGATATAATTAAGCTTTGCGGCCTTATTTTTATTTACGCCGACAACACTGAGGTATTCAGAGGTGTTATATGGGAATGGGAATATACAAGCGCTCTTAAAAAAGAGCTTGACATAACGGCTTATGATAAAATGATTTACGCCGCCCAAAGCAAGGCTAACAGCTATTTCTCCAGCGGTAAAAGCACTAAGGCGATAGTAGAGGCTATCTGTAAGGAATGGTCGATTGCTTTAAATTATAAATGGGAAAGCTGGACCCACGGGAAACTGCCTATTAACAACAAAACTGTAAGCGAGCATATAACAAGCGTGCTTGACGAGGCGGAGACAAAGCTTAAAAGTAAATATGTGGCCTCAATGGGAAAAGATATACTCACGGTAAAGGCGAAAGGGCGGAATGAGGATGTGTTTGTGTTTAACACGAGTAATGTCGAGAGTACAAAGGATAGTTTAAGTATGCGTAATCTTGTCACAAAAGTTATAATAGTGGGCAAATCCGAGGAGAATAAAAGACCGCCTTTATTAAGTACCGTAAATGGGAAAACAGAATATGGAATATTACAGGAAATAATTACTAAAGACACAAATAAATCTTTGAGCGACACTAAAAAAGAGGCGGAAAACATATTAAGGGAAAAGGGAAAGCCGGAAGAAACTATTGACGTTTTAACCGTTGATGTTCCGATAATAAGAAAAGGCGACAAAGTGAGGTTAAACGCCGGAAACTTAAAGGGATATTTTATTGTTGAGGGAGTTACACATAACGCTTTTAAAAAAACTATGAATATGGAGCTGACGAGATATGAGTAATCAAAATGGTATTAATAATTTAGGGATTGTGCTGAGAAACGAAATGAGTAAAATATGTGATAAGCCCCTTGTTTTAGATTTTGGGGTAATACAGGAAGACTACAGTTTAAAAACAAATACATTTCCCGTGTCTATACCTGTTACTGATTATGTTGTGTGCAGAAGCGTAAGCTGGAACCCCGCTAAGCCAATGACTATGACGTGGTGGGCTGATGAGGCTCCTTATGTCGCGGGGTGGGAAAATGAGGATTGGAGCGATAAAGGCTGGCGGGGAAGAAAGAAAGACGATTTGCATAATCCCCCGAAAGAGAAAGTTCCTCACGGACATGGGCCGAAAGGTGAGAGCGATGTTGACTGCGGAAAGCATTATCACGATGTGTATCTGCCTGATAAAATGAGACGGTTAAAGCCTAATGACAGGGTATTAGTAGCTTGGGTAGGTGTTGACGCTGTTGTTATCGATATTATTATGAACGCGGGCGGGGTGTTTTCTGATGTCTGATTTGTTTCCGGTTTTTGATGTGCCGAAAATTATAATGTCGGAAGATGATTTAGTTAAACAGCGGGTGGGAATGAGTTTTGATTTTGAGACGGGTGATTTTAAGCTTGACAACGGGGGACGTATTGAGACCGCCTCGCCGTACGATGTGTGGGTACAGTGGTGTTTAAAAACGGTATATACCCAAAGGTGGGCTTATTTGGGATACAGCGGCCAAATAGGCGTGGAAATGGAGGAGGCTTTTAATCAGGAAGACAACGCGGCGAAAGAAAGCTATATTGAGTATACAATTTCAGAGGCTTTGCTGGCCGACCCTTATAGCAGAACAAAAAGGGTGTATGACTTTAATTTTAAGTGGGAGACGGACAGCGTAAAAGTGACATTTATAGTAAGCGGAATATGGGACAGCGATTACACAATAACCGTGAATTTGCGAAAAGGCGGGTGATTTTTATGGATAATGAGTTTAAAGTACCGGAGTTTATGAGAAATGAGAGTGTTGACGAGATAATGGCGAGAATGCTCACTGTTCTTCCCGACACAATAAGCAAAGAGGAAAACGGCTGGGTAAGCGATTTGTTTTTGCCCGTCGCCATAGAGCACTCAAGGGCGGTAGAGTTTGTGCTTATTGAGGCGATAAAAAATATAGTTCCCAAATATTCTTACGGGAGTATGCTTTTAGAGCACGCCGAGACAAGAAAAATTAAAAGAAGAGCGGCTTCATACGCTAAAGCCGTTTTAAAAATCACAGGTGTGAAGGGTACTGTTATAGCGAGGGGGTTTGCTTTTTCCACGGTTTCCTCGTCGGACAAGGCGGGTATAACTTTCGCCTCCGACGATGAATATGTTATTCCTGAAGAGGGAGAAATTGAGATAAACACAACCTGTTTAACAAGCGGAACTATAGGAAATGTCGCCGCTGAAACAATTATACTTATGCTTAAACCCTTAGAGGGAATAAAATCGGTTGTAAACGAGAAACCGGCGTATGATGGCTTTGATGAGGAAAGTGAAGAGAGTCTAAGGGAAAGAATCATTGAATATGATTTAACGCAGGGAGCGTCTTTTATTGGTTCGTCTGCTGATTATAGACGCTGGGCTTTAGAGGTTGAGGGCGTTGGAGGAGCGAAAGTATTAAGTGCCGAAGACGATACGGGAACAGTTACTATCATCTTGACCGATAGTTTTGGACAGCCTGTTTCGGACGCTTTGCGCGAAGAAGTAAATGAGCATATAATGAGACCTGATTCACCTTATGAAAGGCTCGCGCCTATTAACGCTGTTCTTAATGTTGTATCAGCGTTAGCTTTGTATATTGAGGTAAACGCGGAAGTTATTTTGGAAGACGGATATACTCTTGATATGGTAAAATCTGTTTTCACGGAAAATTTAAAAGATTTTTTCGCGGGGGATTCGGAGATTACAGAGGTAAAATATGCTGAGATAGGCTCTGTACTGATTAACACGGAGGGGGTATCTGATTATAAAAATTTACTGGTAAACGGCGGAGTGCTGAATATTCCGGTTGGAACGGAATATGTGCCTGTTGTTTCGGAGGATAGGGTGACGTTTATATGAAATATACAAGTGACTTGATAGAGAAAATTATTACAAGTCCTTCCGCTAAACGAGGTCTTGACTATATTACGCCAATATACGGAAAGGCTTATGTGGCTTTATGGCTTACGCAGGCGATAGGTATACAAACGGATTTAATTATAAAATGGATTGAGGAATATAAAAATCAGATTTTACCGCAAACTGCTACGTGGGCTTTGTCATATTTTGAGGAAGAATACGGAATACCCGTAAATAATATGTTGCCTATAGAGGAAAGACGAAAAGCTGTTTTTTTGGCGATAATGGCGAGAGCGCCTATGAATCCGGCTAAATTGTCAGATATTCTTTCTATGTCCGTAAACGCAGATGTAGGAATAAAAGAAAATACGGGAAAGAACGCTTTTTTGGCGGAAAGTAAGGAGTATCTTGATAGTTACAGTATAAAGAAAATGAAAGGTATTATTGATAAATATAAACCCGCTCATTTGATTTATTGGTTCAATTCTTATATGAGTTTTAATTTTTTCAATAAATATGATATTTTTTTGAGAAGATTGGTATTATCCGCTTTTTTTAGAAATTTTGAGAGTTATTTTTTTGAGGATAGCGGGGACGGCTCTTTTGTTTTAATTGTAAAACCCAAAATTATAAGTCTTTGTCAGTTAAAGATGGAATTAGGTTTTGAGGAAAAAGAGGAGTTAAAAACAAGTGTTATTCTGGATACAATGTGGTGTTTGGACGGTGAGTACAGCCTTGACGAGGAACGTAAATTAAACGGGGAAATAATAAGAGAGGTAATGACAGATTGATTAATAATAGACCTCTTTAGAAACTATAAAATTAAATCAATCCAATAAAAGTTTTGAAAGAAATCTAATAAGTGTTTGTTAATAAATTTAAAGAAAGGCTGAGATTTAATGTCAAAAAAAAGTGTGATAACGTTATATAGAAGAATTAAATTAGCACAGGTAACGTCGGGGGAAATAGAAAAAATTCCTAAAATAGCTTATATGGCGTTTGGGAGAGGGGGAACTGATGAAAACGGCGAACCGCTTACGCCCTCGGAGGAACAAACGGAACTTAATGACGAGATATGCAGGGTACCGATTAACAATGTGGAGTTTCCCATAGCGACCGTGGTGATGTACACGGCTGTATTGCCAAGGGGACAGTATACGGGGGAAAAGTTTAATGAGTTCGCGCTGGTGGATGAGGACGGTTGTCTTTGCGCTGTTCAAAATACATACACGAAACAAAAAGATGAGGATTTAGCTATGACGTGGGAAATAGAAGACCAATTTTAAGGAGGGAAACTATGGAGGAAAGTAATTTTTATACCATATCAGATAATCCAATATATAATTCTGAGATAAGAAAACTTAAAAACAGTGACCCCGCTAACGCCAGAACGGTGTTTAACCCGCTTTTTGAGCGGATAATTAATAATGTTGAGGCTGTAAGGCTAAGTGAGCGGGAGTTAGTAGAGGCGCATAATAAAAGCGCCTCAGCGCATAAGGGAATGAGTTTTCCGGCTAACGGAGGAAACGCCGATACGGTGGACGGGTATCACGCCTCGGAGTTTACGAAATACAGAGGGTTTGACTCACTTGACGAATTGGCTGAGACGCGGTATGAGGGGTTATTTTATATCGGGGGCTCTGAGGAGATTACCGGAATATCTTTAAAATCGGGGAGGGATATAGATGTTCAGCCTGATAAGTCGGTTGTTTTAGAGATTTACACAAGAATTTATAGCGATAAGGAGGGAAAAATG
>CAJTVH010000043.1 GCA_910579745.1 uncultured Clostridia bacterium | reverse complement strand
TATACGTCCGAACAAAATATAGATATCCATAGGGCGGCGGTTTTGAAACAACGGATTTCAAGCTGTCGCTTTCTTTATATCAAAACACGGTTATGGCAGATATAACAGATTAAAAACTGAAGAAATCAAATTTACCACGCAAAACTCTTTTGGAGTCGAATTTATGTCTGACGCTTTCACATTTCAAATCAAACAAATGTTAGAGAAAACTAATTTTATTGAAAAACAATTTGGTGAATTAGAAAATAAAATATTTGATTTACTTGCGAAAACAAACTCTGTTATTACCACAATTCTAGGTATGGGAAATGTTGTAAGTGCGGTTATTATTGGTGAAATCGGCAGTCTTTCCAGATTTGACAGTGCTTCCAAACTTGTGGTTTATGCCAGTCTTGATGTCAGGGTAAGTCAATCAAGGCAATTTATCTGTACACAAATGAAAATTTCTAAAAAAGGTTCGTATTAATAAATAATTTTAGATTTGCGTTGATTTCTCTTGTATGATTACAGTATACAAATAATAAATAGTTTTAACGTAATGAGTATTTTTTTAATTTAATTTTAATCTTACTTTAATATGTATCTAACCATTATATTGTAATTTGTATATGAAATAGTTAGATATATAAAAATTTTTAAGGGGGATTATTTATGAAATTAAAAAAAGTAGTTACTTGTGTGACAAGCATAATATTATCTTTTAGTTCTATAAATTTTACTTTGGGAAGTGAAATAGATGTTTTAAATTTTAGAGACGCTGTCAAAAAGGCTATAGAGTATAGTGGAACTTTAAAAAGCTATGATGAGGAAAATGAAATTACTAAGAGAGAAATATCTGGTACAAAATTAAATTTTGTAAGTTCTGAAACACCTGAGCAAATTTCAAATTTGGCAATTCAACTTAAAGAATTGTATGCAAAACTTGAAAAAAATAAGTTATCAGCAAATGATGAAAAAGAGGCGATAGAATTTTCTGTTTTGAGTTTTTTCATAAATACAATAAACGCAGAAAATAATTTAAAGCTTTACGAAGAAGAACTTACTTTAAAAGAGAAAAAACTAAAAATTTCGGAAACAAAATTAAAATATGGAAAAATTAGTAAAAATGATTATGAAAATGAACAGATTGAATATAAAAATCTTATTAAAGAAAAAGAAGAACTTCAAAATTTAATAGATGATTCTTATGTATCTTTAAATAAAGTTCTTGGAAACAACTTAAATATTATATATAATCTTGATTTAGGAGAAGAAATTTTATACGATAAAATAGGGGAAGTTAATCTTGATTCGGAAATAATACTTGCGATAGATAGAAATAATAGCATTAGGTCACAGAGAGAAACGGTAGATATAGCTAAATATTCTTTATCCTTATTTATTTCTGGAACGGGAAATGATACAAGGGAAGCAAAAATTGTTAATTATAATAAAGAACTTCGTAATCTTGAAGATCAAAAAACTACTTTAAAAGAGAATATTACAAAAAATTATAATGAAATAATAAAACTCGAAAATGAATATGATTCGAATATTGCTGAACTTGAGAATTTAAAAAAGCAGCTTCAGATAAAAGAATTAAATTTAAAACTTGGAAAGATAACGGCTATAGAAATTGAGGAACATAAATATGAAATCAAAAAGCTTGAAAATACTATGCAAGAACAAATTTATCAGCATGAGCTTCTTATGAGAAAATTTAAAAATTCCGCTCTTTTATAAAATTTTATCAGAAAATATTTAAAATACAGTTTTGTTCTTCCGAAAGGATTAACAAGTATCCATTTTGGAAGAACAAATAGCTTGTTGAGCTATTATTGTGTTAAGAGTGTCTCCTAATTGTGAGAAACTGGCACTTGATAAAGAGAGTTCCCCTGCTGTTTTATTTTGCGCTATAATACGGGTTTAACAGGTAAATAGTAATTATAAGACCATATGACTGCATAATAAAATCACTTCTTTAGCATATATATATACGTATCTTTTTTAAATATACTATAAATATGGATAAAAATATTATTACTAAGGTAAATCGATTTTATATTTAACTATTTATATTGAATATTTAAAAGGTAGTCAAGGCATGGGTACTAATGTTTTATAATTAATATGCGCGAAAGATCAATGAGAAAAAGGAGAAATAAATTTTATAAAGTAATCAATAACCGCGGAACTGAAATAGATTTGAAAGCAGAGCCTATTTTTGCTGATATACTAAAACATATTATTGTTGCCGGAATAAGCCAATATTTATGACTATAGGAGGGAATGGGAATTTGTTATTTTGCTTAGGCAAGAAGAAAAAAACACATTGCGGTTTGTCAAAACGTTTACCGAAGTACATGGAGAAAACATGCTTGTAAACGCTTTTGCTTCGCCACAATAAAAAATGTATCTGAAACAGTATTCCATGCTGTCAAAAAAAGTCTGCGTGATATTACCATTTTTCAAGGGATGAAGCAACCTATTTCACGCTTCCTTTTTTAGTTCTTTAAATTCCTTTAATTCAGTATGTTGTCGCATTGAGAATATTTAAAAAATATCCAGGTGTTTAATAAACTGTTCCTTTTTATCAGCTCTTGTGTATTTTTTATAAAGCTTATAGTCAATCAACTTGAAAATAAAAAAAGGCACTGAAGCAAAAATCCTTTTCACTGCCTTTTTTTATTTTCAAGTTGATTGACTATAAGCAAAGAGCTGGCACATACGATTTTAAAATCCCTGTCTGTTTTTCCCCTATATATCAAGTTTAAGCCCAAGCACTCTCAATAATTATAAAAATCATGCTCATCTTTGTTCTTTTCAAACCTTTAAAAAAATTTGTGTATTTGGTATAAAAAATGTTTATCTTGACAATAACGTCAATAAAGATAAATATAAAGTAGTGCTACAGTATATCTAATTATGATAGCGGCTTCGCGTAAACCGTAGTATAACGTTAAATATAATTTAGTTTTCAGGCACGTTTTAATTGAGTTATATTAGTGATATTCGAGTTTAGAAGTGTACAAAGATTTTTTCTTGTCTAATTTACGTGAATATAGTATTATATATATAAAAATAATTTTTGAGGTGATTTTTATTGAAGAATATTATAAATAAACTCAATGAAAATAATTTTTTGGAAAAAGAAGAATTTATTGAGCTTATTAAAAAGAGAAATTATGATAATATTAAGTATATTTCGGCTTTGGCAAGAGAGAAAAGAGAAAAAATATTTGGTAAAAAAATATATATGAGAGGTCTTATTGAATTTACAAATTACTGTAAAAATGACTGTTTTTATTGTGGAATAAGAAAAAGCAATATTAATGCCAAAAGATACAGACTTTCAGAAGAAGACATTTTGGAATGCTGCAAAATGGGATATAAACTTGGATTTCGTACATTTGTTTTACAAGGGGGAGAGGATTTTTATTATAACGATAATATACTTTGCCATATTATCGAAAATATAAAAAAAAATTACAATGATTGCGCCGTTACTTTATCTGTTGGGGAAAGAAGCGTGGAAAGTTATAAAAGACTTTTTGACTGCGGGGCTGATAGATATTTACTCAGACATGAAACAGCTGATAGAGAGCATTATAAAAAATTACATCCTGAGAGCTTGTCTCTTGAAAATAGAAAAAGATGTCTTTTTGATCTTAAAGAAATAGGCTATCAAGTTGGATGTGGTTTTATGGTAGGTTCACCTTATCAGACCATTGAGAATATTGTGGAGGATTTGAATTTTATAAATGAGTTTAGACCGCATATGATAGGAATAGGACCGTTTATTTCTCACCGTGATACTTGCTTTTCAAAATTTCCCAACGGTACAGTAGAGCTTACTTTGTTTTTGATTTCAATACTTCGTCTTATGTTTGAGAGGGTACTTTTACCCGCGACGACAGCTTTGGGAACTCTTGATCCTGAAGGCAGGGAAAAAGGTATTTTAGCGGGGGCAAATGTAGTTATGCCTAATTTGTCACCTATTTCCGTAAGAAAAAAATATTCTTTATATGATAACAAAATATGTACTGGTGATGAAACGGCTGAATATAACATAAAGCTTAAAAATAAGATGAAAAATATTGGGTATGAAATAGTTGAGGAAAGAGGAGATTATTTTTGAGAATCGCGTTTTGTCAGCAGGAAATTGCTTTTGAGGATAAAAATGAAAATCTTAAACGAATATGTAGTTTTGTGGAAAAGGCTAAAAAAGAGAACGCTGAAGTTATTTTTTTCCCTGAAATGAGTTTTACCGGATTTTCAATGAACATTAAAAATACGGTGGAGAAATCTGATGATAATATTAATATTATTAAAAATCTGGCTGTTAATAATTATATATATATAGGCTTTGGATGGGTAAATTCTATTTTGGACAAAGCCGAAAATCATTACAGCGTTGTTTCTCCAAAAGGAGAGTTTATATGTGATTATATTAAAATACATCCATTCTCTTATGCTGGTGAGGATGATTTTTTTGTCGCTGGAAATAGGCTGGCTTTTTTTAATATAAACAATATAAAGTTTTCTGTTTTTATTTGTTATGATTTAAGATTTCCCGAAATTTTTCAAAGCGCCTCAAAAAAAGCGGATGTTATTATTATAGCGGCTAATTGGCCTGAGAAAAGAAAAGAGCATTGGAAAACGCTTCTTAAAGCGAGAGCTATTGAAAACCAGTGCTATATTATAGGTGTAAACTGTTTTGGTATACAAAAAAACATTTTTTATTCGGGAGATAGCCGAGTTTATAATCCGGATGGAAAAATTATATGTTTTGCTAAGGAAAAAGAAGACATAGTTATTTTTGATTTTTCTAATGATACGGAAAAGTATAGAAAGGCTTTTCCGGTTAAAGGTGACAGAAAAAATGAGTTTTATAAAAAAATACTTTAGGGAGTTTTATTTGTGAGAAAAATTTTGTCTAAATTTATAAGAAAAAATATTGTTTTGGTTATTTCTTGGGTTTTAGCCTTAACATCGATGATTTTTTACAAACCTTCGGCTGAATATTTTGATTATATAAATTTTGATGTACTTATACTTTTATTTTGTATGATGATTGTAGTTGAGGGTTTTTTTAGAATTGGCTTTTTTAAGGCTGTAGCTTGTATATTATTTAAAAAAATTAATGATACAAGAAAATTAACTTTTTGTTTTATTTTTTTATGTTTCTTTTTTAGTATGCTTATTACGAACGACGTCGCTTTAATAACATTTGTTCCATTTACAATTATGACACTTAAATTTTCTGAGTTTGAAAAAAATATTCTATATATAGTCATTCTTGAAACCATCGCGGCGAATTTGGGAAGTATGGCAACTCCTATCGGAAATCCTCAAAATTTGTATTTATATTCCATTTCTGAAATGGATATAATCAATTTTTTTAAAATTACTGTTCCTTACATGATTGTTTCTCTCATTATTCTTATTTTTTTCTGCTTTTTTGTAAAAAAAGAAAAATTAAAAGATTTGTCTTATTTTAATGCCATTTTTTCTTTTAAAAATTTTAAATTATACATATACTTTGTTTTATTTTGTTTATGTACTTTTTCGGTTTTAAAAATTTTAGATTATTATATATTATTTTTTATTGTTTTATGTATAATATTTTTTATTGACAGAAAACTATTTCTGAAGGTTGACTATGTTCTTTTATTAACTTTTATAGGATTTTTTATTTTTGTGGGAAACATAGGAAAAATACCTGAAATTTCTAATACTGTAAAAGAAATATTTACTGGAAATGAGGTTGTCATATCTGTGGCTTTAAGCCAAATAATAAGCAATGTTCCAGCGGCTTTGTTTTTATCTGGCATTTCTGATAATTACGAAAACATAATTATTGGTGTTAATATAGGCGGTTTAGGTACTCTTATAGCTTCTATGGCGAGTCTTATTTCTTATAAATATTATATAAAAACAGAAAATTCTAAGGGAAAAAAATATATTATAATTTTTACGCTTGTCAATTTTATTTTTTTGATTTTTCTTATTTTGTTTTATTTTTTCAAAAAAATGATATTAAATTTTTTACTTTAAAAATATTTATAAAAACTCTAAAAATTAAAACAAACTATCGAAAAATCAAAATCATAAAAAGTATAATTTTTTTGAGGATTAAAATTATAAAAAACGTATTGGGCTTTGTACGCTTGAGGAAAATTTTTAAGATTTTTGAAAAATCCGCCTAAACTTATTTGTTTATTCCTGTGCTAAACTACAGAGAATGTTTTTGTTTCCTGTGAGTGCTTTGATTTTATATACATACTGATTAAAATTTATTAATTTTAAATTTTGGGATTTTGCACAATAAATTTATGGAAAGAAATTTTTTTTTATGATTTTTACGTTTTTAGAAAAAACTTAAAAAAATTTTTTTATTTATAACAAGCGTTTTTTCCCGCAAAATTGATTAAAAAAAATTTTAGTTGATTTTATCTATTTACAAATTATACTATATATAGTAAAATTATATTCACAGATTACTAAATATAGTGTTTTATAAAGTAATGTCTTGAGTATATCGGATAAATACAAGTCAGGAGGATTTTACGGATGTATACTTACGAAAAATTTTATACAAGTCAGAAAAGAGAACATGAAAGAGAGACGGTTGATTTTTCCCGTATGGTTATAACGGAAATTGTTAAACGTGACGGAAGAAAAGTCGCTTTTGACGAAGATAAAATTATTAACGCCATTAAAAAATCTTTTAAGGCGGTAGGTGATGTTAATGATGATTATTGCCATGAAATCGCCGACGAGGTTGTTAATGATATTATTTATAAGATAAAAGGTATTCCATCTGTTGAACAAATCCAAGACTTAGTGGAAGAATCCCTTATTAAAAAAAATCACGCTAAAGTTGCTAAAGCCTATATACTTTATAGAGCTGAGAGAAGTAAAATAAGAGAAATGAATACAAATCTTATGAAAATATATGAGGATATTACTTTCAGCGATTCAAAAGACAGCGATATTAAAAGAGAAAACGCTAACGTAAACGGCGATACAGCAATGGGTACTATGCTTAAATATGGTTCGGAGGGCGCGAAACAGTTTTATAAAATGTTTATTTTAAAACCGGAGCATAGCAAGGCTCACGTTGAGGGCGATATACATATTCATGATTTGGATTTTTTGACTCTTACGACAACATGCTGTCAAATTGATTTAATAAAACTCTTCAAGGGCGGTTTTTCGACAGGGCATGGAGCGCTGAGGGAGCCTAATGATATTTCAAGTTATTCCGCTCTCGCTTGTATAGCCGTACAATCAAATCAAAATGATCAGCATGGGGGGCAAAGTATCGTAAATCTTGATTACGCTTTAGCAAACGGCGTGAGAAAAACTTTTGTTAAAAATTATATTTATAACTTTGCCAGAGATTTAGAAATTGTTTTTGATTATGAGAATTCAGACGAGCTTGTTAATGAAGTGAGGAACAAGCTTATTGAGAGTGGTTTTAAACTTTCCATATCTGAAAATAAAGATTATATTGATGAGGAATTGAAATTTTATACACAAAAAGGGTTTGACTCTGAAAAAATTCAGAAAATTCAGAAATTCTCAATGAAAAACGCTTTGAAAAAGACGGACAGAGCGACTTATCAGGCTATGGAGGCTTTTATACACAATCTTAATACTATGCATTCAAGAGCGGGGGCTCAGACTCCGTTTTCCTCCGTAAATTATGGAATGGACACATCAAAAGAGGGCAGAATGGTTATTAAAAATATATTGCTCGCTCTTGAAAAAGGTCTCGGAAACAGTGAGACTCCTATTTTTCCTATACATATTTTCAGGGTAAAAGAGGGAGTAAATTATAATAAAAATGACGAAAATTATGATTTGTTCAGACTCGCTTGCAAAGTAAGCGCCAAACGTCTTTTTCCTAATTTTTCTTTTCAGGACGCCCCTTTTAATCTTAAATATTATAAAAAAGGTTATCCTGAGACGGAAATCGCTTATATGGGTTGCAGAACAAGAGTTATGGGGAACATTTATGATGAAACAAAAGAAATCACGTATGGAAGAGGAAATCTTAGTTTTACCTCAATAAATTTGCCGAGAATAGCTTTACGCTCAGACGGTAATGTTGAATGGTTTTTTAAAGAGCTCGATAAAAAAATGGATTTATGTATAGATCAGCTTCTTGACAGATTTAAGATACAATGCGGTAAAAAGGTCAAAAATTATCCTTTTCTTATGGGTCAGGGAGTTTGGATTGACAGCGAGAAACTTAATTATGATGATTCAGTTGAGGAAGTTTTAAAGCATGGAACACTGTCGGTCGGTTTTATTGGTCTTGCGGAGTGTCTTAAGGCCTTAACGGGTTTTCATCACGGAGAATCGGAGGAAGCTCAGAAACTAGGCCTTAAAATAATAAAACATATGAGAAAAAGAATAGATAGAGAAGCGGAGCAAAGAAAACTTAATTTTTCTTTGCTTGCCACTCCAGCCGAGGGTCTTTCTGGAAGATTTGTAAACATGGATAAAAAACTTTTTGGCGAAATTGACGGAATTACCGACAGAGAATATTATACTAACAGTTTTCATATACCTGTTTATTATCCTATAAGCGCTTTTAAAAAAATTGAGCTTGAGGCACCTTATCATGAACTTACAAATGGCGGACACATAACGTATGTTGAGCTTGACGGAGATACGACTAAAAATGTTGACGCTTTTGAGAAAATTATACGTTATATGAAAGAATCAGGTATTGGATATGGTTCTATAAATCACCCCGTTGACAGAGACCCTGTTTGTGGATTTAACGGATTAATAGGAGATACTTGCCCTTGTTGCGGAAGAAAAGAGGGTAATACTCCTTTTGAGAGAATAAGAAGAATTACAGGTTATCTTGTAGGTACTCTTGACAGATTTAATAACGCTAAACTCGCTGAAGTTAAAGACCGTGTTAAACACAATTAAGAAAAATTATTTTATATGTATTGT
The DNA here is from genome assembly GCA_910579745.1 of uncultured Clostridia bacterium. GTDB lineage: Bacteria > Bacillota > Clostridia > Lachnospirales > CAG-274 > MGBC114079. Next base: position 18,785 of record CAJTVH010000043.1, on the reverse strand, counting down.
TAAACATTTTATAAAGCATATAATGAAAGTGTGTATTTAATGTAATTATATAAGCTTCTAAAATTGGGAAATGTATTTTATTTTTATATATTATTTAAAATTAGGTGTATATAAAGTTAAATTTTAAAATTTTAGATTTTTAAGTTTTTGTGTAAAGGATAATGTTATGAAGAAGCCTCTTATTATTATCGCGGGCCCTACTGCTTGTGGAAAAACAGCCGTTTCCGTTGAGCTCGCTAAAAAGATTAACGGAGAAATAATTTCCGCTGATTCTATGCAGATTTATAAATTTATGAATATTGGAACGGCTAAAATTTTAGAGGAAGAAAAACAGGGTATTGCTCATTATCTTATTGATGAGCTTTACCCTGATGAGGAATATTCAGTCGCTATATTTCAAAATATGGCAAAAAGATATTATGAAAAAATTTGTGGAAAAGGTAAAGTTCCTATTCTTGTAGGCGGAACAGGATTTTATATTAACGCTTTTGTAAATGACACAAATTTTGATGAAACTGAAAACAGCTATAAATTAAGAAACAATTTGCGGGAAATCGCTAACCAACAAGGAAGTGATTTCCTTTTTGAGATGCTTAGAAAGTGTGACCCTAAATCATGTGATATTATTCATCCCAATAATATAAAAAAAGTTATACGAGCTATTGAGTATTTTGAGCAGACTGGACAGCCTATATCAGAACATAATAAAACTGAAAAAGAGAAAAACTCACCGTATGATACAACTTTTATTGTTCTTAATATGGAAAGAAATATTTTATATGAAAAAATTAATAAAAGAATTGATGTTATGCTTGAAAATGGTTTAATATTTGAGGTTTCGGAACTTCTGCGGAAGTATGAACCAAATCTTATTTCAATGCAGGGACTTGGATATAAAGAAATTGTCTCATATTTGCAGGGCAAAATTTCTTTGGAAGAGGCTATTTATATTTTAAAGAGAGATACGAGACATTTCGCGAAAAGGCAGATTACATGGTTTAAGCATCAGGCAAAAGACGCTAAATGGATCGATATGACATCTTATGATATTTTAGAAGCTGTAGATGAGATTTATCATTTTTATAAAGAAATTTAGTTAATAAATAAGCTGTAGGAGATGAAAGAGATTTGACAGACTATATCATTAAAAATTTTAATATAGACAGGAATGTAATGGAATTTTGTCTAAAGGAAGAGGAAAAAATAAAAAAAGAATTTATTGAGATTGAAAAGACAGCTGAACTTAATCAGTACAAAGTATTAAAAGCCATGCAGAAAAATAAATTAAGCGATATTCATTTTGCCGCTACAACGGGATATGGTTATAATGATTTGGGAAGAGATACTCTTGAGAATATTTACGCTGATGTTTTTCATACGGAAGCCGCTCTTGTAAGACCTCAAATAATTTCAGGCACACACGCTTTAACTGTAGCTTTGTTTGGAAATCTTAGATACGGTGATGAAATTTTGTCACCTGTCGGCAAGCCTTATGATACTCTTGAGGGAGTAATCGGTCATTCAAGGGAAGTAAAAGGGTCTTTAAAAGAATATGGAATTTCCTATAAGCAAGTTGATTTACTTCCTGACGGAAAAATAGATTATGACGCGATTCCAATGGCGATAAACCCAAAAGCAAGGCTTGTTGCTATTCAGCGTTCAAAAGGTTATTGTTTCAGACCAAGCTTAACGATTGATGAAATAAAGACTCTCATTGAATTTATAAAAAATATACGTTCTGATATTATTTGTATGGTAGATAATTGTTATGGGGAATTTGTTGACATTATTGAGCCCAGTGATGTTGGAGCGGACCTTGTTGTCGGTTCGCTCATTAAAAATCCAGGAGGCGGTCTCGCTCCTGTCGGGGGATATATAGCCGGTAAAAATGAATTTGTCGATAACGCCGCGTATAGACTTACATCACCAGGGTTAGGCAGAGAGGTAGGACCGACTTTAGGCGTTACGTCGAATTTAATTCAAGGTTTGTTTTTAGCGCCTACCGTTGTTTGCGCAAGTCTTAAAGGCGCTGTTTACGCATCGAGGATTTTTGATGATCTCGGCTATAATGTAATGCCGAAATTTAATGAAAAAAGGGCTGATATTGTACAGGCTATACAGATGAATAATGAGAATGAGCTGATTAAATTCTGTCAAGGGATACAAAAGGGAGCTCCTGTGGACAGTTACGTTGTTCCCGAACCTTGGGAGATGCCGGGATATGATTGTCCTGTTATTATGGCGGCGGGCGCTTTCGTTCAGGGATCTTCTATTGAGTTAAGCGCTGACGCGCCTATAAAGAAACCTTACATAGTTTATATGCAGGGCGGGCTTACTTGGTATCACGCTAAAATAGGAATAATAACGGCTTTAAATAAAATGTATGAATCTAATTTAATAAAATTATAATATAGTTTAAGTGCTTTACTAAAAAATCTGTATAAAAACAATCGGAAAATAAAACACAATTTTCCGATTGTTTTTTAGATATACTTTAAATAAACACAAATAACAAAATTTTTGTTTAAAGCTCACACTCTAACTGACAATCATAAGGTTCTTTGTCAACATGTTTCTGATTATATATTTTTGCCTCAACACATCCCATTTTTTTATAGAATGCCTGACTTTCAACAGCCGAATGAGCTGATATATATAATTTATTCGCTCCGTTTTTCTTAGCCCATTTTTTTGCCATAATAAAAAGTTTCGCTCCAATTCCTCTATTTCGCATATCTTCGGATATGTGAATGCTTGATAAATCAAGATATTTTTCTTTTCCGCCAAATAAAACAGGCTCAACCGAAACAAAACCTTTCAATATTCCATCATAGAAAGCGGCGTATACAAATCCGCCGGTAATAATTGTGTGTTTTAAGCAAGAAATTAATATTTTATAGTCGGCTTCTGTCCAATCATCGATAAAGGTTATGCTTTTAATTGTCCATTTGTTATTTTCTTTTCTCCAACATTTTGTGACATTTTGATGACGAATAAAATCTTTGAATAATTCTCTGTTTATCTCATCAGCGTATAAATTTCTATATTGAATCATTTATAAAAATTTCCCCCAAATTCCAATTTGTGCGTTTAATTAATTAGGCTAATTTCATTCCAAGCCAAACACCGATTAAACAGCCGATAAAACTCAATAAAACATATAAGATTGAATAAAAATAGTTTCCATTTTGGAATAAAGAATACGCCTCCAACGAAAAAGTCGAAAATGTGGTAAATCCTCCACACAATCCTGTTTTTAAAAATAAAATAGATCGCGACGGCATATCTTTTTTTATGGAAACTCCTGTTATATATCCTATCAGAACAGCGCCCAAGATATTAATAACTAATGTTATTAATGGAAATGTATATTTATTTGGTATTAAACTAATTGTATAACGTAATACTGAACCTGTAGCCCCGCCTAATCCTACCATTATAATATTTGTCATTTTATTTTCCTTCTTGTAAGTTTTAGAGTGCATTTAAAAATCAAAATACGCGTAAGAAATTATAAATACTCATTTAAAAACAAAACTACATAGATTTTTCGTTTTTGAAATGATGGATTATATTATCTTAATATTTTATTTTGATAATTATTATAAAGTTTTTAAATATAATTAATTTAACAAATAAATTTTTTTAGTTTTAAGAAAGCACACTTATATAGGAATAGCAATGATAAATAAAAATTCATTCAAATCAGCTTCATCAAAGAAGCCATCTGTAGAAAAATCAGAAAATAATTTTAACGCTGAAATAACGCTGTAACCGTCCTGATTATGGTCTATAACATCATAAGAATTTGTAACAATAATTACATCATCATAAATACTATCGGTTCCCATATCGTCGTAACCAATTATATTAAACCATTGTACTCCTAATTCTTTTCGGCATATTGTAATAGGAACGCCGTCTTTAAGATTTTTAATTATAAAATCTTTATTAAAATATTTTGAGTATTCAATATTTTTATTACCAAGTTTTCTTTCTGTTTCTATAACGTCAAATGTAGTATATAATTTAAAATTACCAATCTTGTTATAAATATCAATCATTTGTTTAAGGCTCATACATTTTTGCTTTTTTCCGGCATTTATTAAGTTGTGTAATTTTTCTTCCGTAAAATCGCCTTTTTTATTATATCTGTTGAGAACAGTTAAAACACAGGCTTCACCGCTTGAATTCTCACTTGTTTGCTGATATGTTTTAAAGTTATGTAATATTTTTAAAGAACCTTTAGACTTCATATTATAAAAATCCAAATTCTTATAATACGAAGATTCTTTATGATCAAAATTTCTTTCATATAAATCAGCTCCGCCGTTTATATCCAAATTAACGTCTGAAGATCTTTCAATTTTCATTTCATTACCATAGGAGTTATTATCAGTTGAAGTTTCTTTTGTATAAAATTCGCTGTTAAACTGAAAATAATCGGAACTGTAATCACTGTCAAAATTAGAATTATATATGGAACACCCCTCAAATAAGCTTAGAGATGTTACAAATAATAGGAGGAATCTCAATTTTTTAATAAGCATAATAAAAACACCTCAAATTTAAGATTTCAGATACTAAAGACTAATTTTTATAAATATATTTTTCAAATAAATCTATGTATGTTTTTATTTTGAAAAAATTTTTTTAAGAGGTTTTATTTGGATTCTATCTATTTTTTACTCGAATATATTTATTAGAAAATCAGCTTCGACTGCTAATTGCCGTTCTATTTTTTTAATATTGTTGTAGTAACGAAAAATATTGAGAAGTTGAAGGTCCTGCGGAAGCTGAAAAAATATTAATATCATTTGATTTTTATAAAAACTTTATTGAAAAAGTTTATTTTATTATCGGAAATCATCATACATATAACAATGTTTTGCTCGTTTATTTCAATGCCGATATCATGAACAATAGCGATATCCTCAATAATAACCATAGTATTGCTATCAATATTTTTGTTTTCCGAAATTAGGGCGTATCTGAAAACTATTATAAGCTATCAGTTATATACGCAAAATATACAAAAAATTATTAAAAAATAAGCGAAAACGGTTCAATTAAACAGAAAAGCCTTTTTGTTTCGTTTTATTTTTTATAATTTTTCGCGCGCATTTTATTTCAGATACGCTCTAGTGAAACTTAAAACTTTCAAAAAGTGATTTATTCTTTCAACATACCCATCGAAATATTCAATCGTTTTATGAATTAATTTTCTTATTTGGCCTATAAAACGCCTCACAATCTTATATCAATTTTTTTATCAATATCAATAAAATCAATTCCTACATTGCAATCAAAAGCTAAAATATTGACGCCATACTCTTGGGCTGTTTTTAAAGCTTCTCCGAATTCAGGATGAGTCTTATAGTTAGGCTCAAACCATATGGCGCCTTTCATCTGTACCACAAATATTATATATGCCTCATATCCTTCTTTAACAGCCTCACAGAGTTCAAAAATATGTTTAATTCCTCTTTGTGTCGGTGCGTCGGGAAACTTTACGACTCTGTTTTCCTCAAGGGTAACGCCTTTAACCTCAATAAAAATTTTTTTATCATTTCTTTCCGCATAAAAGTCAAAACGTGAGTTTCTGAATTTAACCTCACTTTTGAGAAAAGTTAAGTCGTTAAAAAGGCAACCTTTTTTAAGCCACTCAAATACAGCTTTATTAGGCGCCTGAGAGTCCATATTTATAAATAAATTATTTTTTATAACTGAAATAAGGGAAAACTTTGTTTTCCTATTTTCAGAAAAATTTTCCTCAACGAAAACAGTCGCGTTATCAACGAGAAGTTCCTTACATCTTCCAGTATTCTTTACATGACATTTTTCTATTTTCCCATTTATTTCAATATAAGCTATAAATCTATTTTCTCTTTTTTTAAAAATTCCCTTTTTTATATTATAATATTTCATAAATTATTCTTTAAATATTCAAGTACGTCTATAGGATTATCCGCCGTTTTAACCTTTTTAAAAACTTTTTCAATAACACCATTTTCATCAATAACATATGTGGTTCTTACTACGCCCATACTTACTTTACCGTAATTTTTCTTTTCTTGCCAAACGCCATAAGCTTTGATTGTGTTAAGTTCTGTGTCAGAGAGAATAATAAAATTAAGATTTTGCTTTGACGCGAAATTTGTATGAGATTTAACGCTGTCTTTACTAATCCCTATTACAACGGCATTTAATTTTTGATATTCGGAAAAATTATCCCGAAAACCGCAAGCCTGTTTCGTACATCCTGGAGTAGAGTCTTTGGGATAAAAGTATAAAATAACTTTTTTTCCTTTAAAATCGCTTAAATTAACAATATTTCCATCTTTATCAGGCAAAGAAAATTCAGGAGCTTTGATACCTTCTTCGAGCATATTAGTCATTCCTTTCAAAAAGTATAGGATTATTTATAAAAAGTTTATAGGTAACACTGTGTAATTTAATAAAATAGGTTTGAGATGATGTTTTTCAACGAGAGAAAAATATCAATAAAAGCTATAAGATTATAATTGTAGGGTGTTACCTATAATATCAATGTTTTTATTTTAACATAGATAAATATTTTGTTCAATATATTTATTTAAAAAGGCAGGGCAACCAGGTAAAAATTAAAATATTTTGTGATTACATTAAATATAAAATTATTTAAATTTATAAAGCTATACAAGGCTATCGTTTTAACTTGGAATGATGTTGATTTTGAGAATATAAAAAAACTTCTATTTTTCTATTCTTACATTATAAGGCAGTGAAAATATTTTTAATAGTGCTAATTTTTTAAAAAACTATCATACCAATTATAAATATTTTTTCCAGACTTTCGCGAGTAAATTTAATCCGTCTTTTATTTGAGAAATTTTTAATTCTCCATATCCTATATTATAAGTATTTTCAGGTAACGTCGCTTTTGAGGTATCCTCAATACAAGTAGTAAGAGCGCTTATCTTGATTCCGTTTTTTATACACAGATCCCTTGCCTCATTCTCCGGTAATGAGATGTCAAAGAACATATTACAGTACATACCTGCCGTATCTCCAGTAATCTCGGTTTTTTTACCCAAAGGAGAATTAAATACAGTTTCTTTTACTACTCTTGTTTTTTCCTTATAAACATCACACATATAATTAATATGTTTTTCATAATAGCCTAAATCAATAAACTTTGATAAAGTAACTTGCTCAATTCTTGAAACTCTATTAAGATAAAACATTTTTTTATTAAACCACCATTTTATTATTTCCTCGGGAGCGACAATGTATCCGATTTTCATGGATGGAGCGATAGTCATTGAAAAGTTTCCAATGTAAATAACTTTTTTACCGTTAGAAAGTTCCCAAAGTGTTTTTTCGTTTTCACCATACTGAAAATCATTATCGCTGGCGTCCTCAATGATATACCGTTCTTCTTTTTCTTTTGCCCAGTCAATTAAAGCTTTTCTTTTTTTCTCGGAAAGAGTAACCGCCATAGGTAAATCGTGAGTTGGCTCTTGGTATAAAATTCCATCATCAAAGTTATTAAGTTCCTCAATATTTATTCCATTTTTATCATTTGTTACATACTCAATTTTATTTACCATATAAATCGCGGCCGCTCTCGCTCGGTAGTTATAATAATTATTCATAATTACCTTTTTCTCAGAACCAAATAAATTGAAAATTTCCCTTAAAAGATCCTCATATCCCGGACCTATGATTATTTGTTCTGTTTTACATTTTATATTTTGAGTTCTGAAAAGTAATCTTCTTATACTTTTTCTTAAACACCAGTCTCCCGCTTTTTCACCATGCTGGAAAAGTCCGGCGTCTTCCCTGACAGTCGCTCTCAAAAGCTTTGCCCATTCCTGAAAAGGTAATTTTGAGGTTTCTACGCCGTTAGTACTAAAGTTATATATCCTGCTTTTCATTTTTTGTTGTTCTTCGTCCCAAACTCTTTCTGAAGAGACAAAATATCCGCTTCCTTGTTTTGAGAAGACGTATCCATCTGAAATGAGTTTTTGATACGCGTTTTCGACTGTTTGTGGTGAAATATCCAGCTGAATTGAAAGTTTTCTTCTTGAAATTAGTTTTTCAAATGGAATAAGATAACCATTTTTTATTTCATCAACAACATTATCATATATCTGTAAATAAATAGGTTTATTTGATTTTTTATCAATTTGCATTTTATTATAAGCCTTTCAAATTTTAGGGATTATTTTTATTTATATTTATAGCGTATCTAAAAACTGCTTTGAGGTATACAAATTAAATAAATTTGTTAGGATAAGGAATGGAAACAGCATGGATAATCGAAGCTTATCTTGAGTTTTTGTGGCAAAGCTATATTGGAATTTGAATATTTATATAATAAAGTAATATTTTTATAAATGCCGTTTTTACTAAGTTTTTATTACTATACGCTTTTGTAATATCTATTTTACCGCTTTTATATTTTATTTGCAATGTTTCTGTTAAGAATTTAATTAATATTTTGGATAATGAATAAAATATAGCATAGCTCAGACTAAAATAGAAATTACTCAATACATCATTATAAATTCTTATTTTTATAGTAATATCTTATTAAAACAAAATTATCTGCGCATTGATCAATGACGTAACATAAATATTCATACTGTTTAAAAAACTGTTTCAATTTCGGAATAGATTTTTTAAACAGTATGAATTAATTTAATATTAAACTTTAGTTTTTTATAAAAGAGATTATAATTAGACTTCTATAACTATTTTCAATTATTTATATAATTCATTAAACTCATTAAACTCATAAAAACATATTATAAGGTATACATAAAAAATTACAATAAAAAATCTCTGTAAAGTATAATTTTTATAAACTTATACTTTACAGAGATAACTCTGTTTTTTATTATGAAATATTTGTTTAATTAATTTTTAGACTCAACAGGCATTATAAACTCAGAGTTAAGTGCCTTTTCAAGAATTATCGCGGCGTCTGTAGCGGTTAATTCCTTATCACCATCAACATCGGCGTATTTTATATAATCCGTTGTTTTTTCCTCTATGGGTAATTTATAGTCATTATTTAATACTTTTTGAAGCAACAAAGCCGCATCGTTAACAGTTATACCTATTTTACCGTCAACATCTCCTAATTTAATATCTAAATCATATTTACTAAATTTTATTTCCTTAACAGAAACTTCTGAAATTCTATCATTAACCACAGTTATTGCTTTAATTATAATAGTTTCATTTGATCCGCTTATTTCAAATGGTTCAGTATATTCATTAGAAGTTATCGTAGGTTCAGCACCATTTGTAGTATAATAAATTTTCGCGTTTTTTTCAGTCGCTTTAATTGAAATGGTTACTTTTTTATCATTTTCAGGTTCAAGTTCGCTTGCTGTTATTTCTGGTTTATAAATAGTGGTTTCAGTGCCAGGGTCGTTGTAATGTATTGTTATTTTTTGCAAAGCTGTATTAACGTCACCTATTTTTCTTATTCTGTTCCACTGCGCCTCATCTCCGCTAAAATATATGTCTTTTAGCTGAGGACAAGCTGAAAGCGCGGCTATTCCTATTTCTGTTACGCTATCAGGAATCGTGAGTTTAGTTAGGCTATAGCAAGAAGCGAACGCTTGACTTCCGATACTCTCAGCGCCTTGTGGAATACTCAGACTGGAAAGCGCTCCGCATACCTGAAACATACCCTCACCAATACGATTTATTTTTTTTGGTAGTGTTACACTGGTAAGTCTGTAGCATCTAGTGAACATATTATCGCCTATCATTACTGTTTTATCATCATCGCCAGGAGCGAATGTAGCGCTTTCCATATTATCACAATCAGTAAATGCCCCAGAACCCACTGACTCAATGCTAGCAGGCAAAGCGATGGAAGTAAGTTCTCTACAGCTGCGAAAGGCGCGTTCGCCTATAGTTTTAACACTATTGGGAATAGCAACGGAACTAAGATTAGAACATTCACAGAAAGCATCGTTACCTATAGTCTTAACACCATCAGGAATAGTAACGGAAATAATCTGAGATTTGCGGAAAGCGTTGTTGCCTATAGACTCCACACTGGAAGGAATGGTTAGGCTAAGAGCCTTGCTATTGTAGAAAGCATTGTCGCTTATATTGGTTACGCCATTCTCAATAACAATTTTCAAAATTTTGTCAATATGATCATTCCACGGTCGTTCCGTAAATTCACTGAAGTTTGGCATAGCTCCATTACCGGAAACTGTAAGAGTACCCGCCTTTGTCAATTTCCAGGTGAGGTTTCCGTTAAGAGTTCCTTCTCCCCCCTCAATTGGATCGTTGACAGTTGGGTCGTCCGATGGGATATATCCTTCTGGATAACGGGTAATAAGGCAATCAGCGGCCTCAACCTCATCCTTTGACATTGAACGCCCCCAGTGAACGGAACTGTTATAGTTTCCCTCAGCAATAATTACGCCTGTATCACTCACTTGAAGTACAATCACAGTGTGCGCATAATTGTTTACTCTCAGAATATCTCCGACTTTTACATCTGAAAGTTTAACTCCTTTGATCATCCTCCCTGGCAGGTTATCAAACGCCTTGTCACTGAGAAGAAAAGCGAAAGCTACACAGCCTACACCGGAATTTACTCCTTCGATTCTTCCTCCTTTCCAAGTATATGAATTGCTGAGTGAATAGGGAGTAGAGTTAGTCCAATTCCTTCCTTCCGGGTATTTTGTCCGCAAGGCAATCATGCGCTCATAGGCTTCCTGATATGTAGGAATATTCGCCTCCTTAGAAAGAACCGATTCATTTGTAAGTTCCTCAGCAAGAAAATTTCCATGATACAAAGTGTCTTCTTGCCATGCGTAGGCTTTTAATACGCCAGACACACATAAAGATAACGCTAAAATAGTTGAAAAAATTTGTTTTTTCAATTTTTTAAAACCTCCAATAAATTTTATTCGGAGCGGAACATACTATGGCTTGTTACAGCTCAGTCTCACCCCCTTTTTGAGTATACCTCTAATGCCTTATTTTGTCAATCTTCCAAACAGAACATCAATAGATATAAATAAATAATTGTTGCCTTTTATTATGTCAATAAATTAATAATTTAAGAGAGGAATCATAATTTTACCAAAATTCTCCCGTAAGTTCCTGTCCGTACACAACTGGCAGAACATCACTTATATTCTCAAGAATTTTAATATAACTCATAAGATGATTACAGTATGTAGTCTGTCTTAAAAGCCCGTTTAAATTTATCTGGCCTTCTGTTTTAAGACTGAAATGTCTTACTCTTCCATCGTATAAAGTCACGTCAATACCCTTAAAACTTATAGTTAATCAACTTTAAAAATGAACAGGTTCAACGGTAACAAATCCTTTTCACAGCGTTGCCGTAAGTTGACGCAGGCTTTCGACTACGCCTGCCTTCCGCTGCCTTGTGAAAATAACTTTCGCCTCGTTTCCTTTTTTCTATTTTCAAGTTGATTGACTATAGGTTGACTATAATTTGTATAACAGTTTTCAGATATACCATGAAAGATAATTTATCGGGAAGTAGTTAGAACTTCTGGCTGCAGAAAATGAAATTCAAATATTAAAAACTTAAAAATGGGAAAATATAAAATATAATAATATCTCTATTTTAAATAAACTTATGAAAAAGTTAGATAATTTTCATGAAACAGAACTCAAAGTTTTTGATACTCTTCTTGATAATTACAATATTGAGGAAGTGATAGAAAAAATATCAAACAATGACTATACTATATTTCTATTGTGAGAATATAGTGGACATTGATTACAAAGTAGTTTATGTGATAAATAGTTTTAACATTGAAAAACAAGACATAGTGTGATATAATAAGCCTACAGAATTTTATGTAAGATAATGGATATAAATTTTTAAGGAGGAAAATAAGTGTGAAAAAGACTATTTTATTTGTGATTTTGGACCAATACGCTGATTGGGAAGCCGCTTATATAACATCGGCGATAACTATGTTAGGACAAGGTAATTATGATATAAAAACTGTATCGCTAAAAAAAGATTATGTTTTATCTATCGGTGGATTTAAAGTAATACCCGATTATGATATTAAATCTATTCCCGCAGATTATGAGGCATTAATTTTAATTGGGGGAATGACTTGGAGAAATGAGAGCTCAAAACAAGTAAAAACGCTTGTTGAGGATTGTCACAAAAAAGGCAAGGTATTGGGAGGTATTTGTGACGCTTCCACTTTTTTGGGCAAAATCGGTGTTTTAAATAATGTAAATCATACAAGTAATGATTTAAACGATTTAAAACAATGGGCCGGTTCAGCATATAAAGGAGAGGCGAAATATATCGCTAAACAAGCTGTTAGTGATAAGAATATTATTACGGCTAATGGTACGGCGGCTATGGAATTCGCTAAAGAAGTTTTACTTGCGTTAAATATAGCAAGTGAGGAAAAAATAATGGAATGGTATAACTTTCACAAATTAGGTTGTTATAATGTTTCTATACCTAAAATGTGAAAATCATAATTTGAGTTTTAGTTATATGTGAGTTTAGAGCTTATATGAAAACTAAAATTAAGCTTTGAAAAAATAAAGTTTTATATATTTTTAACAATTAGCAAGAGTTTTCAGATATAATTTGGTCTATTTATGATTGTTATGATATTTTATATTGAGAAGAGGAGATTTTATATGGCTTCAAGTAAAGAGTATTTAAACTTTGTATTAGAGAATTTATCAGACTTAGAAGATATAACACACAGAGCGATGATGGGAGAATTTATTATTTATTATAAAGGTAAAATCGCTGGTGGAATATATAGTAATAGACTACTTATAAAACCAGTAAAATCAGCTGTAGAATATATGCCGACTGTTTCTTATGAAATACCTTATAAGGGAGCTAAAGAAATGCTGCTTGTTGAGGAAGTTGACAATAAGGGTTTTTTAACGGAATTATTTAAGACTATGTATGATGAATTACCTGCGCCAAAGTCTAAAAAGAAAAAGTAAGAAATAAACATATATAATTATAATCTAAAAAATACATATCACCATTTTATGTGTTTAATGAATCTAATTGTTAAATATATAAAATTAGCTAGGGCGTATCTGAAAACTATCATAAGCTATCAGTTATATATGCGAAATATTCAAAAAATTATTAAAAAATAGACGAAAGCGGTTCAATTAAACATAAAAGCCTTTCTGTCTCGTTTTATTTTTTATAATTTTTCGCGCGTATTTTTGTTTTCAGATACGCTCTAGTGAATATATGTTTGTTTAGAATATATAATTTTGGAATGACTGAGTTTGACGGAGATATTTAACCATTGTGTAAAATATAAAAATGTAATAAAAAAGTTTTTTTGTTGCATTTTTTTTTATATTTTGTTATATTATTGGTAAAGCTTATTTTATTAGCTTTTTAAAACTTATATACATTTTAGATGAAAGGAAGCTCAATTATGCAAAAACTTAATAGCAAAGTCACAGATTCGGTTGATTTTTTCCAAGGAATTAATCCCTATGAATTAGTTGAAAAATATGGAAGTCCTCTTTATGTTTATAACGAACGTATTTTACGTGAAAGATGTCGCGAAATAAAAAATCTTGTTTCTTATCCTGAATTTTCGGTCAATTATTCAGCTAAAGCAAATAGCAATCTTGCTTTTCTTGAGATTGTAAATGAGGAAGGGCTTAATGTTGACGCTATGTCGCCGGGAGAAATATCTGTGGAACTTAAAGCTGGTTTTAAGCCAGAACAGATTTTTTATATAAGTAATAATGTTTCTGAAGAAGAAATGAAATTTGCTATTGACCATAATATTCTTATGAGTGTCGATTCTCTTTCACAACTTGAACAATACGGTAAACTTAATCCAGGCGGAAAGATTGCGGCCCGTTTTAACGGAGGAATAGGCGCCGGACATCATGAAAAGGTTGTTACCGCTGGAAAGAAAACAAAATTTGCCATTAATCCTGAGTATATTCCTGAGTTTAAAGAAATTATTAAAAAATATAATCTTACACTTGTTGGTATAAATCAGCATATAGGCTCTTTATTTATGGAAGGAGAGTCTTATGTAAATGGGGTTAAAGCTATTCTTGAAATAGCTAAGCGGTTTGATAATTTAGAGTTTATTGACCTTGGCGGGGGATTTGGTATACCTTATGAAAAATCTGAGGAACAGCCGAGACTTAATATTAAAGAGTTGGGTGAAAAATTGGATAAAGTATTTGATGATTTTGTCAAAGAATATGGGAAAAGAATTACTTTTAAAGTTGAGCCAGGAAGATATATTTCCGCTGAGTGCGGTTTGATTTTAGGTACCGTAAACGCCGTAAAATATAATGGGTCAAATAAATTCGCCGGTACGGATATAGGATTTAACGTTATCGCGAGACCTGTTATGTATGATTCTTATCACGATATTGAGGTATACAGAAAATCTAATATTAAATCCGAAAAAAATGAACCTGTTACCGTTGTCGGGAATATTTGTGAAAGCGGAGATATTATCGCTAAAGATAGAGTGCTTCCGGACGTTAAAGAGGGAGATTTAATTGGTATTCTTGACGCGGGTGCTTATGGTCATTCCATGTCATCAAATTATAATAACAGATTAAGACCGGCTGAGATTTTTATACGTGAAAACGGAGAAGTTGTACTTACGAGAGAAAGAGATACTTTTGATGATATATTTAAAAAATATATTTCATTGAGATAATTTGCCATAATGATAACAAATATTATTTTTTATATAATATTTTTACCTCTCAAAAATCCAATTTAGCGTGAGTTAAAAAAGCGTCCTCGAAATTAAATCCGCGGATAGAATTTATTTTTTTGGGGAAAAGCCAAATTTTTAAGGACTTTAATTATTATAACAAAGCTTTATTCCTCCTATTTAAAATTGTTGAAAACATGTTTTCGACACACTTAAATATTATTTTACGCAATATTGGTTTTTAGTTTTCAATAATTAACAAGCCTTATTTTTACTATAAATGGAAATATTGATTAACAATTATTTTTTATAAAGTATTTTAAATTATTATAAGCATATAATTTTTTAATTATGTTATAGATAAATAGTAGTATATTGAGTTAATCAGTGTTTATTAAAGCGTATCTGAAATTCAGCGGCAGTTTTAATATTGTACAAAACAATTTTAAGAAAAGTGTAAATACTCTTTTAACTAGAGCGTATCTGAAAACTGAAATACGCGCGAAAAATTATAAAAAATAAAATTGAGCCGTTTTCGTTTATTTTTTAATAATTTTTTGGATATTTCGTGTATATAACTGATAGCTTATGATAGTTTTCAGATACACCCTAAAATAATATCCTTTAAAAATAAAAGATAAATATTTTTTATTTTTTCATCATATGTTGTTTTTTCAGGTACGTTGTAAGTTTTATTTTAAGGAGTTTATAATTATGTTAAAAATACTTGGAGCAATATTTTTTACTTTTATGAAAGTCGGCGTATGTACTTTTGGTGGTGGATACGCCATGCTTCCTATTTTGCAAAGAGAAGTTGTAAAGAAAAAAGGATGGACAACCGAAGAGGAAATTATGGATTATTATGTAGTCGGACAATGTACACCCGGAGTTATCGCTGTTAATGTAGCTACATTTATCGGGCAGAAAAAAGCTGGTATTATAGGAGGTATTATCGCTACTTTAGGGCTTGTATTCCCGTCTTATATAATTATTTGCGCTATAGCCGCTTTTTTACGGGAATTTTCTGAAATCAGCTATGTTCAAAACGCTTTCGCGGGTGTTAGAATCGCTGTGTGCGCTTTAGTTATTCATACAGTTACAGGAATGATTAAAAAAAGTGTTAAAAACGCTTTAACTTTTTTTGTTCTTGTTGCTACTTTTATCGCCGTCGCGTTTTTCAATGTGTCGCCTGTCGTTATCGTTTTGTCTGTAGCTGTTATCGGTTTAATTTTTGAAAAAGGAGAGAAGGATAAATGACATTATTTTATCTTTTTGTTGAATTTATTAAAACAGGGCTTTTTGCTGTAGGCGGGGGGCTTGCGACAATTCCTTTTCTGAAAGAAATCGCTCTGGAGTATAAATGGTTTAGCGTTGATGAACTTACGGATATGATTGCCGTAGCGGAATCCACTCCCGGACCTATAGGCATTAATATGTCGACTTACTCGGGATTTAAGGCTGATGGTTTTATAGGAGCGGCAGTCGCGACGATAAGTATTATTATTCCTCCTGTTATTATAATTTTGATTATTTCAAAAGTTCTTCAAAAGTTTAAAACCAATAAATATGTGAATAAAATATTTTCAGTTCTTCGTCCGGCATCGTCAGGGCTTATTTTAGGCGCTATGATGGACATTTTTATAATATCTTTTTTTTATAAAGACCAATTCTCGGATTTTAGTTTTAGTATTCAAAATATATTGGGAATAATTAATTTTAAGAGTATTTTATTTTTTGCCCTTATGTATATAGGAGTCTTAAAATTAAAAAAATTCAGTCCTATCGCTTTTATTGCTTGCGGAGCCGTGTTTGGAATAATTCTTGGATTATAATTTATCAAATTAGATTTATATATATATTCTATTTTGCGTATTGACAAATGTGCCGTAAAATGATAAAATTTTATAAATTACGCAATGAAAGAAAGGAGAAAATATTTATGTTAATTAACGTTGAAAAGTTAAGCCGTCGCGTTTTACATAGTGATTATTTTCCTTCCGTTTCATTTTTTATATTTGCGCGGACAATGAAAAGAGTGTTTTATATTATCACCCTTTTTATTGTCTTTTTTATTGTGCAAGCGGGTAATTAAAGTATTTCTAAAAACTAAAATATAAAAAATCATAAAACAGGTTTTTAAATGTACTTTGAAGATAATAGTTTTTAGATATATTTTTTTGATAAACGCTTATACGAGAGTTAAAAATAATTTTATTTTTATTTATGAGCGTATCTGAAAACTAAAATACGCGCGAAAAATTATAAAAAATAAAATTGAGATATGCTTATTTTATTTTTTATAATTTTTTGAATGTTCTTTAAACTAAAATGAGTATTTAAGCTTTTACAAAAAAGTTATTTATACAATTTTAACAATTATTACATAGTTTTCGGATAAATTCTTCTTCATTAATTATCTAAATGTTAAAAAATTATTTATTAGGGTTTCCTTATTTAAAGCGGAGGTATAGATATGTTCAACAGAAAAGACCTTCTTGGGCTGAGAGATTTAAATGAGAACGAAATTATGACTATTCTTGAAACGGCTAAAGTAATGAAACAAAAAATTGACAACCCTTCCAAACGGGACAATGAGTTAAAAACCTCAAGTGTTGTCACTTTATTTTATGAGAACAGTACCCGTACAAAAATGTCTTTTATGCTCGCCGGAGATTATCTCGGGGCTATTGTTAAAGATTTGGGCGTCGCGACAAGCAGCGTTAATAAAGGGGAAAGTCTTATAGATACAGGACTTAATTTAGACCAGATGGGTATAAATGTTATGATTATACGGCATTCTATGACAGGAGCGGCGCATATTCTCGCTAAAAATGTGAGGGCGTCTGTTATCAATGCGGGAGATGGAATAAATGAGCATCCAACGCAGGCTTTGCTTGATTTATTTACTATTCTTGATTATAAGAAAAAGTTTGAGGGTTTGAATGTTACAATTTTAGGCGATATTTCTAATAGCAGAGTCGCGAGAAGTAATGTTTTTGGCCTTACAAAGCTTGGGGCGAGGGTAACTCTCGCCGGGCCGTCGACGCTTGTCTCAAATTCCATGAAATCACTTGGCGTTGATGTGGTTACGGATATTCCGAGAGCTGTAAGTGACGCCGATGTGGTTATGGGTCTCAGAATTCAATTTGAGAGACAAAAAGCGATGCCTTTTCCAAGTCTTAGAGAGTACAGCAGCCTTTTTGGGATAAATAATGATATTTTGAAGTACGCTAAAGACGACGTTCTTGTTATGCATCCAGGACCTGTAAACAGGGGAATTGAGCTAAGTACCGATGTTATCGATGGAAATCATTCTGTTATTAATATTCAGGTTAAAAATGGCGTTGCCGTAAGAATGGCTATTTTAAAACTTTTGGGAAATCATTGAAATATTCTATGATTTTTTAACAGAAAGGGGTAATATAAAATATGAGTATTTTAATCAAAAACGGGCGTGTTATAGACCCTGGAAATTCTATTGATAAAGTTTGCGATTTGATGATTTCAGACGGTAAAATTACTCGTGTTGAGGAAAATATTTCAGAGACCGCGGACAAAATTATTGACGCGGGGGGCTTTTGGGTTGTTCCGGGGCTTATTGATTTACATGTTCATTTGCGAGACCCCGGTTTTGAGAAAAAGGAAACCATCAGAACAGGTTCAAGAAGTGCTGCTATGGGTGGATTTACCACTATTTGTTGTATGCCTAATACAAAGCCTGTTATTGATAATGAAATTATTGTTGAATATATTAATATGAAAGCGAAAAGAGACGGAGTCGTTAATATTCTGCCTATAGGAAGTATTACTAAAGGGCAAAAAGGTGAAGAGCTTTCAGATATAGGGAAAATGGCGGAGGTTGGAATATGCGCTATTTCTGAGGACGGAAGAAGTGTCGCCAACGCCGCTCTTATGAAAACAGCTCTTAAATACGCCGGTATGTTTAATCTTCCAGCGTTTTCACATTGTGAGGATTTAAATCTTGTTTCAAGAGGACAAATGAATGCTGGCGAAAAAGCTTCTTTACTTGGATTAAGAGGTATTTCCAACGATTCGGAAGAGGTTATTGTAGCG
>CAJTVH010000042.1 GCA_910579745.1 uncultured Clostridia bacterium | reverse complement strand
TACCAAGGAATACAGCTCCCGCGTTTTTAATTTTCGGAAGAACAAAAAACGGCTCTTTCGTGCATATTTCCATGTGTTCTGGAGCTATTTGATTACAAAGCTCAACAGCGGTATCTATACTTTCAACAACAATAACAGCCCCATAATTATCAAGAGATTTTTTAATAATGTCTTTCCTTTCAAGCCGCTCAGTCTGTCTCTCAATCTCATAATTAACTTTCTCAGCAAATTCCATACTTGTTGTAATCAAAACAGATGAGGCAAGCTCGTCATGTTCCGCCTGTGATAACAAATCAGCGGCGACGTAAGATGGATTAGCTGATTCATCGGCAATAACAAGAATTTCACTTGGCCCCGCTACAGAATCAAGCCCAACATAACCAAAAACACATCTTTTAGCGAGAGCTACATAAATATTTCCCGGCCCAACAATTTTATTTACTTTAGGTATGCTTTCAGTACCGAACGCCAGCGCGGCGACAGCTTGAGCGCCTCCAACCTTATAAATATGAGTAACCCCAGCCTCAACCGCCGCGACAATAGTATTCGCGGAAATTTTTCCGTTTTTATCAGGGGGTGTAACCATAATAATTTTTTCAACTCCCGCCACTTTCGCGGGAATAACATTCATTAAAACTGACGAAGGATAAGCCGCTTTTCCTCCTGGAACATATACTCCCACAGAAGAAAGGGGCAAAATAAGTTGCCCTAAAAGCTCTCCGCTCTTTTCCGGTTCAAGCCAGCTTATTCTTTTTTGTTTCTCATGGAACACCCTTATTCTTTCCGCTGAACGTTTCATAACCTCAATAAGCTTTGGGTCAATTTCAGAATAAGCCTTGTCAATTTCCTCTTTAGTAATCCGAATGTTACTTTTATTAAGCTCAATGCCGTCAAAAGTTTTTGTATACTTGAAAAGAGCCTCATCACCATTATTCTTAATATCGTTCACAATTTTTTCAACTTTCGATGGTTCATCCCCATACTCAAATTTAGACCGTCCAAGAATTTTGTCAATTATCTCATTATTTTTTTTTTCGCTGTATTCCACCAAATTCAAAATTAATCCCTCCAAATAATAATATTTAAATCGCAAACATAACTAATATTAGAGCTTATCCGAAAACTATATAAATAACTCTTTCTTAAAAGTTTAACCGCGCTTTTGAGTTGAGTAAATATACAAAAAATCATAAACATATTTTCGAATCTTTCTATTTTTTATAATTTTTCATACATATTTTAATTCTCCCCATATTTCAGTTAACGGGTGTATATAACGAAAATACTCTAATTTCATTTACATTTTTATGATTTTTTTACGTATATTTTAAACGCCTCTCACCTTATTATTCATTTTTATCCGTAACTTTTGAAAGACCTTTAATAATCTCAATTACTTTTTCACTTTGCAACTTCATACTTACAGGATTAACTACCATTCTCGCGGACACGGGACAAATTTCCTCAAGTACTTTAAGACCGTTTTCTTTTAAAGTTGAACCTGTCTCGACAATATCAACAATAACATCCGCAAGCCCCACGATGGGTCCCAGCTCAACGGAACCGTTTAATTTAACGATTTCAACCGTTTGATGTTTTTTATGATAAAAATATTCCTTAGCGATATTAGGATATTTTGTGGCGACACGCAAATCATTGGATTTTTCAAGTTTTTCTCTTATTTCCTCTTTTCCCGCCACAGCAAAACGACATTTTCCAAATTTAAGGTCAAGAACCTCGCATAAATTTCTTTTCTCCTCAAGAAGAGTATCTTTTCCTATAATTCCAATGTCAGCGGCACCATACTCAACATATGTCGGAACATCGGTAGCTTTAGCGAGAAAAAACTTAAGTTTAAGCTTTTCGTTTGTAAAAATAAGTTTTCGAGTCTTTTCTTTCATTTCATCACAAGTTATACCAATTTCCTCAAGAAGTTCCATAGTTTTCTCAGCAAGCCTACCTTTCGCGAGCGCAAATGTCAAATATTCCATAAATTATACCTCCCCTTTCAAAAGGTCTGAAATTTTAATATCCGAAATAGTATCTTTCTCAAGATTAATTATTTTCACGTCCTCAGAATTTAAAAAATATAAAATACCACCCATCCCTTTCTTTTTGGCGTATTCTTTATTTTTCTCAAAATCATCTCCAAAAAGACTGTTCTCAATATTAAGACCTTGACTTCTAAGCTCGTCCGAAGTGTTCAATGCCGTCGCTCTTCCCTCTTTTGTATACATAAGTAAAGTATCAGCTTTCTCCCCTTTAACAAAAATATTCTGACTTTCAAGCGCAGACAAAAGATTATTAATTTTAATAGCGAAACCCACCGCGGGAGAACTCACTCCATAATTTTGAAGCAATTTATCATATCTTCCGCCGTTTATAACGGAAAATCCCGTACCTTTGGCGTATCCTCTAAAAATAATCCCTGTATAATAATAAAGACCAATTATGCTTAAATCAAAAGAAATAAAATTTTCAATCTTATATTCAGATAAAATTTGATAAACATTCTCAAGGTCATCCAAAGCGCCTCTGGCTTTGTCAGAATTAACAAGCTCTCTCGCTCTCTCAACAATTTTTTTATCGCCGATAAGTAATGGTAACTCCTTAAAAAGAATTTTAATATTATCTGGAGCGTCAGACTCTTCCGCAATCTTTTGAACAGCGCTGTAATCCTTTTTGACTGTATATTTTCTTATTTTCTCACAAGTTTCCTTATCAAACCCACCTTCCTCAAGAACACCATAAAAGAACTGCGCCTGACCTATACAAATTTTAAAATCTTTAAGCCCGCAAGACAAAAGACTATTTACGGAAACGGCTATAACTTCGGCGTCCGCATCAAAAGAATTCACACCTATAAGCTCAATTCCCGCCTGTGTAAACTCACGAAGTTTTCCTTGATAATGCTCATTATATCTAAAAACATTCTCAAAATAATAAAATCTTAGAGGAACATCACTTTTTTCATAAGCGGTCGCGGCGATTCTCGCGATAGCCGGAGTCATATCAGCTCTTAAAACCAACATAGAACTGTCCCTATCAATAAATTTATACATTTGTTTTGAACTAAGCCCGCCATTCCCGTCAAATACCTCCATATACTCAAATGTGGGGCTGCTGACAGGTAAAAAACCATATCTGTAAAAAACAGTCTCAATATTTCTTTCAATTTCTGTTTTAAAAGCCGCCTCGTAAGGAAGATAATCTTTAACCCCTTCCGGCGTATGCAATTTAGCGTCCATATTATTTTCACCTCATAGAATATTTCACTTTATTATAGTAGAGTGATAAATTAATAAAATTATACCACATTACAAACATTTGTCAAGCAAAAGAAAATCGTATACTTACAGAAACACTAATTTCGTATAAAAAAACTTTTTAAAAAATCCCCCTAAAATAACAGCTAAAAACTTGTTTATCTTATAAAGCACTTAAAATAATATTATTTGCCAATAATATTTTCCACAACTTTCATAAAAGCCTGAGCGGCTTTTGTTATATGTGTATTTTCCCTGTAAGCCATAACGGTTGTCCATTTAAGAGGAGGTGTTCCAATTCTGTAATATTTAATATTTGACGAACTCGATAAAGCTGAGGACGCTGGAACAAAAGATATACCCATTCCCGCCTCCGTAAGCTTTATAGAAGTTTCAATACTGCTTGTTTCAAGCAATATATCCGGTTTAAATCCAAGACTGGCGAAAAAATTGTCAGAAATTTGTCGTATTCTTTGTTCAGGCCGTAAAAGAATAAACTTCTCGTTTTTTAAATCGTTTACACTTATCATGGGAAAATCACCGAATTCTTTATTAGAGTTCACAGCCATATTTTTAAACTCCATAGGAACAGCGACAAAAATTTCTTCAGATAAAATTTCATCATACGCTATATTATGATTTTTCAAAGGCAAATTCATAAGACATACGTCAACCATATCTTTAATTATTAGTTCCTCAAGAATATTAGAAGTCGATTCGGTAAGAGTAAGTTTTATTCCCGGATATTTTTTTTTGAATACAGGAAGAATTTTAGGGAGAAGATGGTTCGCTTTTGACGGAGTAAGTCCTATATTTAGTTTACCACCAGAAAGCCCGTCAATATCATCAAATCGCTGTAACATATTCTCAACCAATTTAAGAATAGACGAAGCTATCTCAACGTAAATTTCCCCTTCATAAGTTAATTTTAAGGGATTTGTCGTTCTATCAAAAAGACATACTTTAAGGCTTGATTCAATTCTATTTATATATTGACTAAGCGAAGGCTGAGAAATGTACAGCTTTTTAGCCGCTTTTGAGAAACTTCTTTCTTTCGCTATCGTAAGAACATACTCAAACTGCTTAAAATCCATAAACATAAAATAATACCCCTTTTTTTTATTTGCGGAAAATTTAATTAAATTTTTCATAAAGCCTTTAAAAATTACACTACTAATTCTAGAAACTTTTAACGCTAACCAACAAAAAATTCTTTAATATATTAATTTTTTATAACTTATCCGTTCATTCTTTTATTGGCTCTCTATAAAATAAATTATTCACATAAATAATTTACTCATTTTCAGCAATTACCAAATTTTCAAAAATCACACTTGCATATATAGCTTAAATATTATATTATATATATGTGAAATAATATTAGAATTATCTACTTTATAATAGTACAATAAAATAGATAAAATTACAATATTTTTATCATAGTCAAATAAAAATATATTATAAGATTTTCCCCATAAATTTTTTATTTATATTTCTAAAAGAAACAAAAATAATATAATTTATAACCAATAAGTCAATCTTATAATAAAATATCATTTATTTTTGGAGGGATTTTATATGACTTCAGCGGAAAAAGTAGAACAGCTTCTTTTACGTATTAACGCAAGTCCTACCGACTCAAACCCTGAACTCAAAAATTTATACGACGAAGGGAGTTTTATTGAAGTAGGATTTTTTAACGACAGCTCTGTTATAACCGGATATGGAACAATTAACGGAAAACTTGTCTGCGGATATTCTCAAAATGGCGCGGTTAATACCAAACACGCTAAAAAAATCGCGAGAATATATGAAATCGCTTTAGAAGTAGGAGCGCCTATAATAGGTTTTTTAAATTCTGAGGGTTTTGAGCTTAACGATATTTCCGATTCTTTTGAGACCTATGGCAATCTTCTTACTAACCAAGCGAAGGCAAGCGGAGTTGTTCCCCAAGTTTCTATTATAAAAGGAGACTGTATCGGAATGGCGACATTTATCCCCGCTCTTTCAGATTTTACATTTATAATAGATAAAAGCAGAATGTTTATAAACAGCCCCAACACACTTAAAGGTATAGACGGAAAAAGCTTGTCATACGACTCTTTCGGAGGAAGTATGGCCTGTGTTGAAAAAGGCACCGCTACTGAGGCTTTTGATAATATCGATGATTGTTTATCAAAGGTAAGAGAACTTATTTCTGTACTGCCATCTAATAATATTGACGAGGATTTTGAGGAAACTACTGATGATTTAAACAGAGAAGATGAAAATCTTAACTCAATTATTGAGGATAATGATTCCGAAATTGATATATTGGGCATAATAGAATCCATCGCCGATAACAGAAATTTTATTGAAATCAAAAAATTATACGCTGACACTATAATTACTGGTTTTATAAAGCTTGACGGAATAACAACGGGAGTTATCGCCAATAACGGACTTATAACAGCCAAATCCGCTGACAAAGCCTATTCTTTCGTTAATTTTTGTGATTGCTTTAATATTCCTATTCTTACATTGACAGATATTGTCGGATATGAAAAAAACGCTATAGAGGAAGAAAAAGGAATTATAAAAAACAGTGCTAAACTTATTTCCGCGTTTATACACGCTACAGTTCCAAAAATAAACGTAATTTTAAGAAACGCTATAGGAAGCGGATACCTGCTCATGAACAGTAAAACAACCGGTGCGGATATAATTTACGCCTGGCCTTCCGCCACTATCGCGGCTTTAAACAAAGAAAGCGCCTCCGAAATTTTTAAAATGAGTCAAAAGGAATATGATATCGTTACATCGCCATATTACTACGCCGAAAAAGGACAAGTAGACGGTATTATCATTCCCGCGGCGACAAGAAAAAGGATTATCGCCGCTATGGAAATGTTGTTTAATAAAAGAAATGTAACTCCGGATAAAAAACATAATAGTATTTAAAAGAGGTGATTTTATGGATTTGGCGAATTTCGGAATCATCGAAGGATTATATGTCGTAATCATAGGATTTGGAATGGTATTTTTAATTTTATGTATTATTTCTTTTATTCTCGGCGTATTTTCTTTTGTGCATAAATTAAACGAAAAAAAGAAAGCCAATAAAAAAGTGATAACTTCTAAAACAAAAAATATTGCCGTTAAACCGCTACCGGAAATGAAACAAGAAGATGATTTAGAGCTTGTAGCGGTAATAACCGGGGCAATTGCCGCGGCAATGAGTACAACGTCTGATAACATTATCGTGCATTCTATAAGGAAAACCTCAAATTGGAATAAAACGGCTATCAGCGAAAATCTTAAAAATTTTTATCAATAAAAAATATCAGTTTAATAAAACACAACATTAAATATTAAAGTTTTTTAGGAGGATTATAATTATGAGAAATTTCAAAGTTACAGTAAATGGAAATACATACGATGTAACAGTAGAAGAAGCCGGTGTATCAGCCTCATCAGCGCAATCTCACGTCGCTCCCATACCGGTTTCCGCTCCCGCTCAAAAAACAGCGGCTAACGCTGGAGGCGAAGGCAGCATCAAAGTAAAAGCGCCTATGCCCGGAAATATTGTCGATATAAAAGTTTCCGTAGGAGATAAAGTTGAGGCTAACTCTGTTGTCGTGGTTCTTGAGGCAATGAAAATGGAAAATGAGATTGTTACGCCTTCTTCCGGAACAGTCGTTTCTGTCAATGTAAGTAAAGGTTCATCTGTTAATACCGATGACGTCCTTATTACAATTTCTGAATAGGAGGTTATCCTATGGATTTTTTAATTAACTCGGTTAGCGGATTTTTAAATGATTCTGGATTTATTCAGTTCTTTGAGCCTGAGGGATATAAATTTCTTATAATGATTATTGTGTCTTTATTTTTTATGTACCTCGCTATAGTTAAAAAATATGAGCCCCTGCTACTTTTACCCATAGCCTTCGGTATGCTTCTCGCTAATCTGCCGTTAGCCGGACTTATGAATCCTCCAACAGAAACCGAGAATGGAGGGCTTTTATGGTATATTTTCCAGGGCGATGAACTCGGAATTTTTCCACCATTAATTTTCTTAGGCGTAGGAGTTATGACGGATTTTGGCCCTTTAATAGCGAATCCTAAAAGTCTTCTCCTTGGGGCGGCTGCGCAGTTTGGTATATTTACTGCTTTTTTAGGAGCGCTACTTATCGGGTTTACACCTAAAGAAGCGGCGTCAATAGGAATAATCGGAGGGGCTGATGGACCTACGGCTATTTATACAACGACTAAGCTCGCGCCGCATATTTTAAGTACAATAGCCGTAGCCGCTTATTCATATATGGCGTTGATACCTATTATTCAGCCTCCTATAATGCGTGCCCTGACAACAAAAAAAGAACGAGCTATTAAAATGGAACAGTTAAGAAGCGTTTCAAAAACAGAAAAAATTATTTTCCCTATAGCCGTTACAATTTTGGTTATATTAATTCTTCCGTCAACAGCATCTCTTATCGGTATGCTTATGCTGGGAAATCTTTTTAAAGAATGCGGGGTAACAGAAAAACTCGCTCAACACGCTTCAGAGGCGATGATGTATATTATAAGTATTTTTATAGGTATAACCGTTGGGGCCACAGCGAAAGCCGATACTTTCCTTACCGCTAAAACTCTTGGAATTCTGGCTCTCGGATTATTCGCTTTTATAATTTCAACCGCCGCCGGCGTAATATTTGGAAAAATTATGTGTAAACTCTCAAAAGGAAAAATTAATCCTCTTATCGGTGCCGCCGGCGTTTCCGCTGTTCCCATGGCCGCCCGTGTCGCGCAGAATGTCGGAAAAGAGGAAAACCCAAACAATTACTTACTTATGCACGCGATGGGACCAAACGTCGCCGGAGTTATAGGTTCCGCCGTAGCGTCCGGTATATTCCTGTCAATGTTTAAATAATTTTGGAGGTATAAAAAATGGCTAAAGTTAAAATTTCAGATTCAACTTTACGTGACGGTCAGCAATCTCTTATCGCTACAAGAATGAGAATTGAAGATATGCTGCCTATTTTAGAAAAAATGGATAAAGTAGGCTTTGAGTCCATGGAAGTTTGGGGAGGGGCCACATTTGACTCTTGTCTAAGATATTTAAAAGAAGATCCCTGGGAAAGACTCAGACAAATTAAAAGTTTAGTAAAAAACACAAAATTACAAATGCTTTTAAGAGGTCAAAATGTTTTAGGATATAAAAACTATGCCGACGATGTTGTCGAAGCTTTTGTCGAAAAAAGCGTTAAAAACGGTATAGATAAAATAAGGATATTTGACGCTTTAAACGATAAAAGAAATCTTATAACGGCGACAAACGCCACAAAAAAAGCGGGTGGACACGCTCAGCTTGCTATTTCCTATACATTAAGCGACGTGCACACCCTTGACTATTACGTAGAACTCGCTAAAGAATATGAGAAACTCGGCGCTGACTCGATTTGCATAAAAGACATGGCCGGATTGCTATTGCCCATGGCCGCTTACGACCTTGTAAAAGCGTTAAAACAAACAGTAAACATCCCTATAGAAATTCACAGCCATTATACAAGCGGCGTTGCTGGTATGACTTATCTTAAATCTATAGAGGCAGGGGCTGATATTATAGATACGGATATGTCACCATTTTCAATGGGTACGTCACAACCAGCTACAGAAGTTATGGTTGGCGCTCTTAAAGGAACGGAATATGATACGGGTCTTAATGACAAACAATTAAAAGAAATCGCCGATTATTTCCGTCCAATGAGAGAAAAAGCTATAGAAAACGGACTTTTAAGCACAAAAGTTCTTTCCGTGGATATAGCGACTTTATTATATCAAGTTCCCGGAGGAATGCTTTCAAATCTTGTCTCTCAGCTTAAAACACAAAAGGCTGAAGATAAATACGAGGAAGTTCTTAACGAAATCCCAAGAGTAAGAGCCGATTTAGGTTATCCACCTCTTGTTACGCCTTCAAGTCAAATTGTAGGAACGCAAGCTGTTTTAAACGTTCTTATGGGAGAAAGATATAAAATGATTTCAAACGAGACAAAAGATATGGTTCGAGGCAAATACGGAAAAACACCAGTGCCTATTTCCGATGAAATACGCAGAAAAATTATCGGAAACGAAAAACCTATTACAAACAGACCCGCTGATTTAATTCCTCCGGCTCTTGCCAAAATAGAAGAAGAAATGATAGAATATAAAGAACAGGAAGAAGATGTTTTAAGCTACGCACTTTTCCCACAGATAGCAATTGAATTTTTTAAATTCAGACAGGCTCAGAAATATGGCGTTGACCCTTCTCTTGGGAACACACAAAATAATATATATCCTATCTAATTTTATATATATGGTGATTTATATGTTAAAACTTTGTATATAAAAATTTTTTGTAGTTATTAAATCATATTTATTTGTAAAAAACACTAATTAATTTTTTATAAGCGATAAAATAATCTATATTTCGTAAATTTTCATATGTAATTTTATCAATTATTTTGTCGCTTTATTTTGACATTTTATGTATTACTATAATATAAATTATAGTATGAAAGGAGATAATTATTAATGCCCGTTTATAAACCCGAAGAATGTATTTATGACAAATCATATAGTTGTCCAGTCTGCGGAGAGGATTTCAAGGCAAAACAAATTAGAAAAGGCAGAGCTAAATTTATATCAAACGATGATGATTTAAAGCCTAATTACATACCTGTGCAGCCGGATTACTATGATGTAATATTGTGTGACCACTGTGGTTACGCGGCTATTTCAAGTAAATTTGAGACAATTTCCCTTTCCCAGCAAGAAGCTATTGAAAAAGAAATTACTCCAAAATATCAGAAAAAATCTTATCCTGATATTTATGACGTTGATACGGCTATAGAAAGATATAAGCACGCTTTGGAAAATTGCGAGGCAAAAAAAAGCAAAGCTGGTGAAAAATCATATATTCACCTTAAACTCGCATGGTCTTACCGTGATAAAAAGGACAAATCAAGCGAAATAGAACACTTAAAAATAGCTTATGAGGGGTTTAACGAGGCATTTACTACAGAAAAATTACCTATATGTGGTCTTGATGAGAATACACTGTTATATATTATCGCGGCTATAGGTATAGAAATCGGTTATGAGGAAGAAAGTATAAGAATTTTAAGCAGACTTATCGTTAAAAAGAACTTATCTTCAAGATTTAAAGAAAAAATTTCCGCTCTAAGAGATAAAATTAAAGATAATTCTTAAAAACTGTTTATAGACATTTTTCATTTATTTTTAAGTCCTGTTTCAAAAACTTGTTTTTTCAAGTTATATAATCAGAAACAGGACTTCTCTGTGAAAATTAATTCATAAGAGAAATTTAACGAACCTATTTAATAACCTGAGCAATACTAGAGCGTATCTGAAAACTAAAATACGCGCGAAAAATTATAAAAAATAAAGCGAAACAGAAAGGCTTTTCTGTTTAATTGAACCATTTTCGTTTATTTTTTAATAATTTGGGGGATATTTTACGTATATAACTGATAGTTTATGATAGTTTTTAGATACACCCTAATTTAAAAGAATTTTTTTATCTGATAAAATTTAATTTTCACGACAATACTCAGTCATATTTCATTAAAATCAGTCAAAATATGGCAGAAAAGGCTCTATACATCAATATTGTGCAGATTATTGAACAGGTCTAATATAAAACACGCTTTAAAATTATATTATGTTTTACTTTAAAAAACATATAATCTTTTTATTTTTCAAAAACTAAATTCGAGGTGCGAAAATGTTTTTAAAAAGACTTGAACTAAAAGGGTTTAAATCTTTTCCCGAAAAAACCGTTCTTGAGTTCAATAAAGGTATTACAGCAGTAGTTGGTCCTAACGGAAGCGGAAAAAGCAATATTTCTGACGCTGTAAGATGGGTATTGGGAGAGCAAAGCGTAAAAAATTTACGAGGTTCAAATAAAATGGAAGACGTTATTTTCGCCGGGACCCAAAATAGATCAAAATTAGGCTTTGCCGAGGTTTCAATGATAATAGATAACTGCGACGAAAGCTTTCCCCTGCCCTATAGCGAAATTGTAATTACAAGAAGACTGTTCCGTTCGGGAGAAAGTGAATTCGCTATAAATAATACTCTATGCCGCCTCAAGGACATTCATGAACTCTTTATGGATACGGGAATAGGACGGGAAGGCTATTCTATAGTCGGACAGGGACAAATTGACGAGATTTTAAGCACTAAATCAGAAGATAGAAGGAATATTTTTGAAGAAGCCGCTGGAATTGTAAAATTTAAAACAAGACGTCTCGAAGCTGAAAAAAAACTTGAAAAAGAAAAGCAAAATTTAACACGAATTGATGATATTATCAATGAACTTGAAAAACAAATTGAGCCTTTAAAAATACAATCTGAAAAAACAAAAAAATATTTTGTTCTTTCGGAAAAATTAAAACTCATAAAAATAAATATTTTTCTTATCGAAATTAACAAGATAGAAAACAGTCTATCCGAAAGCGAGAAAAATATTTATTCAATAAACAATGAAATTTCGGATGAAGAAAAAAAGACTCCTATTTTTGAAAAAAGAAAATTTGATTTAAAAAGAAAAACCGAATTAACTTTAAAGGAAATCGAAAACATAAATAATGAAATCATTGAACTTCGCTCTGAAAAAGAACAAATCGAAAACGACATAAAACTTATATTACAGCAAATAGCCTATTCTCAAAAAAGCACGGATAATTTTCAAGAAGAAATAAAAAACACGCGAAAAAATATCTTAGAGAAAAAAGACGAAATAAAACTCAAAACATCGAAAAAAAACGCCGCGATACTGGAACTTAAAACAAAAAACAATAACCTTGATAATATAAAAAAAGAATTTGAGAATGTCCTCTCAAAACTCGACGAAAAAGAAGAAACTTTCGATAAATATAACTCTGAAATAATAAGTAAAATGAATATTCGCTCAGAAACAAAAATAAACATCGAAAGTATAAATTCATCGATTTCACAAATGTTAAATACAAAAGAACAATTAAAAAAAGACATTGATTTTTCATCAAGTCAAAAAAATGATAAATATATCCGTTTATTAGCTTTAAAAAAGACGTTGTCCGATATAGAAATCAATGAAAATAAAGCAAAAGCTGAATTTTCTCAGCTTAATGAGGAAAAAGCGAAAACCAGTGAAAAAATTCGTAAAGAATATATAAACCGTGAAAATATAAGTAAAAACTTAAATGAGCTTTCTTCAAAATTCAGAATTTTATCTGAACTTGAAAAAGATTATGAAGGATATTATGAAAGCGTAAAATCAATTTTAAAACAAAAAGAAAATAAAAATCCATTATTCGATGGAGTTTGCGGTGCTGTTGGAGAACTTATAAATGTAGAAAAAAATTATGAGGCAGCCATAGAAACGGCTCTTGGAGGGAATATTCAAAATATAGTCACAAAAACTGAGGGAGACGCCGGCAAAGTTATAAATTACTTAAAACAAAATAAAAAAGGACGAGCTACTTTTCTCCCCATGAACGCTATAAAAGGAAAAGAACTGCCCGAAAATATAAAAAAACAAATTTTAAAAGAAAACGGTGTTATTAATTTCGCTAAAAAACTTACTACTTATTCTCCCGAATTTGATAACATATTCTCAAATCTTTTAGGGCGTGTTATAGTCATAAATAATTTTAATAACGCTGTTGACTTTGCTAAAAAATATAATTACTCATATAAAATTGTAACCCTTGATGGTGAATTATTAAATCCAGGCGGAGCGATTACCGGTGGAAGTATAAATAAAAAAACAGCAGGTATTTTTTCACGAAACAGAGAAATAAAAGTCACAGAAGAAAAAATATCGGTCTATAGTTTAAAACTTCGTGAAGCTGACAATACAATTTCTCTCTTCAAAGAAGAAATTGGAAAAATAAATAATATCATTGAAAACATAGAATTATCACTCCACGATATGTTTTTAAATAAAAACAATATAAAAAATCAAATTACCCAAATAGAAGAAACAATAAATGAATTGTCAGAAAAATTTGATTCTTTAAACAAAGAAAGTTTTAAAATAGACAAACGTGTTTCTGAACAAAGAAAAACCCTCTTAAATTTTGAAAAAGACTTTGAGAAAATTGAAATTGAAATCGCGGATATTCAAAACAGTTTAAACGAATATCAAAAAGAAATGCGGTCAAATAAAAATATACGTGACGAAAGCAATAAAAAAGTAACTGAACTCAGACTTGAAATCAATGAAATTGAGTTTAATATTTCATCATTAACATCTGATATAACAAGAATAAAAACTGATATTGAAACTGAATTTGAAAATATTAAAAGAAGCAATATAGAAATAGAAAATTTAAAAAAAGATATTATCTTAAAAGAAAAAGATATCCAAAATTTAAAAAATAAAAAAAATTTAATTGAGGAAAATTCATCAAAAAAACAAAATAGTATTGATTCTTTAAATATAATAAAATCAAATTTAATTGAGGAAAACGAGAAATATGAGAAAGAAAACCTAAATCACATTGAATATATCTCAAAAATAAAAAATGAGAAAAATCGGCTGGAACTTTTAAAAGAACAGCTCGAAAAAAACAAAACAAGATTATGTGATGATATTTGGGAAAAATATGAAATTACCTTCGCTTCTGCGCAAAGATTTGAAAAACTTAATATTGACTTTTCTAAAATGAAATCAGAAGAATCCGAAATAAAAAACGAAATTCGTAGTTTTGGAACAATAAACGCGGACGCTGTCGATGAATATAATAAAGTTAAAGAAAGATATGATTTTCTTACACAGCAAAGACAAGATATATTATACGCTGAAAAAAATCTAAAAAATTTAATTTCTGAATTATCCTCGTTAATGGAGGAGCAGTTTAAATCGCAATTTAAAATTATAAACACTAATTTTGAAACCGTTTTCGCGGAAATTTTTGGCGGCGGTCATGGATATATAAAATTATCTGATGAAAACGATATTCTTAATTCAGGAATTGAGATTGCGGCCCAGCCACCCGGAAAAGCCATACAAAGTATGACTCTTCTTTCAGGAGGTGAAAAAGCCTTAACAGCAATAGCGCTATTATTCGCTATTCTAAAAATGAAACCCTCTCCATTTTGTATTCTCGATGAAATTGAAGCAGCTCTTGACGATGCTAATGTAAGAAGATTCGCGGATTATTTAAAACGATTTTCTGACAACACACAATTTATTATTGTAACCCATAGGAAAGGTTCAATGGAAGCGGCAGATACTCTTTATGGAATAACTATGCAGGAACAGGGAGTCTCAAAACTTATTTCGGTTAAATTCACAGAGACTGATAATTCGGAAAATTACTACAGCGATTCACAAATTTTTAACGCAAATCAATAAAAGAATTCTTCGATATACTAAATTTACTTATTCATCTTTTTATTGGTTCGCTATAATTGGTATAATTTTATTTAATAATGGAGGATAACTTTATGGCTCTTTTTAAATTTTTTAAAAACAAAAAGGATAAAAATGAGGAGGAACCCAGTCTAAACAATTTAACCGTACAAACTTCAGACAAGAATAATACTTTTGAAAATCTTAATCCTGAAAATCAAATATCTCAAACAGAAGAATTATCAGAGAAAATATCAGATTTATCAAAAAATAATCTTCCCCAATCAATAGAAACAATACAAAAAAACACTGCAGCAGAAGAATCTAAAAAAGAAACATCTAAAGAAATTATCCAATCATTAGCTGCAGAAAAAGAAAAGAAAAAAGGATTTTTCGCTAAAATAAAAGCCGGCCTAAATAAAACAAGACAAAATATTATGAGTGGCGTGGAACAAGTTCTCAAAAGTTTTACAAAAATAGACGAGGAACTTTTTGAGGAACTGGAAGAAGCGTTGATTATGTCTGACATAGGCGTGGAAACTTCTGTTTATATAATTGAACAAGTTCGTAATATAGTAAAGACAGAGAAAATTTCAGATGTAACCGAAATAAAAAATGTTATAATAAAAGTAATAACTGAAATGCTTGAAAAAGATGACACAGAATTAGACCTGAAAAGTCCTTCCGTAATTTTGGTAATAGGTGTAAACGGAGTCGGAAAAACCACCACAATAGGAAAACTTACTCATAATTTTAAGGAACAAAACAAAAAAGTTATTCTGGCGGCAGCCGATACTTTCCGTGCTGCCGCGATAGATCAACTCCAAATATGGGGAGAACGATCTAAAGTTGATGTTATTAAACATCAGGAAAATTCAGACCCCGGTGCTGTGGTTTTTGACGCTGTTCAAGCCGCTAAGGCGAGAAACGCTGATATTTTAATATGCGATACGGCTGGACGACTTCATAATAAGAAAAACCTTATGGAAGAATTAAGAAAAATATCAAAAATAATTAATCGTGAATATTCTGAGGCAAATGTTGAAGTATTCCTGGTACTTGACGCTACTACAGGGCAAAACGCGCTTCAGCAGGCAAAACTTTTTAAAGAAGTCGCCGATATAACAGGAATAGTTCTTACTAAGCTTGACGGAACAGCCAAAGGAGGCATAATAATCGCTATAAAAAATGAACTTAAAATACCTGTTCGATATATAGGTGTAGGAGAGGGAATAGATGATTTACAAAAATTTAACGCTTCTGAGTTTTCAAAAGCTCTTTTTGATAGCGAATAAATAACATACCAATCCATTTCCATTTATTTAATTTTATATATTAAAAAGTATTATTTATCAATTCAATTTAATACTTAAAATATTTTATAATTTGTGTTAAACTAACTTTGTATCATTGATATTATGTTAGGAGTATCGTTATGTACGTAGTGTTAGATCTCGAGTTTAATCAAGCATATGATTTTGTCAACAATACAAAAGGTGAACCTAAGCCAAATTGCCGTTTTGAAATAATTCAAATAGGAGCTATAAAGCTCAACGACAATTTTGAAATAGTTGATTCTTTTAATAAATTAATAAAACCTCAAATATATAAACGAATACATCCTCACGTGCAAAAAATAACTGGATTTTCCGATAATGATTTCATTAATTGTTTGTCATTTACCGAAATATATTCTGATTTTCTTAAATTTCTTGGAAACGGCTCATATATTATGTGTACATGGGGCAATAGTGATATAAGGGCATTATACAGAAATTTAACATATTATAATCTTATAACGCCTCCAACACTTATAAAATATATCGATGTACAAAATATAGCGACAAAATATTTAAATTACGATAGAGGCGGCGCTATAGGATTAAAAAACGCTATTGATATGCTTAATATAAAAACAGGAGAGTTTTTTCATAACGCTTATTATGACGCCCTCTATACAACAGAAGTATTTAAAATAGTAAAACCTGAGAAAATCCAATTAAAATTATTTAACTCAAAACGAATTAAATAGTAATATTTTGTAAAAATTTAAAAAATATTGTTATATCTTACGGTGTATTCAAAAAATAAAATACGCACGAAAAATTTATTGCTAATATAAACTTTCTAAATTAATTTTGATTTTTTTATTTAATAATAAAATATAATTAAAATTAATTTAAAATAAAAAACGCTCCTTATCAAAATAAGGAGCGTTTTTTATTTGCATAATCTCAATTTAAACAATATAAAAAATAAAATATACTAAACATTAAATCTAAGCTCTTTCCGGTTCAGGATAATCTTTTCCAAAAAGCTCTACAGTAACAGACTTTATTTTTTGTTCCTCAATCGGTTTATCACTATAATCTGTTTCTGTCTCAGCGATTTTATTTACAATATCCATTCCCTCTATAACTTTTCCAAAAGTCGCGTAAGAGCCGTCAAGATGAGGTGAAACCTTATGCATAACAAAAAACTGAGAACCGGCGGAGTCAGGATGATACGCTCTGGCCATAGATAAAATCCCCTCCGTATGTTTAAGGTCATTACTAAATCCATTCATAGAAAATTCGCCTTTAATCTCGTATCCAGGACCACCTGTTCCTGTCCCCTCAGGACAGCCTCCCTGAATCATAAATCCTTTAATAACTCTGTGAAAAATAAGTCCGTCATAAAACTTCTTGTTTATAAGGCTTATAAAATTATTAACGGTATTTGGCGCGATTTCAGGATAAAGCTCCGCTTTAAAAACATTTCCATTTTCCATTTCAAAAGTAACGATAGGGTTCAACATAAAAAAATCCTTTCTAAAAATATAATTTTTTAATTTTAAAAAACATATAAAATAATTATAATCTTAAAATAGACTACGGTCAAGTCTTTTATATAATTTTAACAGGCTTAAAATCAAGAAAATCAGCTGAAACAAGTATATATTCAATTTTATCCACAATCCCTTGATAACTTGAATAAAAACTCTCATTTCCATGTAAATGCCCATAAATAACTTTTTCAACGGGATACCGTTTTATAATATCAACAAAAAGAGAATTTTCTTTTTTATCATTAGTAACAGGATAATGAGTCATAACGATTATTTTTTTAAAATTAGCATCAATAGCCATATCCAAAGATAATTTCAACCTACCCGCTTCCCTTTTATATATTTTTTCATCATGCGGCGTAAAATAAGTATCGTTCGGACAAAGCCACCCTCTTGTCCCGCATAAAGCAAAGTCATCAAAGGGGTAAAAATTATTTCTCAAAAAAAATATGTCGTCATACAACTCGTTAAGCGAAGCTGTAGACCCCCACCAATAATCATGATTACCTGGAATAATAATTTTCTTGCCTGGTAACGAGTGGATAAAAGCAATATCAGGAGAAAATTCTTCCACTGTTTTAGCCCATGAAACGTCTCCAGGAATAAGAACGGCATCATAAACATTGATATTAGAAATCCAATTTTCTTTAAGTTTCAAATAATGATTTTTCCAATTATCCCCAAAAATATCCATAGGCTTATTTTTATAAAAGCTCAAATGTAAATCTGACACAGCAAAAACACTCATATAAAATTTATCCTCAAAATATATCTTAAAAACTATAATTTACCTCAAAATTACTTTAAAACACATAGTAGAAAGTTGTTATACGTATTTAACTTTATAAAGTCTGGTCATTATTTCAAGTTGCCGATTAAACTCAAACAATTTATCAACATTGCTTTCCTGATAAAGCTCAATAAATTTCTGATTAAATTCATTCATTTTCTCAACTTTAGCGTAAAAATACAAATTATGAATATTATTAATAATCTCATTGACAAGATTATTTTTTATTTGAACAATTTTCTGAGCCTCAAGAAGCTCATCACGAATTGTTGTCATTTCTGTATCAAGCATAAACGCGGCTTCCGCGCATACCTGTAATCTTTCTTTTAATTCATCAGGAATATTCCCATTATATTTATATCTTAAAGAGTGCTCAATAGTGGCCCAAAAATTCATCGCCAAAGTTCTTATTTGTATTTCAGCTTTAATATCTTTCCTACCGTCAACAGTAAAAATAGGATATTTTATTGTAAGATGATAACTTCTATAACCGCTTTCTTTAGTATTGGTAATATAATCTTCTTCCTGAATAACTTCCATGTCTTTGCCGACTCTTTCTCTAATAATAAAAACAACTTTTTTTATATCTTCCACAAATCTGCATATAATTCTTATTCCGGAAATGTCCTCAAGTTTCTCAAAAACATCCTCAACAGGAATATTTCTTTTATTTGCCTTCCCTATGATACTTGATATTGCCTTAACTCTTCCCTCAACCTGTTCGATTGGTGAATGCATCCCTTTAATTTTATATTCCTGTTTTATACTGTTAAATTTAACAATAAGTTCATTAACAGCCTGTTCATATGGAAGTAAAATTTCTTTCCAATTAAAAATTTCCATAAAAAATCCCCCTTAGAGCTTGTATAAACTTTTTTAAAAACGTGTATACAAATTAAAACACATTTATTTTTAAAACGCTTTAATAATTTTACTCTAAATAATACAAATCTCTAACTACATTATACCATTAAAAAAAGTCTTTTTCAAGCCAAATACAAACCATATATACAGAAATAACGGCTTTTTCCCCTGATAACTTTATTTTTTACAACTTTCCTCAAATATTTTAATTATATAGTCAATTAATTTAAAAATAAATAAGTTTATCAACTTAAAATTCTTTTCTCATTATTATCGT
Source organism: uncultured Clostridia bacterium (assembly GCA_910579745.1). Classification (GTDB taxonomy): domain Bacteria; phylum Bacillota; class Clostridia; order Lachnospirales; family CAG-274; genus MGBC114079. The sequence continues at coordinate 8,376 of CAJTVH010000042.1, read as the reverse complement.
TAATCGGAGTAAAAATAAAGACTATATTATCCCCGCTCACAAAACTGTAAAAATAATTCTAACTTTCCTACTTTATTCACTTTCAAATTATATAGATTCACAAAGTTTTCAGTGCGAAATAAAAAAGAATTTTCTAAGTATATCAATTTTTTTAATCTTGTCTATTCATTATCTCATTGTTTAGCTTATAATTAACTATAAAAAATTACCCTATAATATATCGGAAAAAGGCGCCGCCTCACTTTTCCTGTGAGGCGGCGCCATAAATTTATTTTTCAACCTTAAATTTAAAATCACTTTGTAAAGCTTTTTGAAGTATCGCCGTAACATCTCTAGCGGTTAATACCCCATCGCCGTCAACATCCGCGTATATAATATACTCATCCGATTTATCTTCAATAGGTAATTTATAATTTGAATTTAATACTTTATTTAACAAACAAGAGGCATCATTAACTGTTATATCAAAACTTCCGTCAACGTCTCCATACAAAAAAATTTTCTCATCAGGATATATTACATTAATAATTATTGGTATATCTTTTATTATATTATAGTTGTTTATATCTGTCGGCGTATATGTAGCTATAAACGTATTCATACCAATATTACCAACACTTTGCGTATTATCGTTCCAGGTAAATCCATTTGGAAGTTTAACGTTTGCCAGAGTTTCACCATAAATCGCCGTCAAATTTTTCGGTATTTCATACACAGGATTCGCTTTCGCTATAATAACATTCAATAATTTAGGTTCCTCACATTTATTATTGTAATTATTATCAATAACAACCCCCTTGTACCAAACTTTATATTCTTTCGCTTCTTTTCCTGTTGGTATCTCATCAAAATATTCAATCCCGTCAAATGAATACTGAATATTACAGCCTATAGAAGAAGCTAAACCAACAAGATCCATTGACTCTCCTGTATAAACAAGATTCTCAGCCGATAACACGTTTATTTCAGAATCAGCTTTCTCAATAGTGACTGTTACAGACGCAGGCTGTTTATCATTATAATTCTGTCCGCCAACCACTTTATACCAAATTGTATATTCTCTCGCTTCTTTTCCTGTAGGCAGTTCACTTGAATAATTAATGTTATCAAAAGAATACTGAATTTCTCCGCCAACAACACTCGTATTATTATAGTCTATAAGAACTTTATCTTCTTTATCATAAATTAGTCCTTCCGCCGCTTTGACTGTCACAAATGGTTCAGCCTTTTGAATATTAAATTTGAGTGTCAAAATCGCCTCTTTTGTAGCGGTTTCCGGTTCAAACGCTGATAAAGATATATATGGATTTTTATCTGTCACAACAAATTTAACCGTATAACCGTCTTCTTTAACATCAGCTATAGGCTTGCCCGTAATCGTTCCGTCACTGTTTAGAGTTAAGCCCTCCGGAAGCGGGTTCTCTGTATAAACTTCAAAATAAAACTGTTCGTTTATATCAATATTCTCATCCGCAAATTTTACATAATTGAACAAATCAATAGTCTCCGTTATTTCCGTATTATAAATAAGGTTAATAACATCTTCTTTATTTGTTTCCATAAATTTTCTCGCGAATACAGCGTAAAGATCAGTATCTTTTGTAATTTCCGAATCAAAATTAAATGGTTTAGCGTCCTTTCTTGCATCTTCCGCCTTTGTTTCCGACCAGCATTCAAATTTCATATTTTCCGTATCTAAAATTTCCGGAATAAGATTTTTACTCAATTTTGGAGTTAAAGCCGAAACATACACTTCAGTTTGTTCATTCGCCGTTTTAAATGTTATTTTATACGCTGAGATATTTTCCTCTCCGCATACCAGACATTTACTAATATGAGTACCGTCCTCATTATCCACAATATCCGTCAGACAATGATTATTGCATTCTATTATACCCGATGTTTTATTAACAGTACCTTTCAAAATTCCATTATTTATAAGCTTTCCTCCCATAATCTCAACAGAAAAACTCTCCGGTACTGTTACCACGGCGTTTTCATCAATTATGAACACTCGCCCTTCTTTAACACCTATTCCATTCGCGATAGTTTTTCCATAGGCTATCAGTTCAGTTTCTTTTTCTCCAATAACTTTGTATACAATACCTGTTATACTGCTCTTATCGTCAATATTTATAGTTCCGTTTCCGCCACCAGAAACCATTACAATTCCTTGATTTTGTTTAATAACGCTATTTTTAACATCGATATTCTCAAAAACATTGACGCCGTTACCTGAGTCTTTAGAATCTATCACTGAATCAGAAATTTCCGCACTGCCTTTATTCGCGCCCGCTATCCCCACAAGTTGAGGTGAGGTTTCCACCGTTATTTTACTTCCTCGAATAATAATCGGTTTATCGCATATAAAACAGTCCTCAGAAGAAGTCATTGGGTCAATATTCGTGTATATCGCTGAGCTTGTTTCCGATTTAGCGTAAACTGTACTGTTAATAGATTCAAAATAGCCTAAACAATATATCGGGGAATCATAGGATATAGCGCTGATATCAGAGTTTAAAACCGTAAGATTTCCCGGAACATTTATTCCCCAATATGTATTTATTTTAACCGTTAAATTCTCTATAAGCGAATTAGCGCCCAAACTTGCGGTGGTGTTATGAGAAAGACTCTCGTCATCGTTTAAAAATACAATACTGTCGTTAGCTAAGTTTCCGCTTCCGCCTTTTAATATAATGTCCATGCTTCGGGCCTCGCTATGTCCACTGCTCATCGGGACCCTTACGCCTGTTATTTTATTCGCCCCATTAAACACAACAGTAACCCTTTTCTCGGATTTAGGAAAATTTATTCCCGCCTCTGGCTTATTGACGGAATTTGAACAATCTATATGTAAGTTATTGATAGTTAAAGTTTTCGTATCGTCATCCCATACATAGCCGTCACCAGCAGCGGGAGTTTGCCCTTCTCCGTCACCTATATTCTGTAAATCAATAGAATAATTTATAGTATGCTCATAAGTTGCCTCCTCTTCGCCATAAATCACCATTATCTGAAAAAACGCCGCCGCCATTAATATTGATAATGAAACAATAAATGTAATTAATGAATTAAATTTCATTATTCTCACCTCCCCCATAAAACCTACAAGACTTAGTCTTTTTAACTTTTCTCATTATGTACCTCCTAAAATAATTTTTAAAAACCATATTTTTCAATAGACCTGTTTGATAACCTAAATATAATAATTGACAAAAGATTTTTTCGTTAGAGATGAGACGCGATTTTCACAGTAATACTTGAAAAATATCTTAAAAAAATCAAGCAAAATATAAAGCAAAAAGATTTGTCAAACCGATTTAAGAATGTGATCTAACAAGCCCATTATACCACAGATTAATTATATATTATTTAAAACTATTTTTCTATATCTTTCGTATAAAATACAGTTTTTTTGTACGAAACTCAATTTTAATAATTGATTTATAATTTATTATAATTTATAATAATGACAAAAGAAAGGGGATATTTCAGTGAGTTTATTAAAAATTGCCGTAGCTGACGACTATAAAGATGATTTAAACATTCTTAAAAATTATATATCTGACTGTCTTAAGGATACTTGTAATAATATAGACCTTTTTGAGGATGGCGAAACATTATTAACTGAATTTGAGCCTAATAAATATGATATTGTTTTTCTCGACATTTATATGCGAGAAACAACGGGAATTGATGTCGCGAGAAAAATATTTGAAACCGACAAAAACTGTAAAATTATTTTTATAACAACAAGTAATTCATTCGCTACCGAAAGTTATGAGGTCGAGGCGTCAGGTTATCTTATTAAGCCTGTAGATAGAGCACAGATAAAAAAACTACTTAATAAATGCCTTAAAGATATAAAAAAAAGTACAAAATACGTTGATTTTATTTCCGGGAAATACGCTTATCATATAGCGTTTAAGGATATTATATATATTGACAACGCTTTAAGGACTGTTAGAATACATCTTTATAACAGAATAATTGAACTTGACGAGGGGTTTCATAAAAAAACCGCTCCTATTCTTGAGGATGATCGATTTATCGAGTGTTGCCGATGTGTAATTGTCAATATGGAACATATAGTAAAAATACAAAAGGATGATTTTCTTATGGATAATAGCGAAAATGTCCCTATTAGAAAGAGAAACAGAAAAGAAATCCATAAAGCTTATATAAAATATAAACTGGGGGGGATGTAAACATATGAAAAAATTAATTTTATTATTAATGATTTTTTTCACATCGAAAATTGATATTTACGCTCTTGAGAATCCTTTTAATGAAACTGAAAAATTTAACGTTACATCTTCTGATACGTCCATAAAAACAAATTTCTCAGATCTTGATTATAATTTTGAAAATTATATAGATACTGAAGTGAAAATTTTAGATATTATTGACCCTAAGTCTACAGGATATAATTTTATACGTTTTATTCCTGTAAACACTGAAATTGATAATATAACGGCTCCTAAGAATATTTTTGTGCAAATTGGAGCTAAAAAATTCCTTAACTGCGATATACGCTGGAATAGTATTGATACAATAGATACATCAATACTCGGTAGAAGCACGTTAAAAGGAGAAATAGTTCCTCCCTCCGGATATAAATTTAATGGCGGTTTGGCGCCTTTCATTGAAATCCCTTTTTTTATTTACAAAGATGAAATGGCGCCTTTGTTGACAGCCGAATATAATATCGATGAGATTTCTGATAATGTCGAACTTATTCCTTTTGGGGAATCTATTTCCAATTATCTAAATATAAATGACAATTATTTATTCCATACAGAATATGGAGATTATTTTTATTGTTCAGTTGATTGGGAAATACCTGACTCCACTAATACCATAGGCGAAATTACCATAAAAGGAAAATATCGGCTCCCTGTTGGAATTAAAGCAAAAAATGAAAAAAGTGTATATAGATACAAAACTTTTTACACTATGAAAGACGATGATATTTATCTTAATTACATCTATAAAGATTCTAATTTTATAATTGTTCAATGGATAAAATCAATAAAAGATTTTAATAATATAAAGGTTTTTTTTAAAGAAAATAATGATCAATGGTCTGAGGCGTTTGAAAATATATATAATGTATTTGACGATAGATTTGTTATATACATAAGTAGATTAAATCTTAACAGTAATTATGAGTTTAAACTTAATTACAACAAAAAAGATTATGGTAATATACATATTACTACTGATAAAAATCACATAAAATCCTATTTTATAAACGGCGATAAAGATGGCGGGGATAATAAAGAGCAAAAACTTCCTGTTTACAACTCCTCATCAAAAAGCGGTAGCAGACAAAAATCCAAAAAAATCAAATATTTTAACGAAACCGCCGTAAATAGTTCTATATCTCAAAATGTTACGGAGTTTGAGATTGAATACACAACAGAAACCATAAAAAATATGACCAATACTGATCCGTTACCAATTGAGGAAATAACCCCGAATAAAACAGTTATTTCAGGTGATAAATTAATTGAGACTGAAAAAATACAGGGTGATTACATTACTTTTGAAAAAAACGGCGTCGCTCTTGAAGTTCCCTCTAATTTTATAAAAGATTATGATATTAAAGAAAATGATTCTATCGCTGTTGGTATAAACAAAGATAAAGAAAATATAAGTGTTGAGGTTGAGATAAATAACAAATCTATTAAAAGCATAAAAGGCTCAAAACTTCGTATTTCCAACAAAACAGAAGAAATAAGCAAAAATAATATCTTAATAAAAAATACTTCAAAAGATAACAGGTTTTCCGAGTTCTTTATAGATGATTTAGGAACATATAAAACAGTTTTTAAGGAAAAAAAAGAAATAAACTATTTTGTTTTTATATCACTCGGAATATTGATTTTAGTGGCGGGAGCGTGGTTTATTAAATGGTTAAATACAAAAAAATAATTATAATTACATTTATATCGGCGCTTTGCTCAGCTTTTTTATTCCACTTTCTTTATAAATTTAATAATAAATACACTTATAATTCCCTCCAGCCTGTAAACGGCATACTAAAACTTGAAAAAGATGATATTGATAATTATATGTTTCTTATATATGACTGGGAATTTTACAGTGATGAGTTATATACACCTAAAGATTTTATAAACGGTAAACCCGCTTCTTTTATGGAATATGTTTCTATAGGCGAAAGAACATCTATGACCAACAGCTCGGCTTTTGGAAAAGGTACATACAGACTTAACATATTTCTTCCCGATGAAAACGCTAAATATTCTATTTTGTTGCCTGAGATTTATTCTTCCTATAATCTATACATAAACGACAATTTAGAGCTTCAGATGGGCAATACTGACAAAAATAAAAAGGAAATACAAAGTAGGATGGTTACTTTTAACGCTTCTGGACGAACTCAAATTTTATTAAACGTATTTAACAGCAGCCACTATTATAGTGGGATTATTTATCCTCCGTCCTTCGGCACGCCAAAAACGCTCAACACTATGAGAGGTTTCAATATCTTTATCTATACGCTCATATTTGTCTCAGCATTTATTTGCTTTATTGTCTCAATTTATATGGACCTTGTTCTCAAATTATCAAAACTGAATATTTTCACTCTTCTTACCCTTGCATTAAGTATATACATAGGGCAGGATTTATTGCGTTATTTTTTCGCTTTTTCCTCTGAGCTTATATATTCCGTAAATATGATTGTATGGTATTTAATTTATACATTTATTATCGCTATTCACAACAAAATATGTAAGGTAAATAAGTTTATCAATGTAATTTCCCTTTCTATCTCTGCTTTTGTATGCTTGCTTTTTACTGTTCTTTCCTTATTCTCGTTTAATATCTCAATTCACGGACGGGAAATAATCTCTAATATTTTAGAATTTTATAAATGGTATTGTTCTATATACCTTATTTCCACAACTTTAATTTTTTTTAGAGATAGTGATAATTTTTATTATCCATCTTTTTTTGGTAATACATTCTTTGCCTTCTCACTTGTTTTTGATAGAATTTATCCCATATTTGAACCTATTTATGGCGGTTGGTTTACTGAAATCAGCGTTTTTGTAATTATAATCTGTCTTAGTCTAATACAATGGAAAAATGTCGCTGACGCCGTTATTTTTAAATTGACCTTTGATGAGGAACAAAGACAAATGAAACGACAAGTTGATATTCATAAAAACCATTACAAGGAACTCAGCAAAAATATTGAAAATACAAGAAAATCTTATCATGATATGAGGCATCATTTAAGAGTAATGCAGAACTTTCTTAAAGAAGAAAATTATATAGCTCTTTCCGAATATATGGATTCCTTTGAGAAAAATATATATGTCGCCTCGCCTATCTCATATTGTAAAAATGTGACTATTGACGCTTTACTGAATTATTATTCTCAAATTTGTGATAGAAACAATATACATTTCGATGTTAAATTTGAGGCAGCCTCCCTAATACCTTTTCCCGATACAGATATTACAATTATCTTAGGAAACTTGCTTGAAAACGCTTTCGAGGCTTGTTTAAGACAGGAAGACAATAATAAATTTATAAGCGTTAAAGGCAAATGCATTAAAGATAATTTATTCATCAATATTTCAAACAGTTTTAACAAAAAAATAAAAGTAATAAATGGTAAATTTCTATCAAGTAAAAAACAAGGTGAGGGAATAGGTATTAAATCAATCAATTCAATAGTTGATAAATACGGAGGCATTGTAGATTTTGAAATAAACGATATATTTGAGGTTCTTGTAAACATCGCTATAAACGGTTAAAAATAAATAACTCTGAACTTATAGAAATTCTCAGACCTTTAGCAAAAATTAATAAAAGAATCCCTTATAATCAAAGAACTTGAAAACAAACAAATTTGATAAATGAAAATCCTTTTCGCCACGTTAGCTTTGGTCGGCATAAAACTATAGCTATGCTCTCCCTCCTCCGCCTTACAAAAATAATTTTTATCTCTCCTCATTTTGCTTTTTTAAATACTTTAATGATAATACAAGGCTTATTAAAATTTACTTATACATTCTTTTATTATTTCGCTATAGATTAACACTGCTGTCTCACCAAAATACCTCACCTTACTTTTTGTTGATTAACCAATACAGATAAAATACAAAAAAATATTTAATTATACTATAGGTATCTAAAAAATCTTACCAATTTTTAAAAGTATATAAAATCTTATTTTTCCAACGCTTGTTTTTGCTTTCTAAAAAAACAAATATCTAAAAAATCATAAAAAAATAAACGAAAACAACTCATTTTAAATACATTTTTTCAATCCCCTTGTTTACAAGCGATACAAGAGATTATTTTAATATTTGATACCAATTTGATACCAATAGCGTA
>CAJTVH010000041.1 GCA_910579745.1 uncultured Clostridia bacterium | reverse complement strand
TTCAGGAATTACCCTTGAGTCTGAACACCCTATTATAATAGCGTAAGGCTGCTGTCCATTTTTACACGTATAAGAACGTTTATCAATAGATACGTCGCCCGCACCCGTTTTAGAATTGAGGTATTTTTCATTTCCCGCTTTAAGTTTCTCCATAGCCTCAGAAGCGGAAATATTTTTAATATGCGCCATAATTACACATCCTTTCCATATTTTATTTTACCTTTAAATAATATCTCTGTCAAGAAAATTATTATCTATACAATAACAAATATATACATAAATCTAAAACTTAAATCTATTTTATTTTTCAGCTGATTTAATCGTTCCAATTTCAAGTCTGCCGCCATTTTGGGTCTTTGAGTTATTTCCTATAACTTCCGCTACCACAAGATTTCTATAGTACCCTACGGAATCCATTATGTTTATAAGTTTTTCCGGCCATTTTCCTGCCCAGGTATAGCCAAATCTTCTTTCATCTCCTATTTCATCTATATTCCTTTTAGGAATCCCGTCCCTGTCAGAGAATATAGGCTCATTTGTTTCTAAATCGTAAAACCTGTACCATACTCTTGAACCGGCTTTTGGTTTAAAAGAAATACGGTCTTGAGGTTTTTTATCATATTCTGTATTCTCAACACTATTTTCTTTAAACCACTTAATAGCGGCATCAACAGCTTTTTTTATTTCGGGAGTTTGTTCACGGTCAATAAGAAATTTAAGAATCACAACCGATTCGCTTCCGCTTATCGACGGCAGCTCATAAGCCCGCCCTCCTTTCGGCTCATAAGTAGTTGGGTCATGCTGAGCGCACCACGCCGACAAAACACCTTTAGAGACAATTTGCGACTTCAAAATAAAATCAATTCCTTTACTAACTGAGGTTTTAGCCTTTTCAGCATACTCATCAGAAATCAAATCCCCGTTAAAAGGATAATTTTTCTTAGAAACGTCCTCTATCATTCGTAACGCGTTTATCATAGCGTTGTCGTTAAAAGTCACATAATCTGAATAATTTCCTCTTGGCGGATATACCTGAGAAAATCCCCCGCTTGGATATTGAAGTTTAAAAAGAAAGTCAAGACCATTTTCCACGCTTTTTTTATAAATTGGATTTTTTGTTCTTTGATATACTTTAGCTATTTCTATTATATGAGAATATGTGGCGGAGTTATCTATTGTTCCAATAGGCTCACCCTCCGGTGTTTTCCAGCCCGAATGTATATTTTTGGGCTCAATTCCGTTCCATTTTCTCATTTTATGTAATTCCCCATAAGCTTTGTCCCATCCGCCGTTATCCATTTGCCAAGACACATAGTTATCCGCTATTTTTATTTGTTCCATAATACTATCAAATTTTTCCTCTTTCGGTTTTGTCACAATTCTATTATTCTCAATATCCTCTAAAACCTCATATTTAAGAACTGTTTTGTTTTCATCATTAATCTCCATCGACTTATTTATAACATTCAAATTTTGATTAATTTGAGGATCAAGGCTATACCAATCGCTTGAATAAGCTTTTAAAACAATATCTGAAAAATCAAATTTATCGAATTTACTATTTAAAGTTATAGTGACTGTGTTTCCAAAGGCCTCAACTTTCTCTATTTCCACCTTTTCATCCATAGCGAAAACATTATATGGAAAAGATATAAATATAACACTCATAAAAAGCCCCAACGAAATAATCATTTTTAAACTGAGTTTTCTCATCAATAATTTCCTCCTACAATTTATTTTTTTAATATAAATAAGAAACTAAACAAATTTACAGTAACGTAATATTCTCCTAGGGAGTATCTGAAAACTATCATAAGCTATCAGTTATATACGCTAAATATCCAAAAAATTATTAAAAAATAAACGAAAACGATTCAATTAAACAGAAACTCCTTTCTGTTTCGTTTTATTTTTTATAATTTTTTGCGCGTATTTTAGTTTTCAGATACGCTCTAAAAAAAATATGTATCAATTCGCAAAGTTTTTATCCCAAAACAATAAAATGATTACCTAAATATATTAGTTTTATTATAGTTTACTTGTCCATTCTTTTAATGTTTCGCTATAATTAAACTTTAACCGCTGATATACATAATTTATTTACCTTAAATCATATTACTTTTAATAAGATTTCCCCACAACCGTCTATTATGTCATAACTTTCCCCAATTCTTTTTTGTAATCATCACAATCCGTGTTATATTTTTTAAAAGCGGCAAATTGGCTTTTCCCCTTATAATATGGTTCCACATATTTTGTCCTTATGTACACGTTTCAATAATCGTTAAGTATACAAGATCTTTATATCATTAACACATATAGCCGTAAACCTACCATTAGGCAGCGTTTTGATTTTAAGAAATTCCTCCGCCCTCTTTCTCTCACCCATAAGACGTATTATAAACCAATTCTTAAAATAGTATTAGCTTACCAATACTCTATAATAATAAATTCGTACTGGAAATTTCCGTTATATTATAACGCTTACTGTCAAAATCAACCTTTTCACAGTCAAAACCAATAAGCTTTTCAATACTTTTTATAAATATTCTGTTTTTATCATAAATATCAAATCTGTTTCCCTCCCTAGTCATAAAAAGTCCGTTTATAACAGAGTCCTTTGATAAACCGCCACTACACTTAGCTCTGACTACATTTCCGTTAATATCAACAACCCATATTTTATTGTTAGCTTAAAATGTAAATAAATTGCCGCTTATATATTTTGACAATTCTTTTATAATATTTCCGTTCATATAGGTTAATTTCTTTTTTACCATTTGATTCTGTAGTTTGTCTTTTTTTCTCTTCACAATATCGGAAACATTTGCGTTTTTTCAATTATATTACCGTTTACATCAATTATATCACATTCCTCCTCTCTATTCTTGTCCAACAATCCGTAAGTGCGATACTTTTTAAAAACAGCGAATTTATTTTCGCCAATATAACCCAACTCACCGTAATTTGTTTTAAACTTTACGCTTCTGTCCTTATACGGACTCAGCCTTTACCTCCTGAGACATTTGATAGGTTGTCTCAGACTGATTATATAATCTTAGCATTGTAGCGATAGCCTGCTCCCTTGTATAACTCATCCACGGAGAAAACTTACCTTTTTCTGTTCCCGCCATAACATAAGTATTCCCGCTTTTTATACCGGCCACAGAATATATAGCGTCTTTCGCCCAATCGGCGAAATAACTTTCGTCAGTAAATTTCTCTTTTTTAGGAGTATCCGCTATTTTAAGAACATTGGCTAGATTTCTCAGCATAACCGCCGCTTCCTGTCTTGTAATGCTATTATCAGGAGTAAACTTTTTATAACCAGTCCCTTTAACAATACCTAAGTTGTAAGCAGCGGTTATATGTTTATCAAAAACATCGTCAAACGGCGATGCGGCGCTTTCGTCTATTTTAGCCCCTGTCTTCGCCACATAGGTACTTATAGCAATCTGGCAAAACTCTTTTCTGGAAATATTCTTTTTATAAGCATTCCGCAACTGTTCAGGGACAATCCCAATATTAATGGCTTTTTCAATACTCTCTTTTGCCCAATCGCTCATACTGTGTAAATCTTCGCCTATTTTAAGAATTTCCTCTTTTGTGCCATATCTGTTTCCAGCTAAATCATAATAAGCCTCTATATTGTCGCCCATTCTGGCCTCTATAAATACTACTCCTGACTCTTTTATCGTTGTGAGTGTATGCGGTCCCATAGGAACAATTAATTTAAGGTCAGAATTAAGCATTCCCCTCTCACTGTCAGCCATTCCGACTTTCGCCGAAACGGTTATTGTTCTGTACATATCCTCCCCTTGAGGTTCAATATTAAGATAAAATCCTGTAAGAGCGTTTCCGTCTCCGTCAATTATCACTTTATTTTGGGAAAGCGCGTCATCGTGCTCAGACCTTCTCATATTGTAAATATATTTGTTTTCCATTCCTTTTATCGGAGTAATATATTTATAATCAAGGTCGGTACAAGTGATTTCGTTCATCTTGTCATAATGTCGCACTTTTTCATTTTCGTATAGCTTAAACTGTCCCTCCCCATTTCCCTCAATAGCAAAATACTCTTCCTCAAAAAGCGTATTAAGGTTATTGTCAACCATACCAAATTTATAAGGATATTTATTACCGCTTCTCACAACAATTTTATCATTATAAATATCATATATATCATAATATTTTTTGTCGCTCATAGCTGTACCCGTTTCATCACAGAAATAAAAACTCCCATCCTCGTTTTCAATAGTATAAAGACCAGTTTCCCCAAGCTTTCTCACAGGTTTTTTGTATTTAGCGTCAAGTCCAAGATATTCCACTTTATCAGCCGATTTTAAAATAATACATTGGCTCTCCTCATCAAAACCTATCCAATTATACTTAATATCCGCCGCGAGTTTTAAATCTTTATTATAAAGCCCTTCCATATAATCGCTAAATCTCGTCACGACAATAAATCCTTTTAATCCCGTAATTTTCCTAAAACCCTCCTCAATAAGCCTATTCCCATCAGCGTCGCATATAAAGTAAAATTTATTTGCTAAAGAACTTTTTTCGTCAATTACCTTTTGACAATAATACTCCGTACCCTCAATAGGAAAAACATCCGCCGGCTGACTGACTTTATTAAATTCCTTGTCATAAAAATCAAAACATTGTTTTCCTGAATTATCACTGTAAAAACACTCATAACACTTAGTGTTTTTATTATACTCTATATAATTATATTTTACAGGTATAACTTCTTTAAAATTACTGTCAAGAACAGTACAGTTGTTATTCAACTCTCCCCCATGATAACGTACAATATATCCTTCACCCTCATATTTAACATCATAAAACGGTTGCTCAACTATTTTGTTCCCTGATTTATCTGTTATATAAACACTGTTATCTTGAGCCGTTGACTCAAGAGTATAATATGACGTACCCTCAATAATAATAGGTACTCTCCATACATCCGCTGAAACAGCGTTTTGCCTAATAAACAGAGCGCACAGCGTTAACATAGCTATTTTTTTCTTCATAAGTTATCTCTCCTCATAATAAAAACATAAAAATTTATAAAAAAATAATCAATAATAACAGTCAAAAATTAAATTTATTATAAATATACTTTCCGTTAACAAAAACAACATGAGCAAATCAATCCTCAATAGATTTCTCATAATACACTTTAAGCTTTTTATACACCTTGCCATAAACAGTATTTTGAGGATATTTTCCTCTTGAGCCTTTTTTCCCTGCCTTAACACCAGTTAAAATCTCAATACCCTCATCAACCGACAAAATAGGATAAATATGAAATTTACCATTTTTAACAGCCTCAATCACCTTATTTTTAAGAACAAGGTCTTTAATATTCTGAGCTGGAATAATAACCCCTTGAGTTCCTGTAAGTCCCCTTTTCTCACATATGTCGAAAAATCCCTCAATTTTATAAGTAACACCGCCTATAGGCTGAATCTCACCTTTTTGATTAACACTTCCCGTAACAGCAATTTCCTGATTAATAGGTAAATTTGATAAACTTGATAAAATACAATATAACTCTGTACTTGACGCGCTGTCACCATCAATACCGTTGTAATTTTGCTCAAAGCAAATTCTGCATGATACGGAAAGAGGAAATTCCTGAGCGAAATTCTCCCCAAGAAACCCAGTAATAACCTGAACGCCCTTATTGTGTATATTTCCGCTCATCTCCGCTTCTTCTTCAATATTCACAATTCCAGATTTCCCCATATAAGTTGTGGCTGTTATTTTAGAGGGCTTTCCGAAAGTATACCCTCCCATATCCATAACAGCGAGACCGTTTATCTGCCCTATAGCTTTTCCGCTTGTTGAAATCATTAAATCATTTTCCAAAATCATATCGTTAAGTTTGTTCTCATAAAGCTGTATTCTTCGAATTTTCTCATCAATAGCCTTTGAGACATATTTCTCATAAACCTTATCTGAATTATCAAGCCTTGCCCATACGTTGGCTTCCTCAAGTATTTCGTTAAGCTGATTAAATTTCGTGGTATATTTATCCTGTCTTTCAGCTATTCTTGATGAATACTCGATAATTTTAGAAACCGCCGAAACCTCAAAATCAATAATATCTTCCCTTTCAGCGAAATTTTTTATAAATCGGCATATAGCAAATTGATTTTCATCATTTTTATCCATCTCATAGTCAAATACAGAACACACTTTAAAAAGTTTTGAGAACTCATCATCATTTTCATTTAATAAATCATAATAATAAGCTGTACCAATGAGAATTATTTTTACATTTACTATAACTTTCTCAGGTTTAATTGTAGAAACCGAAATTCCCCCAAGCTGATATTCCTTTAAAGGCTCTATAACGATTTCACCTGTTTTAATAACTCTTTTAAGAGCTTCCCATGAATACATATTTGACAAAAGGTCCGCCACTGATAAAATGAGATAGCCTCCGTTAGCCTCATGTAAAGCCCCCGGCTTAATCTTCATATAATCTGTCGTAAAATTTCCATACTCGTTGTCATACTCAATATCTCCTGTTAAATTCACATAGGTTGGATTATGACACTCGATTACAGGAGCGCCTTCTGTTTCTGAATTATCAACAACAAGATTGATTTTATATTTTGACAAAACATCCTCATTGTTTTTTTTAGTAATCCAAGGCGCCATAATCTGCATCGACTCGTCATCCTCAGGTTCCTCTTCCATAAAACAGCTTATATTTTCAATAATGTCTTCTTTAACATCTTGTAAAAATTTAATAACATCCTCGTTTAAAGTATAGCTTTCTTGAAGAGCGCCAAAAAAACGGCCGACAATAAAAAGACCCGTCGTATATTCAATATCTTCTATCTCCTTTTTTGTGTCTTTTTCATATTCTTTTATAACCTGCATAATTTCAGCCGCTTTTTCTTGAACAACCTCAGATTTCTCAGAAATTTTGTCTTTCTGAGCGTCAGTTAGAGAATCAAAATCCTCCTCCGATATTGTTTGTCCGTCAATTATAGGAAGAAAATACATTCCTGAATTTGTGGTTTTAACACCAAATTCATACTTTTTAGCCTCTTCTGTCATTTCTTTAATAACATCGTCTCTTTTTTCCTGATAATTCTTAATTATCTTATCCTTTTCCGTCTCATAGTCCTCTGAAATAAAAGCTTTCGGAATCTCAATGCTTAAAACGTTTATAACCTCGTCAAAATCGTCTTTAAATTTTTTTCCGAGACCCGCTGGAAATTTAAGTAATTTAGGATTTTTAGGATTCTCAAAATTATACACATAGCACAAATCATCGGGAGTTGGTTCTGTTTTCGCTATTTCCTTAGCGTATTTTTTGGTAAACGTGGTTTTCCCCGTCCCCGGAATGCCAGAAACAAAAATATTGTACCCTTTTGATTTTATTTTAAGACCAAATTCCAAAGCCTCAGAAGCTATATTCTGTCCGATAATATCAGAAGAAGCGTCTATCTCACTAATAAATTTAAACCCAAGTTTTTTCGGGTCGCAAAAATTTTTTAATTCACTGTATTTAAGCTCGTCAGCCATTTTTTCACCTCTTATTACAAACAATTAAAATTATATTTATATCGAGTTTACTATGTTTATCTTAAAGGTTATTATCAATTAGCTCTTCTGGAATAAAATACTTCCACATAATAATAGCGTCTTCTTTTGTGTCATTATAATACTCAGGCCGTATTCCCGATATCTTAAATCCCTTTTTTCTGTATAAGCCCATAGCTTTCTGGTTTCCTCTTCTAACCTCAAGAGTCATGCCAATCATCTCGTTTTCCTCGCATATTTTTTCAAAACCATCAATGATTCCGGCGCCTATACCTTGTCGTCTATATTTCTCGGACACAGCTATATTAGTAATATGACCTTCATTCACAACATGCCACATACCTCCGTATCCCACAACTTTACCCGTCTTATCATCAACAGCCACAATATACACAGCAAATTTATTTTTACAAATATCTTTTTCAAAAGAAGATTTAGGCCAAGGAGTTAAAAAACATTCCTTTTCTATTTCAGCTATCTCGTCTATATGCTTTTTTTGAGCCTTAGTAAAAACTATCATATTGATTTTTCCCTTTCGTCAAATTCCCTCTCCGCCTGTGATTTTCTTAAATAAATCAGCTCAAAATCTTTTGGATCCACCACGCCGCTTCTCGCGTATTCCATAGCGAGCGCTCCTACAGCGGAAGCTCTTTGGGCGTTTATATGAGATGGGGCGAAAATAAAATTACTGTTAAACTCTATTATAATATCCTTATAAACTTCTACACCATCGCCTAAAAACACAACATTTTTATCAAACCTTGAAAGCTTTTTAAGTACAAGTTTAATATCATCAGCCATATACTCGCTTATACGGATGAATTTATCGTCTTCCCATTTATAAAACGCCGTATATACTTGATTCCTTCTCGCGTCCATAATCGGCGCTATAATTTGGCCGTTCATAAAAATATTATATGCTAAAGCATCAAGAGTAGGAACAGGTATAATTTTTTTATTTAAGGCGAAAGCGAGTCCTTTAGCGGTAGCCGCGCCGATTCTAAGTCCGGTAAAAGAACCTGGCCCGCTGGAACAAGCTATATAATCGACTGTGTTTATGTCAAGCTCAACCATATTTTTAAGATACTCAAGCATAGGCATAATTGTTTGAGAATGAGTTTTTTTATAGTTTGTCGTAAATTCGGCAATGGTTTTTTTTTCGTCAACAAGAGCAACACTAGCGGCGAGCGAAGTAGTATCAATAGCAAGAATTTTCATAAAGAACACCTCTTAAACATTACGAAAACACCGACTAATCTCTCTTTTATAATTTTATCTATAGTGAACCGATAAAAGAATGAATAAAGAAACTTTAAATCTCTCTTTATCATAACATAAAATTACTTTTACCGACCTTTTCCGGTGTAAATTTACCTTAAAAATATTTAACGGATTAATCAGTGTCTCTATATTATATCAATATATAAAATCAGTATCAAAAAACAAAAAAACTTTTTTCAACAATCTCAACGTAAATTTGAATAAAGAAAAAATTATTTTATCTAAAATTCCCAAAACAGCTTTACACCTATAAAATCTCTTTTTCTAAAACTCTCTTTATAAATGAAATTGCCGTAACCACGTTTTTATCATTAACCTACTGTTTTATTATAATTATTCATCAATTTTAATAACCCTATAATTTTCACCTTTCGATAAATCTTTTTCAATATTAATCCAAATAGCGTCATTGGGAATAGCCTCTTTCACAATTTCGGCCCATTCAATAAGACAAATCCCGTCTCCGAATAAATATTCGTCAAACCCAAGTTCAAAAATCTCATCAGAACTTTTAAGCCTGTATACGTCAAAATGATAAAAAGGCAGTCTGCCGCTTTGGTATTCATTTACAATAGTAAAAGTTGGACTTGTAATATCCTCATCAATTAAAAGACCTTTAGCGAATCCTTTTGAAAAAATAGTTTTTCCGACTCCTAAATCTCCAGTAAGACAAAATATGTCTTTCTTTTTCGCCTCCGTTCCAAGCAAGAGACCCGCTTGCTCTGTATCATCTGCAGAAAACGCTTCAATAATCATATTTATTTTCCCTATTACAATCGTTCGCTCAATAAATAATTCTTCGTTAAATATAAAAACACTTTTAAGCAAAATAATTAAGCAAACAAAATTGTAAAATTTCCTTTCTTAAAAAATATTAAAAAATAATATATTTCTATTCTAAAGTTTTTTCAGACGGCGCCTTTGGAGTAATGTCGGCATATTCGCTTAAACCGTCAGGAAAAACAACTTCCGTGTTATTAACATCTGAAATGTTTTCAATAATTTCAATATTGCAGTTGACTTTAAAATTTCTGAAATCCTTCTCACTTGTTCCGTCATAAAGGTTTACCTGAGCCTTACTTAAAAACTTCTCGGATTTTAAAATCCCATCATCTCCTATAACAGCGGAAATCTTACAGCTATTCATAGTAAAGTCATATTCCGAAATCCTCAAATAATCAGAAATATTTGAGAGCAATTCGGGAATTTCCTGTTTTAACATATTAACATCTAACTCGAACTCAACTCTGTATCCCTCTTCCGCTTTTTCCACTACGGGTTTAATACCTTGACTAAGAACTTTCTCAGTAATCTTAAAAATATTTATATTTCCCTCGGAAAATATATTTTCATAATCTGTTTTTATTTTTTGTTTTATGGCTTTTGGATAAAAATACTCGTCTTTATAATATCCTCCGCCTTCTTCCGTCATATCCGCAAGTTTAAAAAGCGTATTGAGTTCGGCGGCTCTGTTTCCCTTCTCGTCATTTTTTGTTTTGAGTTCAGATGTCATTGACATTCCCATATTAACATTCTCTTTACCCTCTTCCGTCATATTTATATCAGTATTCGCGCTTATCGTATATGAGTCGGCGTTAAAAACATAATCAACAGCGTTGTTATATTTTTCAATAACATTATTTGAGTCAATGTCTCCCATTAAGTTATCAGACCCCGAGTTCATCCCGCAGCCTGTAAATATAAATAAAACAATCATAAAAATAATTAAATTTCTTAATTTCATAAAAACCTCCCAAAATCTCCCACCATAGTGAAAAATAATTTTAAAAATTATTTAAGCTCAAGAGCAAGCCTTTTCATTTCTTCCGCGGCCTTTAAAGTCGCCTCGGTAATTTCAACACCGCCTGTAAGTCTCGCTATTTCATGTATAATTTTTTTATAGTCAAGCTCATAAATATTAGTTGTTGTAGAACTTGAGTCAGAAGTTTTCTCAATAAGAAAATGACTGTCCCCCATAGCCGCAATTTGAGGAAGATGAGTAATACATAAAATCTGTCGCTTTTTCCCCAAATCCGAAAGCTTCTGCGCTACCTGTTGAGCGGTCCTCCCGCTCACCCCCGTATCAATCTCATCAAAAATAAAAGTTTCAACCGTGTCGGCGTCCGCTAAAATAACTTTCATAGCGAGCATAACTCTGCTCATTTCACCTCCCGAAGCTATTTTAGCCAAAGGCTTTAAATCCTCTCCGAGATTTGGAGATATTAAAAACTCAATTTTATCTCTTCCGTTTGTTGTAAATTCATTTTTCCTTGAAACGTCAACTTTAAATTTAGCGTTTTTCATACCAAGCTCTTTTAAAGTTTTTTCAACGCTTGTTTGTATTTTTTCAGCGGCGTTTTTTCTTTCCCCTGAAATCAAGTCACAGATTTTTCTTATTTCATTTTCAGCGTTTTTCTTCTTTTCGGTTAATTTAATCAGCTCTTCCTCACTATTTAAAATAGCGTCAAGCTTTTTTTTAAGCTCTTTAGAATAATTTAAAATCGCCTTTACATCCTTACCATACTTTCTTTTAAGTCTATAAAGGAAATCAAGCCTTTCCTCAATTTCCTCAAGTTCCGCCTCATTGCTTTCAATACTGTCAGCGTATATATTTATTCTTTCAACAACATCCTCAAGCTCCGCTGAAATTCCCTCAAGTTCCGAGCAAAGTTCTTTTTGCTCCGGGTCAAGGCGCGCGATTTCAAATAAACTGTCAAGAGCCGATGAAACTTTGTCAGAAACTGAGCCATTTTCGTCTCTGTACAATAAAGACAAAACTCGTCTCGAGTGTTCTTTGAGCTTTTCGGAATTGCTTAAAACCTTTCTTCTCAAAAGAAGCTCTTCTTCCTCATTTTCTCTAAGATTAGCCATATCAATTTCCTCAATCTGAAATTGATATGATTCTGTTTTCATTTCACGCTCTTTTTCATTTCCGTCAATATTTTTAATACTTTTTAATATGTTTTTATAATCTCTGTACCTTTCCGATAGCTTTTCTTTAAACTTTATAAAGTTATCACCGCAAAAATTGTCAACAATGCCTATATGTTTTACGGGATTCATAAGAGATTGGTATTCATGCTGCCCATGAGTATCTATAAGAAACGCGGAAACCTCTTTAAGCATGCCTACCGTAACATTTTTGCCATTTATTTTTGACGTGGTTTTTCCGGCGGATGTAATACTTCTCGAAATCAAAACACAATTATCCTCGTCAATCTCAATACCAAACTTTTTTATCTCATCAACTACAAAATCATTTTCAATAAAAATAATAAGTTCCACTAAAGCCTTTGAAGCGTTTTTTTTAACAAAATCCTTACCGGGTCGCTGCCCTGTGGCAAAACTTATAGAATCAATAATAATTGATTTACCCGCGCCCGTCTCACCGGAAAGAATATTTAATCCTTTGTTAAACTCAATATTGATTTTTTCTATAAGGGCGACATTTTCTATGTACAAATGTTCTATCATAAATCAATACCACCTTTTCAGCATTAGGAGAACACCTATTAACTAATTTTTAATAACTTTAAACAAAAAATCAAATACAGCTTATCTGAAAATCAAAATACAAAAAAATTATAAAAAATAAAATAAACAAAAAAATTGCCGCTTCCATAAAACCCATTTATTTTTTTAATGTTTCTCCGCCTAAGTAAAGAATATTTACATCAAAAAAATCTATTACTTGTATAATTTTGAAAGTTTATTTAGAAAGTTTCCAAATACACTTTAAAACTTTATTCTTTAAAACGCAATGTTTATAATTATTTATCTGAAATACCAATTAATCATTAGGTACATCTTTAATACCAATAGGTTCTTTAAGCCGTTCTATAAGTTTTACAGCGTTTTTTTCAGATTTTATAACACAAAAAACAGTGTCATCCCCTGCTATACTGCCAAGTATCTCAGAATTTTCCATAGAGTCCAAAACCGCGGCGACAGCCATAGCCATTCCATCAAGGGTCTTAATAACAATAATGTTTTGAGAACAATCAATATGGGTAACGGCGTCTCTGAAAATTCTTATAAGTTTCTCCGAAACAACAGGAGTCTCGTCAGGTAAAAGAGCGTATTTTTGTTTTTTTCCGTCCATAACCTTTGTTATTTTGAGCTCTCGTATATCTCTTGATATAGTAGCCTGAGTAACTGAAAAATCAGCCTCTTGAAGAAGCCTTGCGAGTTCCTCTTGGGTCTCAATGTCATTTTTATTAATAAGTTCAATAATTTTCGATTGTCGTTTCAGTTTCATAAAGATATCACTTCCTGATTTCAACCATTTTCCGTCTTAAAATATCATAAAACCCAAGTCCCGTGGTTTTAATAATATGAGTAAAAAATTTCGACCGTTTTATAATAATCTCACTGCTTTCCTCAGCGTTCACCGTTTCAATTCCGTCAAGAACCAGAACCACGTTTTTTTCACTGTCCTTTACTTTAAGCTTAATAACGTCATTTCCCGATACAACATAAGGCCTTGCGTATAAAGTATGGGGGCAAAGCTGAGTAATTGAAATAAGCTCCGTATCAGGTTTTAAAATAGGACCTCCCGCCGAAAGATTATAAGCCGTTGAACCTGTAGCTGTAGACACAATAACACCGTCCGCTCTATAACTGTCTATAAACTCATCGTTTATTTTCATTTCAAATTTAATCATACGAGAAAAAGTGCTGTTTCTTAAACAAACCTCATTCAAGGCAAGTCCAAAATTATTGTCAAAAGGCTTTCCGTCTTTAAAAACCTCAAGCATCATCCTTTTTTCGATTGAGAAATTGTTATTTAAAACTTTCTCAACAGCTTTAAAAGCGTCATTTTTTTCAACATCGGCCAAATATCCTAAAGTTCCTAAATTAATTCCCAAAATAGGAGTTTTGTAAACGGAAGCGCGCCTCGCCACCGTAAGAATTGTCCCATCACCGCCTAAAACCGTAACAAAATCGGATTTCCTGCATATCTCGTCAAGATTCGGGGCACTTTCAGAGAGTCCTAAAGCTTCTTTAAATTTTTCAAGCACAATAACCTTTCGCCCAAGGCTTAAAATATAGTCTTTAAGCTTTTTGGAATACTCAAGAAAAGGGTCTTTTTCCAAATTAATAACAAGTCCGATGTTATACATAAAATTCTCCTTAAAAGTAAAACCAGTAATAATATTATTTATAAAAAACAGACAAAATTTAGAGTAGCCTGTGCGCCTCCGAAACAACTCTCTCAATAAATTCACTAAAATCCATCGAATTAATTCCCTTTCCGATTTTTGAGATATACATAATATACTCAATATTTCCATCAGAACCTTTAACGGGAGAAAAAGTAATATTTTTTATTTCAAAACTCAGCTCAAAAACGTGTGCGCAAATAGATTTTATAACATTCTTATGAGTTTTGGGATTTTTCACAATTCCTTTTCGCCCCACATTTTGCCTCCCCGCCTCAAACTGTGGTTTAATAAGTATAACAGCTTCTCCGCTTTCATTCAAAATATCCCTTACATAAGACAAGATTTTCGTAAGAGAAACAAACGAAACATCTACGGTAGCAAAATCAACGCTTAAAGAAAAATCCTCCTTACGGCAATTCACAATGTTGGTATTTTCCATAGATATAACTTTGGGATTATTTTTTATAATATCAGAAAGCTGATCTGTTCCGACATCCACAGCAAAAACCGTTTTTGCCCCATATTGCAGCATACAGTCCGTAAAACCACCTGTTGATGATCCTACGTCAATACAGGCCTTGCCCGAAATATCAATATTAAAAATTTCAATGGCCTTCTCAAGTTTAAGCCCGCCTCTGCCGACATACTTTAAATAACCTTTTTCATCAATATTAAATTCTGTATCCTTAAAAACTTTCTCACCAGGTTTTCTAAAAATTTTACCGCCAAAAGAAACATACCCTTTCTCAATAATTTCTTTAGCGTGTTCTCTTGAAAAACCGAATTTTTCTTTTAGAGATAAATCAAGTCTTATTTTTTCACACATAAAATCAACCCAACTGAATTATACGGCGTATTTAAAATAAATTATATAAAAAACCGTTAAATATAAAATGTATTTTTAATACTCGCTCTTTATAGAATTGCATAAATTTGTATACATTTAATATTTAAAACCGTTATCAAAATTTTAAACACACTTATACATTATCATAAATATATTTTAACACAAACTTTTGTACTTTTCAATAAAACAAATAATTTTTTCGAATATTTTTTCGCTATCAAGACCAAATTCCTTATAAATTTCCGTTTTGCTCCCTTGTTTGACAAAAACATCCGGAAAAGCGAAATTATATATCTTTTTATTAAAAACACCGTTCTTAATTAGCTCTGAATTAAGTCCACCGCCAAATCCGCCCGTCTCCACATTATCCTCTATCGTAAAAACAAACTCAAAACGATTTTCTATATCTTGTATTAATTCCAAATCGATTGGCCTTATAAATCTGGCATTTACCAAAGCCGGAGAAAACCCCGCCCTAATGAGCATATTATAAACCTTAAAAGCTGTATCAGCCATATTTCCGACAAATATAATTATGATATCCTCACCGTCAAAAATATATTCTGACTTTCCAAATTTAATTTCCTCAAAATATTCTTTAAAAATCTCTGATGCTGTACCCTTAGGATATCTTATAGCGATAGGAGCGTCAAACTCATTAATTGAAAACTCAAGCATTTTTTGAAACTCAAATTTATTTTTGGGAGAAATAACTGTCATATTTGGTATATGTGATAAATAAGATAAGTCATAAATCCCTTGATGCGTTTCTCCGTCATCTCCAACTATACCAGCCCTGTCAACGGCGAAAACAACATGAAGTTTCTGAATACAAACATCGTGGATAATTTGATCATAGCCTCTTTGCAAAAAGGTGGAATATACCGTAAAAACAGGCGTAAACCCACCTTTAGCCAATCCCGCCGAAAAAGTGACCGCGTGACTTTCCGCAATTCCGACATCAAAGAACCTTGATGGATACGCTTTTGAAAAAAACTCAAGTCCCGTACCAGAAGGCATGGCGGCGGTAATGGCCACAATCTTCTTATTTTTCGCGGAAAGCTTGCACATAGTCTTACCAAAAATTTCAGAATAAGTTTCCCCTTTTTTCTCAGAAAGCGGAATACCTGTTGTAACATCAAAACTCCCTATCCCGTGAAATTTTGAAGGATATTTTTCAGCGTTTTTATATCCTTTTCCTTTCGTAGTCAATAAATGAATTAAAACAGGTTTATCAAACTTTTTAACTTTATTAAAAACATTTATAAGATTACCGATATCATGTCCGTCTACAGGGCCTATATATTTAACTCCAAGCTGTTCAAACATAACCGACGGCAATAAAGCGTATTTTATTCCGTCTTTTGTTTTCTCAAGAATTTTAATCATCTTAGAACCAAAAATAGGCAGACTGTTTAAAAGTTCTGAAACATCTTTTTTAACCTCGATATACTTAGGAGCTGAACGAAGCTCTGTTAAATACTTACTCATAGCGCCGACATTTTTAGAAATAGACATTTGATTATCATTAAGAATAATTATAAATTTGCCGTCGCTTCTCGCGGCGTTATTTAAAGCCTCATATACAAGCCCTCCTGTCATTGAGCCATCACCTATTACAGAAACAACGTTATAGCCGCCGCCCGATAAATTTCTCGCCTGAGCGATACCTAATCCAGCGGAAATAGAAGTTGAGCTGTGTCCTGTGTTAAATGAGTCATAAATACTTTCCTCAGACTTTGGAAAACCACTAAGACCATCTTTTTTCCGTAAAGAATTAAACTCATTTTTTCTTCCCGTCAATATTTTATGAGTATATGATTGGTGTCCAACGTCCCAAATAATTCTGTCATAAGAAAAATTAAAACAATAATGCAAAGCTACAGTAAGCTCAACAACACCAAGATTAGAGGAAAGATGCCCCCCCGTTTTCGCTATTGAATTTATAAGAAATTCTCTTATTTCCGCCGCGATAAGATTAAGCTCACTTTCTTTCAATTTTTTTAAATCATCAGGAAAATTTAATTTATCCAAATATTTCATAAACATACCACTTTCAAAATTTAATCAGAGCGTATCCAATAATTCTGTGACAGTTATTAAAAACCGTATAAACACAGACTTACCCAACTTAAAATATAAGTTTTCTTTCTAGGGCGTATCTGAAAACTATCATAAGCTATCAGTTATATACGCGAAATATCTAAAAAATTATTAAAAAATAAGCGAAAACGGTTCAATTAAACAGAAAAGCCTTTTTGTTTCGTTTTATTTTTTATAATTTTTCGCGCGTATTTTAGTTCTCAGATACGTTCTAAAACAAGTATATCTGAAAATCTTGATCTTATTTTTTAACCATTAAAAAAACTAAACATCTTTATAAATGGAAAATACCTAAAAAACCATAAAAAACGAAATAAACAAACTCAAAAACCTTTATTTTCTTTTTTATAATTTTTTACACATATTTCAAGTTCACACTATGTTCCATGTAAAACCTTTAAAATTAAATACTAATTCACGCTGTTCGCTCAGCCGCTTTCATTAAAATTTATTTAACTCTTGAAACAAGTCTTTTGATATACTCATAAAGAAACTCACTTCTCTCGCCAAATCCATCAATAATTTCCAAAGCCTCATCAGTTAAAATTTTAAGGTCTTTTTCGGCTTTTTCTATTCCAAACATAGTTACATAAGTTATTTTATCGTTTCTCTTATCACTGAATACAGGTTTGCCTAAAATTTCCGTTGTACTTGTAACATCAAGAATATCGTCTTTAATCTGAAAAGCGATTCCAATATTCTCCCCGACTTTTTCCATAAGCTTGATTTCCTCATCTGACATTCCCCCAATAATTCCCCCAGCTTTAAGCGGAGCAATAATCAAAGCCGCTGTTTTATGTTTGTGAATATATAACAAAATATCCAAGTCTATTTTCTTTCCCTCCGACATTACGTCAATAACCTGTCCGCCTATCATTCCTTTTACTCCTGCGGCGTCTGAAATATATTTCATAGCTTTCTGAAACTTTTTTTTCCTTTTTAAAATAACATTATCAACCATAATCTCATACGCCTTATTTAAAAGAGCGTCTCCCGCGAGGATAGCGGTAGCCTCGTCAAATTTTTTATGACAGGTCGGCGCTCCCCTTCTAAAATCATCATTATCCATAGCGGGTAAATCGTCGTGAATTAGAGAATATGTGTGAATCATTTCCAGGGAACAGGCAAAATCAACAGCCTCTTCTTTACTTCCTCCCAACATTTCGCAAGACATAAGAGTAAGAATAGGCCTTAACCTTTTTCCTCCGGCGAAAACACTATATCTCATAGCCTCATAAATTTTTTCGGGATATTCGATAGAAAGTATTTCAGAAAGCCTGTTATTTATATAATCTATATATTGATTTATTTTTTTTTCAAAAATAATATTATCCATATTTATTCCTCTGTATAATCAAAAGTTTCCTCATTAAAAACCTTATCGGCGTTTTCTTTAAGTAATATAATTTCCTGCTCTGTTTTTTTTAACTGTTTTCCGCAAAAAACAGACAACTCAATTCCCTCCTTATAAAGCTTAACCGATTCCTCAAGGGTTGTTTGGTTATTTTCAATATTTGACACAATTTCCTCAAGCCTTGAAAGAGCTTGCTCAAATGTTTTTTTCTTTGGCATCAAACTCACCTTTTTCGATAATTTTACTTTTTAAGTATCCATCCATTAGTCTTATTTGTATAATATCGTTTTCGAAAACAGAATTAATCGAGCTTATAGGAACATTGTCTTTATAAGCTATTGAAAATCCTCTTTTCACAACATTCAGAGGTGAAATTCCCTCAAGCCGTGTAATAAGATTATTCAAATCCGCCTCGGCTCTTTCCCTCTTGAATAAAAACGCTTTATTTATATCTTTCTGGCAGTCAGAAATCCTTTTTCTTATATCAGAAATTCTGTCAAGAGGTTTTTTAAAAAAATATGAGGAAGTAAGATTTTTAAGTTTGTTTTCACAATTAAATTTTTTCATCTCAAAACAATAATTAAGCTCGTCATAAAGGGCGTATACGTTATCCCTTATGTCATAAAGACTTGGAACAGCGATTTCCGCCGCCGCCGAAGGTGTAGACGCTCTAAAATCAGCGACAAAATCGGAAATAGTAAAATCCGTCTCGTGTCCAACAGCGGAAATAACAGGAATTTTTGATTTAAAAACAGCTCTGGCGACTGATTCCTCATTAAAACACCATAAATCCTCGATAGAACCTCCGCCTCTTCCAAGTATAATTACATCAGCGTCTTTATATCTGTTAATAAGGGATAAACCGTCACAAATACTCTTTGCCGCCGACTCTCCCTGAACAATTACAGGCACTACAATTATTTTTATATTAGGGTTTCTTCTTTCTGAAATTCTTATAATATCTCTTATCGCCGCTCCCACCGGAGATGTTAAAACGGCAATCTTTCGAGGAAATCTCGGAATCCGCCTTTTTCTTCCTATATCAAAAAGTCCTTCTTTTTCAAGTTTATTTTTAAGTTGCTCAAAAGCCGCGTATAAAGCTCCTTTTCCCGTCGGCTCCATAATCTTAACGCATAGTTGATACTGTCCTGTTTTTTCATAAATGGAAATATACCCGTAAACCGTAACTTTCATACCATTTTCCGGTAAAAATTTAATATCCCTTGAATAAGATTTGTACATAACTGTATTAATCGCCGCGAACTCGTCTTTAAGAGTAAAATAAAAATGTCCCGAAGTATGAACCTTAAAATTTGATATTTCCGCCTCAATAAAAATATCTCTAAGAAAAATATCCTTTTCTATTAAATTTTTAATATATCTGTTTATTTGAGAAACAGAATAAATATGTGATTTCATATTAAACTCCCGAATTACAGTGATTTTATCTAATATAGAATAATTTTCTTAAAACATATATTAAATGAAAATATAAACTCCGCTTATAAAGCTATTTCACACCTATATTATAATTTTATTTTTTAACACGCTAAAACATATTTACAAATTGTTTATTACCTTTCCCAAAATACCGTTTATAAAAGAAGGGGATTTATCCGAGCTGAAAGATTTAGCGAGTTCAACAGCCTCATTAACGGCTACTTTGTTAGGCACGTCATCAGAATATAAAATCTCATAAACCGCAAGACGCAGAATCGCTAAATCAACTTTGGCTATTCTGTTGATTTCCCATCCCTCGGCATATTTATTTATAGCCTCGTCAACGGCGCTTTTATTTTCAATAATTCCTTTAATCTCGCTTTTTATAAATTCCATGTCCGTTTTACTGGCATCTTCAATATTTTCCTTATAAATCTCAATAGCTTCCTCAGCTTCGTCTTCTTTATGAAACTCTGTTTGAAATATTATTTTAAAAATATGCTCTCTAGCGGTTCTTCTGCTCATCACGGCACTCCTTTCGGTTTACGAACCATTGTAAATTATTAATCATAGCTAACAGCGGATTCACTTTATAATTTATCAATATACACTACATAATAGTTTCATCTGAACTTCCATTAAAAAATTTGCCGACAGGCTTGTTTTTATCAAAAACCAAATTCGATATATTTATGTCCACAGCGGCGACAGAAAGCCCTGTCATATTCTCAACCGCTGTTTTTACATTTTCTTGAACCATAAGAGCGGTTTCATGAACTTTGCTGCCAAATCTCATAACAAGTCCAAGATAAATATAAACATTTTTATCCTCAATAGAAATTTTAACACCTTTTGAAAAATTTCTTTTTCCAAGCATTTCTATTATGTCTCCCGCTAAATTTCCGGCCATTCCCACGACTCCATCAGTCTGTAAAGCGGTAGTTCCAGCGATAACGGCAATAACGTCGTCTGAAATATTAACTTGTCCCGAACATTTAAAATTAGATTTTCCCTCTGCCATATAAAATCCTCCAAAAAAATAATAAAAGACATATATTTTAAATAACAAACATATATTTCTAAAAAGTCCGCCATGTATATTAAAAGTATATATTTTTTAGACAAAACGTACCTTCTGTATATATTGTTAAAATTATATAAGACTACAACCATTTAAAAAATATATACAAACTTATAAAGTAAAAATATCCAAAAAATCCCAAAAAATAAACAAATTTTAATTTTCAAATATGTTGTATAAAAACCAATATACGTGTTAAAAATTATTTTAAGCTTTTACAAATCATATATATTATTTACAATTTTATTATATATTTTAATCTTCACAAGCTTCCATATTAATTATAACAGATTTTCTCTGTTTTGCAATTAAAATTTATAGCTTTCGGCAAAAAGCTTAAAACTTTCAAGTGAGTTAATCACTGTATTTTTGTCCACACAATACGCTATTCTAAAATATCCGGGACAAGAAAAAGTAGAACCCGGAACAATAATAAGTCTGTACTTTTTCGCCCTATCACAAAAAGCTTTATCATCTTTAATAAAACATTTGGGAAACATATAAAAGGTCCCTTTTGGCTCAACACATTCATAACCATATTCACGCAAAGCTTTATAAAGAATATTTTTATTTTCCTCATATACACTTAAATCAGAAGTATCGTCCAAACACTTAGAGATAACCTTTTGAAAGAGCGACGGGGCGTTCACATATCCAAGTATCCTGTTAGCCACACCTAAAGCCCCGAAAATTTCCTCATAATAATCCATTTCCGAGGGAATAACGAGGTAACCTATTCTCTCCCCTGGCAAAGATAAAGTTTTACTGTAAGAATACCCTACAAAGGTGTTTCTATAATATTTTGTAATATATGGGATAACCTCATCGTTAAAAACAAGTTCTCTATAGGGTTCGTCTGAAATAAGATAAATTGATGTATTAAACTCTTTTTGCTTACTCTCAAGTATTTCGGCAAGCTTTTTTATATCATTCTCCGAGTAAACAACACCCGTAGGATTATTGGGATTATTTATAATAAGAGCTTTTGTTTTATTTGAGATTTTCTTTTCAAAATCCTCAAAATCAATAGAGAAATTTTCGAAATTAGGCTTAACGATAACGGGAATCCCGTCATAATTAGATATATAATTATCATATTCGCCAAAATATGGCGCGAATAAAATAATCTCATCACCCGGATTAATAATTGTTTTTAAAGTTATATTTAAAGCTCCCGCGGCTCCGACAGTCATAATAATATTGTTTTTATTAAAATTTGTTCCCTGTTTACCATTAATGTTAAAAGCGATTTTTTCTCTTACCTCCTCATATCCGCGGTTATTCATATATCCGTGAATCTCTGTTTCCGGCTGTTCCTTGATAATATCAAAAATGGCGTTTTTAACGCTTTCAGGGGGAATAACGGATGGATTTCCCAAAGAAAAATCATAAATATTTTCTTTTCCGTATTTTTCAGCCATAATTTTTCCATCTTCAAACATAGCCCGTATAGCGGAACCATTTTTTACAAGTTCAACCATTTTTTTAGAAATCATAATATTAAATTCCTCCGTAAAAATAATTTTTTTCTCTAAAAAATATTATATTTTAACCTAAAAACTAAAATATACATAAAAAATAAAGAAGACTTAAAACAAGGTTATTTTTCAAACATTTTCTCAGCTAAAAAAATCTTACTTTTATTAAATTTGTTATTCGTACAGTCTTAACAACTGTCGCAAAATTTTCAAATAAGTCTTGAATAATTAAAGTTTACCACAAATATAAGCCTATCATCAAATACGCTCTAAATCTAATCCTACAAAAAATCTAATCCTACAAATAATATTTAACCAGCGCGTATATAAATAATACACTTGTAAAAGAAGCAAAGCAAGAGCTTACAATAAAATAAAAAATATTTCCCTCAAAAATTCTCAAAATATATATTAATTTGCCGAAACTTTATTTAACAAGGAAAATTTTTCTATAGAATATAAGATAAGTTTACAAGAGACCGCACTCCAACAATAGGAACAAGCTGCTAACAGCAAAGTGGCGCTATAGCTCTAACAATGGTCATAGCGCCGTCTTGCGTGGAGGCATCCCAAAGGCTCAGCGCCCCATTTAGCACACGACTTTACGAAGCAAAGCATAGTTACCTACTCAATAAATTGGATTTTATCTGTGAATATACATCCTTGTCATATCCGTTTCGCCGTCTCCCTGAACCATACACAAAAATTCCCACCCATATCTTTCATAAAAGCTCGTATGATCAGTGACTAAATAGACTGGGGTTATACCTTTAGATTTCAAATTTTCCACAACCATACCAAGCAAATATCCCGCAATTCCTTTACATCGATATTCCTTTTCTGTGTATACCGCGCAGATGTTAGGAGTAAGGTCCTTTCTATCATGGAAATCATTTTCAATTACTCCCAGTCCTCCTATTATTCTGTCCTTGTCTAAGCAAAGATACCACCCATACTCAGTTTCACAATTAATATAAGCTTCCATACGCTCAAGATAGGCTTCCTGTGGTACTCCCCATTTACTACAAAACCATTCAGCAGCTCGATCTTTTATTCGCGCCCTTTCCCTTAAGGTAATATATGTATAGTTACTCATACTTTTTTCTCCTTAAATTCCTGTTTGTCAATGGCTTCATTATAGCACAGGCTCTTTGAATTGTCTATAAAAATGATATTTATTCGGACAGTTAGACGCTGAAAAATGTATGTATTTCAAGGGCTCGCAAATACAAAATAGAGCCAAGCGATAGAATATATTGTCTATCCCCAAAACTTGTTTCTATTCGCCCATCTCTCCTGCCATACTCGCTATTGAGGTATAATTATTTTATTTGATTAAGGCTATTAATTATGGTATAATATGATTTATACAAAAACATCATTGTAATTGACAAAACAATCATATTTTTTTACGCCTGTAATAATATTATCATTATATTTATTAAGAAAAGAGGAATACGTATGGACAAAGAAATAATCAGCTATGTAGTCACCAAAACCAATGAACTGATAGAGACAAAATCATGTTGTAAAGAAGTTAAAGAAGCCGCGCGAAAATGGCTTGCCTCAATTGGTACAGAAAAAGAAACAGAAGAAACAAAAAAATATTTTGCCGAGCTTGAGGCGGATATTATGCCTATTGACAACTTAATTGCCTTTGCTGGTTCTAATGATGGGATTAAATTATTCGGCTCAGAAACGGCTAAAAGCATATTAAACCACGGAAAAGAAATCAAAAAAGCCGGAGCAAAATACTGTGATTGTCCGGCGTGTAAAGCTGTTTCCGAAATTCTAAAAAAGAAAGAGCTTCTTTTTAGGTAATTATTAAATTTTAATTAATCATTTAAGTAGTATTTACTATAAAACAATTCATAAAAATTACAAAAAATAGATTTAGTAAATCTTATATAAAACGGGCAATAAAATTTATTGTCCGTTTTACTTTTTTAACTTATAACAAAAAAAGCTTCTATGTTTACTTAAAATATTGTATAATAAAAATAAAATCTAAACAGCGATTTGAAATCTGAGGTGATTAGTCAGTGAAAAAATTTATATACTCTATTTTTATAATTCTTATTTCATTTTCCATTATTAAAATAAGTTCCACATATTTAAGCTTTGCTTACTCTCCTATATCAGAAAAAAGCAAAATCACAAAAAACTCAAGCGTGCCCTCACAAATAAACGACATTTATTCAAATTCTGACAATATAGTTTCCCAAAAAGCTTCCGAACTATATACCTTACCAACAATAATAACATCAAAAAGCCAATGGTGTGAGGCAATAAATTACTGTATAGAAAATCTTTATGAAGATATAACATTTGAAATCCATAATTTTGACAATAACACATATGACATAAAAAACCTAAATTTAATAAACGTTTCAATAAAAGCCGAAGGCTCGGTAAAAAGTGATAAAAAAGCGACAATAAAATATGTGTTTGCTTATAAAGAAAATTATATTTTAAATAAAGCGGCCAAAAATAATAAATATATTACAAAGCTTACAGCTGAACAACTAAAATTATTTAACAAAATAAAAAAAATAGCTTCCGAAATAACTAATAAAAATATGACTGACTTTGAAAAGGAAAAAGCCATTCATAATTATATAGTATTAAATTCATCTTATTCTAAAAATATAACCGACAACAGTTATAATATACGTAACTTGATTGAAAATAAAACAGGTGTATGCGAGGCGTACGCTTATACATTTCAAATGTTATGTACTTTCGCGGGTCTTGAGTGTGATGTTATAACAGGTACTTTGAATGGGCAGAATCACGGCTGGAACCTAATAAAACTTGATGGGGAATATTATCATGTTGATGTAACCTCCGACGATCCGATACCTGATAAAAAAAATAGAATTTTATATGGATTTTTTAATTTGACTGACAATGAAATCGCTAAAACCCATAAATGGAACAGAGATGATTTCCCTAAATGCACGGCTTCAAAATATAATTATTATGTTTATAATAATCTTATCGTTGAAACTCCCGAACAAATGCGTAATTTAGTATTAAAAGGACTCAGCGATGGTAAGACCGAAATCTATTTTTATGTTAAAAATTTTGTTATATCAGGAAAAGGAGATTTTCAATTTTGCGTAAACAGTAGCCGAAGCATCAATTCATATTCTTTAATAGGGAATATAGGCTCCGACGGTGAATTTGTTTTCATTCCCTCATATGACTAAATCATTATTTTATATTAACCTCATTAAAAAAATATATAATAATATAATATATAAGAGTAACATAGAAGACAAAAAAATTGTTATACCAAAAAATTTTCTAATCTCATGCATTTCCATTTACACTTTAGGAGTTTATTTCACAAACACCTTTCACTGAAATATCACCGTAAATAACACGTTCGTCTAACCAGCATACCTTAATCTGGCTTTCACGAATCTAAATCGCTGACATTTTAGCCCTTCCGCGTCCATAAAATATTTTTTTATATCTCTTTATCTTTTCTATGAGAGATTAGTATTAAATAAAATTAGTATTACTTTTTTCTATGATAAATCCGCTCAAGCTATTAACTATCAATACAAAAAACACATCCGCCGATTATTCATAATCAACGGATGTGTTTTTTATTTTTTCTCCAAAATTTTAAGAATCTCAGGAAAAGGCATAAGGCTTCTTTTCAAAATCCCATGAACATAAGCAATAAAAATTCCATAATTTACAACAGGAACTCCTCGCTCGGCAGCATATTTTATTCTGTGCCTCATTTCCTTTTCATTAAGCATACAGCCGCCGCAATGAATAATCAATTTATATTTTGATAAATCCTCAGGAAATTCTGTTCCGCTTGATGTCTCAATAACAAATTTCTTTCCTGTATGTTCCGAAAGCCATTTGGGAATTTTATAAGTTCCTATATCACCGCACTGCCTGTGGTGAGTACAGCCTTCCGAAATAAGTACGCTATCGCCCTCATTAAGTTTATCTATCATTGAAATTCCATTTACAAGCTTCTCAAGGTTTCCTTTATGCCTGGCGAAAAGTATAGAAAAGGATGTCAGCAAAATATCATTCGGCGTGTCATTAGCTACCTTTTTAAAAACCTGCGAATCACAAACAATCATTTTAGGTTTCTTCCCTAAACTTTTAAGAGTTTTTTTAATTTCATTTTCTTTGATGACTACCGAAACGGCGTCGCCGTCTAAAATGTCTCTTATAGTTTGTTGCTGGGGTAAAATAAGCCTTCCTTTAGGAGCGGCTGAGTCAATAGGAGTAACAAGAATAACAAAGTCAGATGGTTTAATTAAATCCCTGATAATAGGAAACTTATTTTGATTTTCAGGTGATTTTTTAGAAATAAGCTCTTTTAATTCATTTATTCCATCTCCAGATTTAGCGCTCACATAAAAATAATTTATATTCTTCTCTGTTTTTAACAAATCAGATTTGTTCATTACTATTATGTAAGGAATTTCTTTATCCTCAAATTTTTTAATAAGCGTATTTTCCATTTCCGAAATTCCAATAGTACAATCAACAACCAAAATCGCTATATCGGTTTTGTTTAAAACTTGAATAGTCTTTTTTATTCTTAGCTCTCCCAATTCCCCCTCATCGTCAATACCCGGCGTATCAATAAGCACAATAGGCCCAAGTGGTAAAACTTCCATAGATTTATAAACAGGATCTGTCGTAGTACCCTTAAACTCAGAGACAATAGCCACCGATTGGTCTGTTATAGCGTTAATAACGCTTGATTTTCCGGCGTTTCTTCTTCCAAAAATACCTATATGTACTCTGTCCGAAGAGGGCGTTTTATTAAGGCTCATAATATAACCTCCCAAAATTAATACATACAATTTTAGCTATAAAAATAAATTTCAAATTTCTATTAATTAAACATTTTTATAGTTAATAAACTTGAAAATAAGCAAAACGAGGTAAACTTAAAATTATTTTTACAGTCATCCCTATGAAAGCATGTCCTAAGCATACTGACAGTAATATCGTGAAAAGAGTTTTTGTCCTATAAGCATTTTTATTTTTAAGCTTATTGACCTCATCCAAATTCATTAATTATACAACTCACATTAAGGATTGCAATTACTGCAAGGAGTATAATTTTGATTCTCAGCCTCACTTCTTGTACTAAATAGTACTTTGTTCTGTTCCGATGGTAAACTTGAACAAGTTGTTTTATGAAATTTCTTACTTTTCTTGTTTCCTATATAAGTCTGTGCCGATTTGTTTATAGGATCACTTTTAATATTATCTGTATTCTTAATATCTGAAACAGAAGAAGCGCTGTCAGGCTCCTTTCGATTAACGTCTTGTTTCCATTTATCCCAAATATTAAAGCTCAAGCTCTCTCCATCTGAAGTTGCGACAATATCTCCCTCCTCATATGTTATGAAAATATCCTCGACTCCGCTTCTGTGTAAAAAATCCATGGTTTCTTTATGAGGATGTCCGTAATCATTGTCTTTTCCGGCGGAAATAACAACCGATTCCGGGCTAACCGCGTAAAAAAACCTCTCAGAAGTTGAGGAATGGCTTCCATGGTGTCCTATTTTTAATACATCCGCTTTAATATCCGCTCCGCTTTCAACGATTTCCTCCTCTGATAACATTTCAGCGTCGCCCGTAAAAAGAAAACTCCTCTTTCCATAAGTAAGTTTAAGCACAACCGACCAATTATTTAGATTGTCATAATCACTTTTACATGGAGCGACAATATTACATTTAACATTATCATCAAGATTAAACTCAATCCCTGCCTTAGCCTCAGTAGGAGTTATATTTTTCGCCAAGAGAGAGTCAAGCATTCTCTCAAAACTTTTAGTTGTATGCGTTTTTGGGGGCATATAAAACGCACCTATCTCAAATTTGTCAATAACCTTTGACATTTCAGAGATATGATCCTCATGTGGGTGAGTCGCCACAACAACATCAAGTTTTTTTACCCCGT
>CAJTVH010000040.1 GCA_910579745.1 uncultured Clostridia bacterium | reverse complement strand
CGGAAGAGCAATCTTCATCTGTTAAAGAGCTATCCTTAAATATTCAAGAAATATCGGAACAGGTTGAACAGACGTCTAAAGACGCCGGAGACGCTAAAAAATGTTCCAAGGAAGCGAAAGAACAATTAAAAATGTGTGGGAATAAAATGGAAAGTCTGGAGGAAGCCATGGGGGATATTTCAAAGTCTTCTCAGGAAATCGGAGGAATTATCAAAACGATTGAGGACATATCATTCCAGACAAATATTCTCGCTCTTAACGCGGCGGTTGAGTCAGCGAGAGCGGGAGAAGCGGGAAAAGGCTTTGCCGTTGTGGCTGACGAGGTGCAGAGCCTGGCGTATAAGAGTTCTGAATCCGCTAAAAATATTTCACGTCTTATAAAAAACTCAATAGAAAGGGTTCAATACGGGGAAGCTATATCAGCGGACGCGAAAGAAGCGCTTTCAACCGTTATTTTAAGCTCTGAGAAATCGGATGAAATGGTGGAAAGGATAACGGAATCGGCTATACACCAGGCAAACTCGCTTAAACAAATTAACCAGGGAATGGAACAGATAGCGTACGTTGTGCAGACCAATATGTCCGTAGCCAAAGAATCAGCGGATTCCGCGCAGAAACTGAATGTTCAGGCGGAAGAATTAAAAGTTTCCGTTCAAAAATTTAAACTTCGTAAAAAATAATTTATGGCGGTATAAAAAGATTTTTATAGTGAAACAATAAAAGGATATATATGGTTTTATTAAGAACCTGTCTAAAATCTAAAAAAAGCCTGTCTAAAAACAAAATATACACAAAAAATCAGCGAAAATAAAATCATTTTGGAGCGTAATGATTTTATTTTCACTGATTTTTTGGATATTTTAATAGTTTTTAGACAGGCTCTAAATCTTGTATCTTCATTCTTTTATTGTTTCACTATAAGTTAGAGCGTATCTGAAAACAAAAATACGCGCGAAAAATTATAAAAATAAAACGAAGCAGAAAGGCTTTTCTGTTTAATTGAACCGTTTTGGTTTATTTTTTAATAATTTTTTGGATATTTCGCGTATACAACTGATAACTTATGATAGTTTTCAGATACGCTCTAGATTAAATTAATCATAGTTTTTTAGAATATATATGAAATCTAAAGAGTATGTCAAAAATTGTGAAAAATAAAGTGAAGCTGAGGGGTTTTCATTTTGTTTTTTAATTTTCTGAATATTTTTTATATAACTCAATAACATATGATAGTTTTCAGGTATATTTTATAGATTTTTGTTCAATGATTATTAAGTTTTGTTATATAAAGGTTATATATTATTTTATAAAAGTGGCAGGAAGTTTGTTTTTCTTGATAATTAACATTTAATCTATGACTTATATATAATGTTGAAGGTTGTTAAGTTAGTATTTGTTTATTATTAAAGTATTCCGTGGGAAATTTCATTTTGCCCTATAAAAGAGAGCTGAACGTAAAAAAGAGCAAAACGCTTGATACATCAAGCGTTTTGCTCTTTTAAAGTTTAATGCCGGTGGTGGGACTCGAACCCACACACCCAAAAGGATAACAGATTTTGAGTCTGTCTCGTCTGCCAATTCCGACACACCGGCATTTATATTTTTAATCCTCATCCTGACATTATGTAATGAGCCAAAAAATATCAAGAAGAGGAATTAAAACCAATTACACAATATTAATTAACACAATCGACCTACTTATAATACCACTATAAAAGAAGTAAGTCAAGGGGATTTTATCAAAAAATTGTTATTTTCAGAAAAAAAGTTTTATGGCAGATATTAGAATTAATATTGTTCCCGAAACAATATTTGATATTTTATCGATATTTTTTATTTTATTTATTTTTCCTCCAGACAATATACCAAAGCTTAAAAGAAAAATTTGAAACACACATACCAACAGTGAAAAAACAAACTCATTAAAATTAAATATTGAGGAAGTCATCCCTACCCCTATTGAGTCAAAAGAAAGGGCTATACCAAGATAAACCGATTCAAGGGGCTCTATTACCCGCGATTTATTAAAATCACAAAATTCAGGAGACTGTATTATTTTTATTGATATGCCCAGAGGTTTTATTATAAAGCGCAAAGTTTTTTTCTTTTTTTTATTTCTTATTTCTTTTTTGCTTTTTACTCCTTGCAGTATTATTAAAAAACCCATTATAAATAATATTAACGAACCTATTATTTGACCTATATATTTTGGAACAAGACTGTATAAAATGTCTCCGAAAAGCATTGATAGCAAGATTATCAGAAAGGACATCGCGCATATTACGAATTTAGCGAAAGCGGAAATTTTTATCCCTCTTATACCGTAAGAAATACCTATTCCCACGGCGTCGATACTTAAGGAAAACGCCATAATAATCATATAAATTAAGGGATTTATCATAATTATCACCGATACGGATAAGATACTTTAATATATGCTATAGTCTTCTTTGTTGTTAATAGAGTATTTTTATTCGGGGGTTGCCTTTTTATATTTGGAATAATTGAGTCTCTTTTGAATATATTTTAATGAAGTGAAAATAATAGACTTCTTTTAAAATTTTATTACAATTCCGGAAGAAGTTTATTTGGAAAAACAAACGAATAGAAAGGGGTATTTTATGGACGGATATAAGAAAAGCGCGGATGAGGCGGAAAAAGAGCTGTCTACGGATAAAAGCAACGGGCTTTCTGAAAAGGAGGCTGAAAACAGGCTTTTAAAATATGGCCCGAACGTACTCGCGGAAAAGGAGAGGACAAGCCTTGTCGTGAGATTTTTTGAGCAATTTAAAGATTTTATGGTAATAGCCTTGATTTTCGCCGCTATTATTTCTCTTACTGTTTCTATTGTAAATGGCGAGAATGATTTTTTTGACCCTATTATAATTTTATCTATCGTGGTTTTAAACGCCGTATTGGGTATTGTTCAGGAAAGCAGGGCGGAAAAGGCTCTCGCCGCCCTTAAAACAATGTCGGCGCCAAATGCCAAAGTAATAAGAGACGGGAACCTTAAAGTTATTCCGGCGAAAAACGTTGTTCCGGGAGATTTAATTGTTGTAGAGACGGGGGATTTTATTGCAGCCGACGCGAGACTTGTTTTTTCCGCGAGCCTCAAGGTTGAGGAATCAGCCCTTACGGGAGAGAGCGTTCCGTCAGATAAAAGCGAGAAAGAAATTTTTAAAACCGAGGTGCCTATAGGAGACAGAAAAAATATGCTTTTTTCAGGCACATCCGTAAGCAGGGGACATGGCAAAGCTATTGTGTGTCACACAGGAATGAGCTCGGAAATCGGAAAGATAGCGGCGATGATTATTAACGACGAGGAAAACCGTACGCCTCTTCAGAAAAAGCTTAATGAGACGGGAAAAATTTTAGGGCTTGGAGCTTTGGGAATATGCGTTATTATATTTTTTATAGGAATATTTAGGGGGATTCAGCCTTTTGAGATGTTTATGACTTCTATAAGTTTGGCGGTCGCGGCTATTCCTGAAGGACTTCCCGCTATTGTTACGATTATGCTTGCTATAGGGGTTCAGTTTATGGCGAGGAAAAACGCTATTGTGAAAAAATTGCCAGCCGTAGAGACTATTGGGAACGCGAATGTTATCTGCTCGGATAAAACGGGAACTTTAACAAGGAACAAAATGAAAGTTGTTGATATATACCCGCCGGAGCTTAAGGAAAAAATATTGACCTACTCTGCTTTGTGCAGTGACTCTTACTTAAACTCTAAAGGAGAGATAATAGGCGAGCCTACGGAAAACGCTCTTGTGGCGTCCGCGTTAGGTTATGGCATAGACAAAAATGAAGCGATTAAAAAGGCGCCTAAAGTGGGAGAAATACCTTTTGACTCAGAAAGAAAGCTTATGACCACCATACACAATGTCGGGGACAGCAAGTATATTGTTATAACAAAAGGCGCGCCGGATATTTTGATAGGGAAATGCGCGGGGTATTTAAGCGGAAACAGAGTTTTGCCTATGACGGAGACTCAAAGGGGACGATTGCTTCACAAAAACAGGGAAATGGCTAACAGCGCTTTAAGGGTATTAGGAGTGGCTTATAAGGAAATCGGATACATACAAAAAAATCCTGAAATTGGGCAAACAGAGAAAGATTTGATTTTTATAGGTTTTACGGGAATGATTGACCCGCCGAGGATAGAAGTGTCCGAGGCTGTGGAAAATTGCAAAAGGGCAGGTATAAAACCTGTTATGATAACAGGAGACCATTTACTTACCGCTATGGCGGTAGGCAAAAAAATAGGAATTGCCTCAGATAAGGACAAGGCTATTTCAGGGAAGGATATTTCAAGGCTTTCCGAAAAAGAACTATCAGAGAAAATAGATGAGTATTCAGTATTTGCCAGAGTATCGCCGGAAGATAAAGTAAAGATAGTCAAAGCTTTTAAAAGTAAAGGATACACCGTAGCCATGACGGGGGACGGCGTGAACGACGCACCGGCTTTAAAGGCGGCCGACGTTGGGTGCGCAATGGGTATAAACGGTACGGATGTAGCTAAAGGGGCGGCGGATATTGTTCTTGCCGACGATAATTTTGCCACTATTGTGCACGCTGTAAAACAGGGAAGGATAATTTACTCAAATATAAAAAAAGCGGTGCATTTTCTTTTGTCGAGCAATATAGGTGAGATTATGACGATACTTGCCGCAATGCTTATTGGATTTCCCACGCCTCTTTTAGCTATTCATCTTTTATGGGTAAATCTTGTCACGGATTCTCTGCCAGCTGTCGCTCTTGGCTTAGACCCAGCTAACAGCGACATTATGGATGGAAGAAAAAATTCTTACGGGAAAGGGCTGTTTTCAAAAAGTGTATGGTCTAGGATATGTGTTGAGGGAATGATGATAGGCTCTCTCGCTCTTTTGGCTTTCGCTGTAGGGAAATCATTAAACGGCGGAGGACTTATGGTTGGGAGGACAATGGCTTTTTGCGTATTAAGCCTTTCTCAGCTTGTCCACGCTTTCAATATGAGGAGCGAACGTTCTATTTTTAAAGAGGGGGCTTTCGCTAACAAATATTTGATTTTCGCTTTTTTAGCCGGGATTTTTTTACAGGCGGGAGTTGTTATGACAAAACCCCTCGCCGCTGTTTTTAAAGTTGTATCGCTTGACTCCAAACAATGGCTGATTGTGGCCGCTCTTTCTTTTATGCCTATTATCATAGTTGAGTTTGATAAATTATTTTTCGCTAAAGGAGAGGAAATTTTGGAAAGAAGAAGAGAGAGCATGGAACAGTAAAATAAAAAACATCTCGTGATTATAAAATTAAAATGTCAATTTATTAATCACGAGATGTTTTTGCGGTCTTAAAACGGTTAGTCCGAGTTTTTTATTTTAGCCTGTTTTTTTGCGTGTATATATCTCGCCAGGTATAAAGCGGGGGTATCGGCAAGGCTTGTAACTATAAAAATGACATAGCTTGATATACATATGTCTATTAAAGTCGGAAAGTCATACACAAATAAAAACGAGCCGAAAGTAAACAATATGTTGTTTATAAGCTGTGATAAAAGAGTGGAGCCGTTATTTCTGAGCCACAGATATTTTTTGGGGTCGCCGAATTTTTTTGTGGTGAAGTTCCACCATTTATGATATGCCCACACATCGAATCTTTGAGATATAAAATATACTATCAGGCTTGTAATCATTATCCTTGGGGTATTTGAGAAAACCGCCGATATTGATGAAAAAAGCGTGTCGTTCTCACTCGGGTTATACAAAAACCACGACTGGCTTAAAAGAATAAAGCATACTAAGGCGAACATACTCATATTTACGGCTTTTTGAGATGTTTTTTTGCCTTTTACCTCGCTTAATATATCTGTTATTAAAAATGTCGCCCCGAAAAGAATATTTCCTAAGGTTTGTT
This sequence comes from uncultured Clostridia bacterium, assembly GCA_910579745.1. GTDB lineage: Bacteria > Bacillota > Clostridia > Lachnospirales > CAG-274 > MGBC114079. The sequence goes on along the minus strand of CAJTVH010000040.1, from coordinate 23,175 downwards.
CCATACCATAGGCGTTTATCAAGATTAAAGCTTCTATGTTGGCGGTTATTGTCGCGACAACGGAAAAACAGAAAAGCCCTTTTTCCCCAAAAAGAGTGAACCATATAAGAACCGCCGAGTATGTACCGATAAGGCTTATTATAAGAATTAATTCGTTATTCATTTTTCTCTCCTTTTAAATTCGCCGATTTCATCCAATTCCAAAATCGGTATTTTTGATTAATATATCTATATTTTCATATTCGCTGTATTTTTTATATAAATTTTCTTTAAATGTTTTTATTACGGATTTATCGGGTTTTACGGGAGTTCCGTTTTCTGTCATAATGTTTACACAGATACGCTCAAAATATTTTAAACCTATTTGTATATCTTTCTCCATTGTTTCGAGAGTTTGCCCTTTTAATCCGAAAAGCAGGCATATCTCGTCAAAATATTTAGCTATTTCTGAGGGACTGACGTCGGGTATGCCTTTTATTAAATATTTTTCTCGAAAATTATAATCAAAAGTTTCTATTCCGCTTTTTATTTTAACGTCTATATTGTCATTTCTAAAGTATTCTTTAAGGTCATTTATTTTATCTCTATGTATCCAATGACACTCAAAATGAAGGGAGTGTATATTTTTTCTCACACATATGTCTTTTATAAGGGATATGGTTTTTTTGTCCAAGTCTATGAAACTTCCCGAATTTATTATTTCCAAAGTTTTATATATCCCTGATACGTTTTTAAGTACCGTTTTATTGAGGGCGTAATTCTGGGACGCATCGTTGCTAAAATCAAGATGATAATCGCAAAAACGGCATTTTTTCCATTTGCATCCGCTGCCTCTTAATAAAACTATCTCCCTTTTGTTTTTACTGTTTATTACAGAATAGCGGTTTAAGTCCATTTATAAATCCTCCTATTCGTTTTATTTTTTTTTATAATTTTTCGCGCGTATTTTAGTTTTCAGATACACTCTAAGGAATTTTTTATTGGTTCGCGTTAAAAATTTCGAAAGTTACTATAAAATTAATTTGACAGAGTGTTTTGGGCAATAAAAAATGCCCTCAAGGGGCATTACAAAAAATGTATAACATATTATACATTTGACCCTTAGTTTTGTTTTTGTGGACAGGATGGTTACGAACTGTCCTATTAAATTTTAATTTTGAAAATATGATTTAAGTTTATTGAACATACTTCTCAATTTTTGGCGATAAGGTTGAGACCATTTAAAAAAATCCTTAGCATATATAGTATAGCATATATTTTTATTATGTCAATATAAAAAGATTTTAAATTTTAAGGAGAGGGAAAAGATATCTTTTGACACTGTAATTTCCGATTTGTTTTTGAGGTAATCGGCGGGGTTTTGGCGAGTAACAAGGCACTCCGTAAAAAAATTAATAAAAATTTGCAAAATTGTATTTATTTTTTGTTTAAACTGTTGTATAATGATATTATAAAATTCATGTTTAGAAGACGCGTTATTATTTGGAGGGATTAACATGGAAATAAGAAATTGTAAAAGATGCGGAAAGCTTCATTACGGTACAGGAAGAGTTTGTCCGGAATGCCTTAAAAAAGAAGAGGAAAAGTTTGATATTGTAAAAAAATATCTTAAAGAAAATCCCGCCAGCTCCCTTATTAAGGTTTCCGACGAAACGGGAGTAACCGTTCCGGAGATTGAAAGATTTTTAAGAGACGGCAGGCTTGAGGTTACTTCAGGCATGGGTGATTTTCTTAAATGCACAAAATGTGGAAGCCCCATAAAGACAGGCAGATACTGCCCCGAATGTGAGAAAAAAGTTGTGGACAATGTTAAAACAGTTTACAAAACTGTTGTCGCCGCTAATCCAACTTCTGACGGCAAGAAAAGTGGTCCGAGAATGCATACTAAATTTGGCGATAGAAAATAATAAAAACTATATATAAAGAATTTAAATTTAAGAATAAAGAATATTTTACTGTATAAATCACCACTGGTGTTTTTATAAAAGAAAACCCCGAAAGAGTGAGAAGAATATTTATAGAGATTCGCGAAATTTTTGACGCAAGACAATAAAAGAATTATTTGATATATCAGATTTTATTAAAGTTTTCCTGTTTATTCTTTTATTGTTTTACTATAAATGCTTCGAGAAATTTTGGGTCTGCTTTCGGCACTTGTACATAATATTGACAAAGGTGATTAACTTTATGAACAGAATGATTACTGCCTGGCTTATTTTTGCTTGTTTTATTATATTTACAGGCTGCGAAGAGGATACAGGGGAATTTTTTATTGAGCGGGAAACCAAAGAGGCTTATAGTGAGAAAATAAATGAGGTTTTGAAAAAAGAGCATTGGAACTATGACGATAAAAGTATTTTATACGAGTTGGGAAAAGTTCCAGACGAAAAAGCGAAGGGTTTTGGCGATATTAAAAGAGTTTCCGAGAAGGATGGTTTTGATATTGAGGCTTATAAGGGAAAGGAAGCTGTTTTAGCGTCGGTCAGGATATTTTATTTTAACAACGACGAGGCGGGCAGGGCGAATTTTTATTTTATTGACGATGAGATTGTATGCTGGTATTATTCCTCATCAAATAAAATTTACTCAATTTCGGAAATAGACGTTTTTTCTAATGACATATTCTCAGGAAAAACCGAGGATAACTCAAAAAGCCGCTCTTTTAATGAGATAACAGCGGAGGAGAAGTTTGATGGGTTTGAGGAAGGATTTTGGAAAAACGGAAATTCCGTTGTCGGAACGATTTCTGATGAGAAAGTTAAATTTTTTAAATTTAAAGACAATGAGTTTTATCTTGACAAGGAAATGGATTTCTCTAAAGAAGGTCTTTTTCCTATGGATATATCTTTTGATAATGATGGAAGCGTAGCCGTGCTTCTTGGTAAAAAGAAAGATACGGGAAAAGAGGTTATTTACAGTGAGGCGGATATTCAGGAAATGAAAAAAATGGTCTCACGGACGCCGAGATTAACGGCACTGTCATACTTTTGGCCGACAGAATTGTGTTTTTTGACGAGAATTACAACAATAAGTTTAATCCTTGTATTCTTGAGGTAAGCAGTTACGGCTCCATAGCTTATACAAACGGCGACGTTTATGTATCGAGGGGCAAGGGCGTTGACATTTTCTCCAATCAGAACGGACAATTTTTAAAAACAAAGCAGTATATGCTTAAACAGTGGGTTGAGGAAATCAAGGCGTCGGATATTGACGGAGACGGAATAAATGAGTTTGTCATGACGGATGGCACAAATTTATTTATGTACCGCCTTGATGAGACCTCCGCGCTTTTATGGAGAACTCATTTATCTCTTGAATCTATGAGCGGGAGATTTTATATTGAGGATTTGAACGGCGACGGGATTAAAGAAATTTATGTTTCCGATATTTATTTAAACACGTCCGCTAAATATACGCTTGCCGACTACGGATTTAAGGCTTTTTCAGTAGACTATGGAAAAGAGTATATTCCGGGTGATTTTAACGGGGATGGAAAAATGGATTATATCGCTATCGGAAATGATGATGAGAGTTATAAAATTTTTATCGGTGATTAAGGACTTGTTTGAAAGCCAAAGTTCTAATGAATCGGCGGAGAATGAACAAAATTATGATTTTTTTGTTATTTAACCGATTGATAATAAACATTGTTTTATGAAATAAAAATAATAATAGTTTTAGCCATGTGTTTAAACTAAGAATATGTTTTAATAAGTTTAAATTTATAGAATTTTCATACGCTTGGAATATTACTTGAGATATACGTTTTTTATACAGAATAGTTTTTTTGTTGTTGGTTATACTTTCCTAATATAGACTGTTAAGGAAGATAACATTTATTTTTTGGAGGGTTCATTTATGAATGAGGACAAAAAAATTATTCTTATAAAAGGCGGAAAGTCAGGATGGTTTGAACAGGCTATTTTTATACTTAAAGATAAAGGGCAGAGAAAAAATATGCCTAAAAATTTTGTTGAGGAAGCGGAAAAAATTATCAACAATTATATGATAAAAAAATATTCAAACGGACCGAAATTAAACTCGGCTTATTCTCAAACAAAACCGAAAGACAGCCGACAGGAAATTAAAACCGACGCTAAAAAGCGGGGAAAAAGAAAAAAATATGATAAAATTCTTAATATTTCAGTTATTTTATGCTGTGTTTTAATTGGACTTATTTTGTATTATTTTGGATAGTTTTTTAAATGTGGACGGGACGGCGATTAAGTTATCGCCGTCAGCGCTGAAAGCGGGCGCTTTAGCGGGAATATATTTACTTGACGCGATTTTGATTTTGTTTAACTAGAGCGTATCTGAGAACTAAAATACGCACAAAAAATTATAAAAAATAAAACGAAACAGAAAGGCTTTTCTGTTTAATTGGACCGTTTTCGTTTATTTTTTAATAATTTTTTGGATATTTCGTGTATATAACTAATAGTTTATAATAGTTTTCAGATACGCCCTAAGGAGAGTTTAATAAAAAAATACTTTACGAGCGAAAGTAAAATTGTGAGACTATTTAATATAAGGTTTTTCCGCAAGAGCGCCGATTTTGACGACACGCTGAAAATAATTTTTTATTTCCTCGAATTATATATAATTGGAATTGCTTTGAAAGTATTGATTTTATGTGATTGGATTGATTTTGTGCTTGACAAGGTTATAAAAACTATTGATAAATTTAATATGATTAAAAAAAATGATTCTGTTATTGTGGGAGTTTCAGGAGGCGCGGATTCTATTTGTCTTTTACATATTTTAAACAGAATTTCGGATATTTATGAAATTAAAGTTACGGCGGTTCACATAAACCATTGTATCAGAGGAAAAGACGCTGATTATGATGAATTATTTGTAAAAAAAATATGTGAGGATATGGGAGTGGGATTTTTAAGCTTTTCCAAAGATATAAAAAAAGAGGCTAAAGGTCTTTCAGTTTCTTTAGAGGAGGCGGGGCGGCTGTTCAGGTATAAGTGTTTTGACGAGGTTTGTAAAAAGACCAAGAACGGGAAGATTGCTGTCGCCCACAATAAAAACGATAACGCCGAGACTATTTTTATGAGATTTATAAGAGGAACGGGAATAAAAGGGCTTTGCGGTATTCCTTATTTGAGAGGAAATATTATACGCCCTCTTTTAAACTGTGAGAGATTTGAGATTGAGTCGTACTGTAAGGAAAATAATCTTGACTTTAGAATAGACAGTACGAATAATGTAAACATTTACACAAGAAATAAAGTCAGGCTTGAGTTAATTCCATGGATTTCTGAGAATATGAACGCGAATATAATTTCTACTGTTGTAAGCAACGGCGCCGTTATTTCTGAGGAGGAAAAATTTCTTGAGGAAGTTTCTATGGAAGCTTTTTTAAAATGTGCCGTAAACCGTAATTTTGAGAAAGAGGTCGTTTTGGATATTGAGAGGTTTTCGGAATTTAATGACGTTATTAAGCGAAGAGTCGTAAGAATCTCGTGCAGGTTTTTCTCGAGGGATTTACACGATATATCATACGCCCATGTCAATATGGTTATAGAACTCTCAAAAAAGGAGACAGGGAAGGTTTTGCCGCTTCCGTCGGGCATTTTGGCGGAGAAAGAGTATAATTGTCTTAAAATCTCAAAAGCTTCTAGAAATAATACCGTTTATTTAAAAGAGGCGGAGCCTTTTAATTATGAGCTTACATATGATGAGCGCGCGCGTATAATAGAGACAGGCGATACGGTTGTTATGTCTAAGAATGAATATATAGCTTTTTCTGAGCGAAAGCCGTATTTTTCTTTACAGATAGACGAGAGCAAAGTTAAAGGGAAAATTATTGTCCGCCGACGTTTAAATGGTGACAGAATTTTTATAAATAAGGTTGGAGACAAAAAACTTAAAAATATTTTTTCTGAGAAGAAAATCTCCGAAAGGCAAAGAGGAGCCATACCTCTTGTATGCGACGGGGAAAATGTTATATGCGCCGTCGGCGTTCGCTGTTCTGATTTATATATACCAGACAAGTTTACAAAAGAAAAAATTAATATATATTTTTGGAGGACTGAGGCTTTATGAAAGAAAATATCAGTATACTTATTTCGGAAGATAAAATTCAAAAAAGGGTTTCGGAGATCGCGGAGCAAATTTCCAATGATTTTACTGAAGAGAGCGTAACGCTTATATGTATTTTAAAAGGCGCCGTTATGTTTATGGTGGATTTGGCGAGAAAAATAAATAAAAACGTTGAGATTGACTTTATGGACGTCTCAAGTTATGGTGAGAGAACTGAGTCAAGTGGAAACATTAAAATAAACAAGGACCTGCAAAATCCTATAGAGGGCAAAAACATTATTATTGTTGAGGATATTATTGATTCGGGCAGAACTTTAAATTATCTTTACCGTTATCTTAAAGATAAAAAGCCGGCGTCGCTTAAAATATGCACTCTTCTGGATAAACCCGAAAGGAGAGTTTTTGATATAAAAGTGGACTATACGGGTTTTACAATACCTGATGAGTTTATTGTGGGGTATGGTCTTGACTATGCTGAAAAATATAGGAATTTTCCATACATAGGAGTATTAAGACAAGAGGAGTCAAAGTAAGCGGTGACGGTGTTAAAGCGGGGTGAGTTTTATGAGGAGTTTTTTTAATAAAATAAAAAACGCCGTGACATATTTTTTATGGGAAAGCAAGAAACCTTTTTTTCTAGTTTTTTTTATAATTATTTTTTTCTCAGCCGTATTTTCTGTTATGCAAGTGTTTACTATGTATGACGATACCGGTGATTTTTTTAAAAAATATGACTCTGCGGGTTTTATATCAAGATATGACTCTGAGAAAATCGACCTCACTTTTAAAAACGACGGACGAATGATTATAAGAAAAATAGGTTCGTTTGATTTGGATTTTGACAAGGTTTCTTTTGTGGACCAATATTATTTAGGGGAATACAGAATAATTTTTCCTGGAGATTTTAACGAGTATTTTGAAAGAGAGTATTTTGACGTAAAAAATAATTTTATAAATAACGTTTTAGTTTCTGAGAACGAGACAGGGCAAACTGTCTTGGTTGTAAAAGAAAAGGATATTTTCGCCGCTGATATTTCAAGGGGGAAAAATGAGTTGACGTTTTACCTTAAAGAGCCTAAGGAGATTTATGACAAAGTTATTGTGCTTGACCCAGGGCACGGGGGAATGGATTTTGGCGTAAACGATGGAAAGGAAATGGAAAAAGACATTACTTTGAAAATATGTCAAAGGATTGAGCGTATGTTTGACGAAAACGACAAAGTAAAAATATATCTTACAAGAAAATTTGACGATTATATTAAAGAAGAGGAGAGGGCTTTTTTCGCTAATGAATACGCTGATTTATTTTTATCCATACATCTATGTTCTGATAATCAATATCATTATTCTGACACAACGAAAATCATAATTTTTGAGGATGATATAACGGAATTTGATATTTCCCCGAAAAAATGCGCTGACATTTTGAAAGACAATATTTTAAAATATACAGATTTTAGCGGAGCCGAGATTTTAAACGAGTATAAAATGGAATTTAAAGACATGAAAGTTCCCGCTGTTTTCTGCGAACTTGGGTATTCAAAAAAATATGCCGATTTAAATGATTTTGTCTATAAAGCCGCTTTAGGAATTTATGAGGGAATGAAAGAAGCGATTTTAAACTGATACTATAGCGATTTATAGCGTTATCACGAAAAATCTATAAAATAATTTATTAAGTTTAATATGGGAGGCATATATATGGCGCTTAGCGCTACTTATCTGGTTGGGTGATTAAAAAATGGAAGAACAGGTTATTCTTGAGGGAATTGTGAGCAATATTGTTTTTCATAATTCTGAAAACGGATATACTGTATTTACTCTTGAAACTGAATATAATGAAAATGAGGAGACGGATGAGGAGATCGCATGTGTAGGCACTATTCCCGCTATTAGTGAGGGGGAAAATATAAAGGTTGTCGGTTCTTTTGTCGTACACCCAACCTATGGCAAACAGCTTAGTGTTCTTGTTTACGAAAAAACCATACCAACAACCGAAAAAGGAATAGAAAGGTATCTCGCGTCGGGAGTTATAAAGGGTATAGGACCAAGAATAGCCAATAAGATTGTCTCTATGTTTGGTACGGAAACCCTTGATATTATTGAGAATGACCCGGAGAAACTTTCAGCTATCAGAGGGATAAGCGTTGACAAGGCCATTTCAATAGGCGCTGTTTTTCATGAACAGGCGGAGTTAAGGAGGGCGATGCTTTATCTTCAGGATTATGGTATAAGTCCCGTTTATTCTCTTAAAATTTATAAAAGGTTTAAAGAGAATACGTTATCAACTGTTCAAAAAAATCCTTATCTGCTGGCTGATGAGATTTTCGGTGTGGGATTTAAAATGTCTGACGCTATCGCCGAAAAGGTGGGGATTGTCAAGGAGTCGCCTTTCAGAATAGAAGCTGGAATTAAATATGTGTTAAACAAGGAAGCCGCTAACGGCAGCGTCTATCTGCCTATCGACATACTTTTAAGTAAAACGGCGGAGCTTTTGGGGATTGTTCCTGAAAATATTGAGAATACAATTTTAAGTCTTAATGTTACAAAACAGCTTTGGGTAGAGGAAGACGAAGAGAAAGGAAAAATAGTTTTTCTTAATTCTTTTTTCTATTCAGAGAATTATGTGGCGAAAAAGCTTATCGAGCTTTCTTTAGCGGAGGTTTCGGAAGATGCGGATTATGAAAGGGAAATTGACGAGTTTGAGAAATTAAACGATGTTAAGCTTGCGAAAAATCAAAGGCTCGCCGTTTTGGAGGCGATGAGAAACGGTGTTCTTGTAATTACGGGAGGTCCTGGAACAGGCAAGACAACGACTATTAATACTATTATAAAGCTTTTAAGAAACGACGGATATGAGATAAGTCTCGCCGCGCCGACGGGAAGAGCGGCAAAACGTATGACGGAGACGACAGGGATAGAGGCACAGACGATTCACAGGCTTTTGGGAGTGAGTTTTATATCGGACGACAGCAAAAGACAGAGCTTTGACAAAGACGATGATAATCCTATAGAGGCGGATGTTGTTATTGTTGATGAGAGCTCTATGGTTGACATTATTTTGATGCAGAATTTGCTTAAGGCTATTCCTTATGGAACAAGGCTTATTCTTGTGGGGGATGTTGACCAGCTTCCATCGGTGGGGCCAGGAAACGTGCTTAAAGACATTATAGCGAGTGAATGCGTTAAAGTTGTGAGACTTAACGAGATTTTCAGACAGGCGGAAAAAAGCGCCATTGTTATGAACGCACACAGAATTAATAAAGGCGAGCATCCTGTACTTAATGAGAGGGAAAAGGATTTCTTTTTTATGAAACGATTTGACACAAACGCTTTATCCGACACTATTTTAGAGCTTGTAACAACAAGACTGCCTAAGTATTTGAACTGTAGTAAAAAAGATATTCAGGTTTTAACGCCTATGAGAAAGTCTCACCTAGGGACGATAAGACTTAATTCTATTTTACAAAATGAGATTAACCCGAAAGATGAGTATAAATCCGAAAAGGAATTCCGAAAATTTATTTTTCGGGAGGGCGATAAAGTTATGCAGATAAAAAATAATTACGACTTGACGTGGACTGTTTTTGACGGCAGACGGAGAAAAGTTGACGAGGGTGTTGGGGTTTTTAATGGTGACGAGGGTGTGATTGAGAAAATAGATAACGAAGGCGAGTATATGGAGGTTGTTTTTGACGAGACAAAAGTCGTTAAATATGATTTTACACAGCTTGACGAACTTGAGCTTTCTTATGCCATAACAATTCACAAATCTCAGGGAAGCGAGTACAGAGCGGTTATTATACCGATTCATTACGGACCGGAAATGCTTTTGAACAGAAATCTTATTTACACCGCCGTTACAAGGGCCAAAGAACTCGCCGTTCTTGTGGGGGTTCCCGACGCTCTTTACAAAATGATTGACAATGAAAGACAGATTGACAGATATACCGCCCTCAAAAAAAGAATTATGGAAATGAAGGAGGTTACATTGACGTGAACGTTAATAACGTGAATCTTCAGGCTGTGGCTGTAAAAAAAGAACAGTATCCGGATGAGGGCTTGCCGGAAGTCGCTTTCGCCGGAAAGTCAAACGTCGGGAAATCATCTCTTATAAACGCTATGATAAACCGCAAGGCTTTGGCAAGAACAAGCGGAAGCCCAGGGAAAACGAGAACAATAAATTTTTATAATGTAGAAGACACTCTTATGTTTGTGGATTTACCCGGATACGGTTATGCCAAAATATCGAAAAGCGAACAGCGTAAATGGGGGAAAATGATTGAGGATTACTTAATTAAAAGGGAATTTCTTAGAGGAATCATTTTACTTATAGATATAAGGCACGAGCCGGGGGAAAATGACAAAATGATGTACGAATGGCTCAAGCATTACGGACATAAAATAATAGTCGCGGCTACAAAAAGCGATAAATTGAAAAGGAGTCAGGTGAAAAAACATTTGGCTGTTATTATTAATTCACTGGGACTTTCAAAAGAGGATATTATAATTCCGTTTTCAAGTGAGGACAAAAGCGGGAAAGATGAATTGTGGGAGGTTATTGAAAATATTATCAAGGGGTGATTTTTATGGCGGTTAAAAATAAAAACGGTATGGTTAAACTTTTATTTATACTTATTATTATTACGTGTATCGTAATTATAGCGGCTGTCTCATGGAAGTCGGGAAGCGACGCTATTTACGGGGACTTTGAGAATACGAAAAAGTCCGCCGCGGAAGTGTTGTATTCGGATGTCTCAGGAGCTGATCTGGAAAAGGATTATCCCAAAACTCCCGACGAGGTTATACAGTTTTATGGAAAATGCTATAAACTTATTTATGGCGATATGATAAGAAACGACGATATTTTCGCCAATGTTCTTCATATTCAGAGAAGATTGTACTCAAAAGAGCTTGCTGAGAAAAATCTTTTTGAGGTTCAGCTTGAGCAAATCAAATCAGACGTGGAGGCTTTAAAGGACTCTAATGTCGTGGTTATCGATTTTGAGGCGAAACCGCCTATTTACTCAAAGGATTTTAAAACTTGCGAGGTAAGGACAATCATAAGCACAAACGCCAATGATGAAAACGGAACGCTGAAAGCCTATTGGGTTTATAATATTGTTAAAGATGAAAAGGATTTATGGAAAATTCATTCTTTCAGAAGGACAGACAGTGATTTTAACTAACTGAGTATATACCGCGCTTAAAAAGCGGGTGTGCTGTAAAACGCTGTTGTTTATGGGCGGAAGGATTCATAATAGTCTTTGACATAATAACGTTTTTAAGGCCTTAATTTACGGGGGATTTTTATTTATGATTTTAGCTATCGACATAGGAAACACGAATATTGTTTTAGGAACAATCGATAAAAAAACAGGTGAGATTTTATTTACGGCGAGAATTTCTACTGACAGAACTTATACCGCAGACCAGTACGGCTTTCAATTTAAAAATATTATCGAGCTTTACAATATGGAAATCCAAAATATAAAGGGCTGTATTATCTCGTCAGTTGTTCCTCCAGTTTTAAACGCCGTGAGCGGAGGCGTTAAACGGCTTATTGGAATTGACAGTGTTATTGTGGGACCAGGAGTAAAAACGGGCCTTAATATATTAATGGATAACCCAGCTCAGCTCGGAAGCGATTTGGTTGTGAACGCGGCTTCCGCCATAGAGAGGTTTAAACCGCCTATTATTATTATTGATATGGGTACGGCGACTACTATTTCAGTGGTTGACTCACGGAAAAATTATATCGGCGGGTGTATTATGCCGGGAATTAAAGTATCTCTTGACGCGATCTCAAAAAACGCCGCTCAGCTTCCAGGGATAAGCCTTTCCGAGCCTAAAAAGACTATAGGAAAGAACACTATAGAGTGTATGAGAAGCGGGGTTATATACGGCAACGCCGCTATGCTTGACGGAATGATAGAAAGAATTGAGGAGGAGCTGGGAGAATCGGGAACGGTTGTCGCCACGGGAGGGATTGCCGGACTTATAATGCCTTACTGTAAAAAGAAAATTATATATGACGAGGATTTACTTTTAAGGGGATTATATATTATCTACAAAAAAAACGCTGTGCAATAGCCTGTTTGCTGCGGATTATAAAATGGTTCTGCAGTGACTGGCGAAAAATTTAGGGCAAAACAATAAAAGAATTTTTTAAATATATCAGATTTTATTAAAGTTTGGATATTATTTTATTGTTTAGCTATAATTAAAGACCTGTTTAATTTCATTGTGGGAATTAAACGGGTTTTTGTGTTTTACCGACAAAAATTATATTTCTTATACTATAGCAATCCAACCTAAAAATAAATAAGTTCCGCGGAGAAAATAATTTTTCTCCGCGGAACTTATTTATTTTTAGGTTGGATTGCTATAATTAGGATTTTCGCTTATGGTTATTAAAAAATGATGGACAGGGACTTCATATGGTTTTGACTGTTTGCGATATAAATTTTTATTTACTAGAGCGTATCTGAAAACAAAAATACGCGCGAAAAATTATAAAAAATAAAACGAAGCAGAAAGGCTTTTCTGTTTAATTGAATCGTTTTCGTTTATTTTTTAATAATTTTTTAGATATTTCGCGTATATAACTGATAGCTTATAATAGTTTTCAGATATGCCCTAAGTAGAAATTAGATGAGATTTTAGGATAAAAAATAAATGAAAATCAGCAAAAATTGTCGGCGGGGTTGAGGAAAGTTAAAATGTTATGTGATTTCCTTACTTTGCCGACAGTTTTTTTATTAAAAAGCTTATAGAAATTCGTGAAATTTTTAGCGCGAACTAATAAAATAATTCTTGGATGTATAAGGTTTATTAAAGTATATTTGTTCATTTTTTTTTGTTCGATATAAAAAGAGAAAAGTAAAAATAACTTTAGTTTACGGAATAAAATAATTGTTTTTGAAAATACTATCATGTGAAATATTAATTGGTCTATGGAAAGTTTCTACAGAGCGTATACGAAAACCAAAATACGAGCGAAAAATGATATAATACTAAACACAATTTAAAAGACTGATAGAAATTTAATTTACTCAAAATTTTTTAACACTACGAAGTTTTTGAATTTATCAAAAATTTCTCTAACGCTAAAAATTTGTTCTATGGGGAGAAAATCAAATTTTATCAGCGATTTAAACGGTGTTTAGTATAAAATGAAATTAAACTGTTTTCATTTTATTTTTTATAGTTTTTAGATATTTTCGCTTTAAAAGGGCATTTAATTATTTTTTAGATTTAAAGTTTTACGTGGAGTTAATAACAAGTGTATAGTTTTCAGATACGCTTTAATAAAATCAGAGGGTTTCCAAAAAAAGAATTTTTTAAGGGGTGTTTTTATGGAAGTGGATTTTGGAAAAGATTATTTTGAGATGAGGCTTGAAAGCATAGGCGGTCTGGGTGCAAACTTAGCGGGAAAACTATTGGGCGAGCTCGGAGCGCTGTATTTGGGGCTTAACGCCTCAAGTTTCGCCAGTTATGGTTCAGAAAAAAGAGGGTCTCCGGTTAAAAGTTTTATAAGATACTCCAAACCTGATAAGGAAATAAGAATCAACTGTCCCGTTATATCTCCTGATATGCTCGTGGTTTTTCACGACAGGTTAGCGGGAAAGCCTCTTGTTATGGCGGGGGTGAGTGAGAAAACAAAGGTTATTGTAAATTCAAATAAAACACCAGAGTTTATTAGGGACAGGTTTAAAATGTGCGCCGGAGAGCTTTTTGTGATAGACGCTCTTAAAATAGCGATGGAAAACAAAACGAGGGTTAATATGGTTTTATTAGGCGCCGCTGCTAAGGCAAGCGGGTTTATACCTTTAGACGCCGTGGAGAAAGTCGTCACGGAAACTTTGGGGAAAAAGTATCCCAAAAGCGTTGAGGGAAATTTAAAAGGAATAAGAGCGGGATTTGACAATTTAAGTGGTGTTGTTATTAATGATGACGGAAAGTATCCTTTTGAGAAATATGAGGAAATCAAAAGGGTATGGGGTTTTGATAACGCTCCTTTGGGCGGAGTTAATCCTATTTTCGGAAGTTCTGTGTCAAATGATTTATCAGCCAGCAGAGAGGGTTATGTTCCTTTATTTGACAAGGAAAAGTGTATAAACTGCGGTATGTGCGATATTTATTGTCCTGATATGGTTTATCAGTTTACAGAGGGGGAATATAAAGGGAAAAAAGCTATGGTCAATTTAGGCCCTGACTACAGACACTGCAAAGGCTGTTTAAGGTGTGTTGAGGTATGCCCGACGAGCGCCATTACAGCCGGTATTGAAAGCGAGCACGATATTTCCAAGACAAATGTAAACAATATCGAGCTTTTGGATAAAAATATTAATTTTGACGACGTTGGTTCTAATTCTTGGGTTGAGTCGGTTTCTTATACCGCTAACTCAGAAAATTAAAGGGGGATTTTTATGCTTAGTCAGAAAATTGTTTTTGACAGCGGAAATGAGCTTGCGGCCCTTGCCGCTAAACAGATAAATTATCATATTATGGGATACTATCCCATTACTCCGTCTACACAGGTGGCTGAACAGCTTGATTTAATGGGTGCGGAAGGTCTCCACGATATAAAGCTTATACCCGCGGAGGGCGAACACAGCGCCGCTGGAGTATGCTATGGGGCGAGTGCCGCCGGAGGGCGAGTTTTTAACGCGACAAGCGCCAACGGGCTTTTATACGCTATAGAACAGCTTCCGGTTCAGTCGGGAACAAGGTTTCCAATGGTTTTAAACGTAGCTTGCCGAACCGTTTCGGGGCCTTTGTCTATCAAAGGAGACCACAGCGACATTATGTTCGCCCTTAACTGCGGGTGGATTATTCTTTTCGCGAAAGTTCCGCAGGAAGTTTACGATTTTAACATTATAGCGCTTAAAATCGCCGAGAAGCTTAGGGTGCCCGTTATTGTCTCATATGACGGATTTTTTACAAGCCACCAGAAAAGAAAAGCCTCTGTCTTCGAGAAAGATGAGGATGTTTTGAATTTTATCGGGGAATATAATCCGCCGGTTACAGTATTTGATTTTGAGAATCCTGTTACTATAGGTTCTTATATGAACGAGCCTGACCTTACAAATAATAAATATCAGCTTCATATCGCTATGGAAAAAGGAAAGTCTTTAATTCCTCAGATTTTTGAGGAGTACTGTGATATTTCCGGCAGAAGATACCATATTTGCAAGGGATATATGGCGAAAGACGCGGATGTTCTTATTTTTATTTTAGGTTCAGCCTATGATACGGCGAAAGACGCCGTTGACAATTTAAGGCAGAAGGGCGTTAAGGCCGGGGTGGCGACCGTGAGCGTGTTAAGGCCGTGGGCGGTTTCTGAGATTTATGAGGTTATAAAAAGCGCTAAAGTTATCGTCGTGTGTGACAGGCAGGACAGCTTCGGCGCCGGAGGGGGAAATTTATCCATAGAGATTAAAGCCCTTTTAAAAGACTGTGACTCAGCGGCAAAAGTTTTAAGCCGTGTTTATGGCATTGGAGGATGCGATTTTTACGTTGAGGATGCTGAGAAAATATTTGAGGACGCTTTGAAAGCCTTAAATTCCGAAGAGGTATTAAAATTTGACTATATAAACAAATATGTAGGTTCGGGGGAAAAAGACTTACGATATTTCGCCCCTCTTACAAAAGAGGATTCATCTCCCGACAATGTTTCCGCGTCATTTGACGAAAGCGGAAATATGACGGTTTCGGGAGGGAATATTAAGGAAAGCCTGAGAATGCCAAGGCGTATAGCGCCGGGACACGGAGCTTGTCCAGGCTGCGGAATTTTTATCAACTTAAATATATTTTTAAAAGGTATTTCAGGAAATGTTGTTTTACTGTTCCACACAGGCTGCGGAATGGTTGTCACAACAGCGTATCCAAAGACTTCTTTCAAAGTAAATTATATTCACAACTTGTTTCAAAGCGGGGCTGCGACTCTCTCCGGAGTGCTTGAGGCGTATAACCAGAAGGTCAAAAGAGGGGAGCTGCCGGATGAGGATGTTACTTTCATTATGGTTTCAGGAGACGGCGGACTTGATATTGGGCTCGGTTCGGCTATAGGCGCGGGACTTAGAGGACATGGCATGATTGTACTTGAGTATGATAACGGTGGGTATATGAACACAGGGTATCAGCAGTCTTACTCAACTCCTAAGGGAGCTAAAAGCTCTACAAGTCATGTGGGTAAATTTGAGAAAGGCAAACTTACTTTCCACAAGGATAATCCGCAAATTTTTGCCGCCGCCAACATTCCTTATGTGGCGACAGCATCGGAGACCCATCCGTCAGATTTTATTAAAAAGGCTAAAAAGGCTCAGGAATACGCCAAAAAGGAGGGCATGGCTTATATAAAATGTTTATCAGCGTGCCCCCTTAACTGGAATGATGAGCCAAGGTATGAGAAAGACGTTATCGCTAAAGCGGTAGACTGCTGTTATCATCCGTTATATGAAATTGAGAATGGAATCACGACAATTAATTATAATCCTGAAAAGAAAAATAATAAAGTAGGCGTTTTGGAATGGCTCTCAATGATGGGACGTACAAAACATCTTAAAGGCGATGAGTTTAAAGATACTGTCGAGGAAATACAAAAAGAGATTGACAGGCGCTGGGAAAGACTTAAAGCCAGAGATGAGAGTGAGAAATTATAAAACAAAAGCGCGGAGGTTACGCGGGACTTTTGTCCCGCTGGCTTTTGGGCTGTGAGAGCGTACACATAAATTATTTCTTACAGAGCGGTTTAGATAAAGTATTATAGTCAATTATTTTAATTGACTATAATACTTACATCAAAGAGGCGTTGTAAAACGCCGTAGGTTTAAAATATCTTTTTGAAAATCAAAATTTTTTATGATAAAAAAGGTGAATGATTATAAATAAACACCTTTTTAGAACTTTTGGAAATATATTTCTTGTCTTTTTATTAAAACTTTGATATAATAAATAAGAATAGCTTTTTTTAGGGAAAATCAGTTCGGGGATTATATTATTTATTTTTTTATTTTATACATATGTAAAGTAAACAGGCGGAGGGTTATATATTATTGTTAATTATTTTTTACTGCTTCGCTATATGTGACAGGAGTTTTATACAGTTTTAATAATATATACAGAGTTTTTTGATATATCTTATGTTAATTGATTATAATGGGTATAATGTACCGCCGTTTTAAGAGGGTTATACAGATTAGTTTTTGAGGAAAGGAGGAGAATCGTTTTTATGAATTTAAAGTATTTGGTTATAGGAACAGGGGGAACGGGAGCTTGTATAGGAGGATTTCTCGCCAATACGGGAAAAGACGTGTCGTTTATCGCGAGAGGAAAACATCTTGAGGCTATTGAGCAAAAAGGACTTTTTATACTTTCTCCTCAAATGGGAAAGATACACATAAAAGAACCCGTTATTTCAAACATAAATTTATATGATGAGAAAGCTGACGTTATTTTTGTATGTGTAAAATGTTATTCTATTGATAAGCTTATTCCGTTTATAGAAAGGGTTTCTCATGAGAATACCGTTGTGATACCTATTACAAATGTTTTTGGTTTCGCCACTAAGATTTCTAAAAAAGTTCCGAAAGTTCTCTCACTCGGCGGATGTATATATATTTCTTCCGATATTTCCCATTATGGCGAGATTACTATGAGAAGCAACATTTTCCGGATGATTTACGGATTTAGAAAGCATGATTTAAAGAGGAAAGAAGCCCATAAGTGGAACGGTATTATAAATCAGATTACGAGAGACCTTAATGAAAGCGGAATAGAGGCTTCCGTTTCAGATAATATTCAAAGAGAGGTATTTAAAAAATTTTCTTATGTCTCACCGATGTCCGCCGTATGCGCTTATCTCGACGCTAACGCCGGAGAGCTTCAAGTACAAGGGGAAAAAAGAGACATTTTTATTACCCTTATGAAAGAGGTTATAGAAGTCGGCAAAGCTATGGATATTGATTTAGGCGACGATATTATTGAGAAAAATCTCGGTATTTTGGAATCTGTTTTGCCGAATGTCACTTCCTCAATGCAGAAGGATATTGAGAAAGGAAATGAGTCTGAGATAGACGGGCTTATATTCGCCGTTGTCAGAATGGCGAAAGAGAACGGCGTTTCGGTTCCTATGTATAAGAAAATCGCTGAGAAGTTTAATTTCTATATGCTTTAGAGATGTATAAAAACAAAGCGTTGATAAAAAATACAAAAAGGTATTGATTATTATCGTTTAGAGCGGTATAATAGTTACAGGTATTTTTTTACTTATGACGGGGGTGCATTTTCGCTGAGATTATACCCTTTGACCTGATATAGATAATGCTATCGAAGGGAAGTCTTAATTTAAAAACCGTAATTATGTAAGTTTAAGTTTTTATATAAATAATTTAACTTAAATTGGGTTTCATAATTAAAATTATAGGCTTTTCTTTTAGGCTTTTGGCTTAAAATTAAAGCTTTTTTATTTTTTAGGAGGATTGATGATGTACACAACTCAAATGGACGCCGCAAGAAAAGGCATTACAACCAAAGAAATGGAAATTGTGTCTAAAAAGGAAAATATTGATATTGACTTGCTTAAAGAACTTATAGCGAAAGGCAGGGTTATTATTCCGGCGAACAAAAATCATAAAAATCTTGACCCGGAAGCTGTGGGAGAGGGAATGAGGACAAAAATAAACGTGAATCTTGGAATCTCAAAGGACTGCGCCAATATTGACAAGGAAATGGAAAAGGTGAGAACCGCTCTTAACATGAAAGCGGAGGCTATCATGGACCTCAGCTCATACGGCAAAACAAAAGACTTCAGGCAAAGGCTTGTAAGCGAGTCAAGCGCCATGATAGGAACTGTTCCTATGTATGACGTTATTGGATACCACCATAAAAAACTCCAAGATATTACGGCGGAGGAATTTCTTGAGGTAGTAGAAGCTCACGCTAAAGACGGCGTTGATTTTCAGACTATTCATGTTGGCATAAACAAAAGCACAGCTAAAAAGTTTAAGGAAAACGGCAGGCTTATGAACATTGTGTCAAGGGGCGGGGCTCTTGTTTTCTCATGGATGGAACTTACAGGAAACGAGAATCCTTTTTACGAGTATTATGATAAGGTTTTAGATATATGCGAGAAGTATGACGTTACGATGAGCTTGGGCGACGCTTGCAGGCCGGGGTGTATCGAGGATTCTACAGACGCCAGCCAGATTGAGGAACTTATTGTTTTAGGGGAACTTACAAAACGGGCGTGGGAAAGAAATGTTCAGGTTATGATTGAGGGACCAGGGCATATGGCTATGAATGAGATAGCGGCTAATATGATTATTGAGAAAAGGCTTTGCCATGGAGCTCCTTTTTATGTTTTGGGGCCTCTCGTTACCGATATAGCCCCGGGATACGACCATATCACAAGCGCTATCGGAGGAGCTATCGCCGCCGCTAATGGTGCTGATTTCTTATGCTATGTGACTCCCGCTGAACATTTAAGGCTGCCTGATTTACAGGATATGAAAGATGGTATTATAGCGAGTAAAATCGCCGCTCATGCCGCTGACATAGCCAAAGGGGTTAAGGGAGCGAGACAGTGGGACAGACGTATGGCGGAGGCGAGAAGAAAGCTTGACTGGGACGCTCAGTTTAAAGAGGCTATCGATCCTGAGAAAGCGAAAGCCTACAGAGAGTCTTCTATGCCGGAAATTACTGAGACATGTACCATGTGCGGGGAAATGTGCGCCGTTAAAAACATGAACAGAGTTCTTGAGGGCATTGATATTGGTATATAAAAGATTTTGGCGGGTGCGTGTTTCAGTGAATGATTACATATAAATAGACATAGCTTATCATGGCTTAGACGGATATATTTAATCCATTGAGAGGGCGTCAGAACGATAGGTGGGTGTAGCGCGACTTATTTTTAAAAAGAAAAAGAGCTTTACCGCGCAACATTTCAGAATGGGGCTGCAAATTTGCTAAGATTTTCTATAAATATAGGAGTGACAATGTTTTAGCGACAGAAAATAAGCGAGCTATAATAAATCATGTAATTGAAATAGAAGCGGGCATATATTTGTATAAATTTAAACAAATACAGTTAATAACAACAAAGGACGCATCGAGTAAGTATCCCGCGTTTTAAACGGGAGCGCATGTTTATTGGCGCTGATAAGCTTATTTAGGATACAGGCGCTGTAAAATAATAAAGGCAGAGTATTTTTATGAAATAAAAGTACGAATGATGTTGATTCAATGTATATATAGTTTGATAGGTTTTATAAGAAAATGTCTTAAAACTTCGTGGATTTAATTACCACGGAGTTTTTTTTAAATAATTATTAATAAATAAAATTATTTTGCCGATATATACGATAAGGGTTATGAGTCAATCAATTTAATGAATTAACAAAAGGAAATAAAAGTTAATCGCTTTTACTTTATTTTTTGTGTTTTTTGCTGATTGGCGTTTTACGTGATATAGGTATATAGTTTTTTTGCTGTGACGTAAATTTAAGAAAATTAAACAAGTTTTTATTAGTTCGCTATAAGTAAAATAAATATCTTTTGATATTTTGACAAATGGAGGAATATTATGATTAAAAATGTTTTCGCGCTATTTATCGCCGGGGTTATGGCGGCTTATTCTGTCTGCACTGTTTTGGCTATACCAGGCGATGTTGATTTAAGCGGTATTGTTGATGTTGAGGACGCTTCTCTTGTTCTTCAATATGTTCTTGACAAAAATTCTGTGGAGTTGTCGGAAGAGGGACTTTTAAACGCTAATGTTAAAAATCGAGAAAATGGTGAGGTTACGGCTGTGGACGCGGCTCTTATTTTAAAAAAGGCGCTTAACA
The DNA here is from genome assembly GCA_910579745.1 of uncultured Clostridia bacterium. Taxonomy (GTDB): domain Bacteria; phylum Bacillota; class Clostridia; order Lachnospirales; family CAG-274; genus MGBC114079. The sequence continues at coordinate 2,269 of CAJTVH010000040.1, read as the reverse complement.
AAGATTTTATTCTTCCGGTCGAGATGGAAGAGAGCACGGAAGTTGACACGAAAAACACAACTGAAGTTATAACAGAAAACACAACTGAAAGTATTACAGAGAACACAACGAAAAACATAATTGAAGACACGACAGAAAGTATTACGGAAAACACAACTGAGGTTATAACAGAAAATACAACTGAAAGCGTTACGGAGAATCAGGGGAAATCTGTTATCTGGGAGATTGATGATGACAGATTTGATATTATTGGGGAAAAAGACAGCTCTACTCTTATTGATGGACTTACAATTAACGCTACGGCTGATAAAAAGGTGAACATTTGTGTTTTTGAAAAAGAGTTTAACGGGAAAACCTACTCACGCTGTATTGATTTATGCGGAGGGGGAAGTGTCAGAAGCCGAAGCGTCTCTTTTAACGCTGATGGGAATTGTGAGATAAAGGTTATCGCCGCCAGTGGAGGGGAAGATAAAAGGATTCTTCGACTTGCAGATAAAAACGGCGATAAAATTTCAGAAAATGCCGTTAGCTCTTATTTATCGGAGGTATCTTATAATTATACAGGAAATGGTGAGAGACTTTATCTTTGGTCCGCCGCCAGCGGTATTAAAATTTACAGAATTGAGATTGTATATTCAGGCGGGGACACATCACAGACAGAAACCACAACTGAGAGTACAACGGAAAATACCACCAAAAGCGACACCGAGACGACTACATGGAGCGATAATATAAACGAGGAAAACAAGGAAAGATTTACTAAGGTTGAGGAAATGATTTCACAGCTTATGGTAAACAATGTTGATAAAAATGGAAATGTTACTTACAAAGATATTTCATGGAATGTTGAGAAAAGCGGAAGAAATATATGGCATTACGCCAGCGGTGCTATGATTAAAGCGTTTTTGGACATTTATGAGAGGACAGGAGACAATACTTATTATGACTACGCCAAGAAACATATGGACTTTTTTATAAGCGACTCGGGGGATATTATTCATTACAGCGGTGAAAATTCAGTCTATACGGAAAATAATTATATACTTGACGATATTAATCCCGGAAAGCCGTTATTTTATTTTTATGAGAAGACGGGAGAGACGAAGTATAAAACCGCTATCGATAAACTTCAAAATCAGCTTGTGAATCAACCCAGAACAAGTTATAACGTAAAAGGAAACTTCTGGCATAAGAAGAGATATACTCAGCAGATTTGGCTTGACGGGCTTTATATGGCACAGCCGTTTTATATGGAGTACGGTAATAAATTTAATGATTTAAAAGTATGCGAGGATTCTTACAGTCAATTTATAAATGTTTACAATAATATGAAGGATCCTAAAACAGGGCTTTATTATCATGGATACGACGACGCTTATAATAAGAGCGGAAAGCAAAGCTGGTCGAGCTCTGAGACTGGTTTATCCAAAAGTTTTTGGCTGAGGGCGATAGGCTGGTACGCTATGAGTCTTGTCGATACTATTGAGAAGATGCCCGACAGTATGACGGAGGAAAAACAAAGGCTTATAGAAATTTATAAAGAATACGCAGATGCTCTTATTAAGTATCAAGACCCCGCCACAGGTATGTGGTATCAAGTGGTGGACCGAGGCGGTGAGAGTGGAAATTATCTTGAGACAAGCGGTACTCTGGCAGTCTCTTACTCAATTATGAAAGCCGTGAGGCTCGGATATATTGACGAAAGCTATTTTAAATATGGGGAAAAAGCTTTTGACGGCGTTTGTGACAAATATCTTAACAATAAAAACGGAAATATGACGTTGACAAATCTTTGTCTTGTGGCGGGACTTGACGACAATAGAGACGGAACTTATGAATATTATATCGGAACCACAAAAGCTGATAATGACGCTAAAGGTTTGGCGCCTTTGTTATTCGCGTACAACGAGGTAAGATATAAATATGATAACGCTAAATAAAAAATGGTAAGACTATAATTATTTACAAAGCGTGTTTGAGAATTGAAGCTATTTATATTGAGAAAATAAATGGTGTTTAGTACTATATATAATTTTCAAACACGCTTTATTAAAAAAATTTAAAAAATTACAAAAAAACTATTGACAATATTATAACAGTGTGATAAACTAAATAAGCTGTCGAAAGGGAGCAAGGAAAAGTCAAGAAAAGGATTAAAATAATTCAAGTAAAAAAAGATTAAAGAAAAAAGCAAAAAAAGTTCTTGACAAAGAAGAAGATATATGATAAAATAATCGAGTCGCTGTTAAGAGGTGGCGAGAGGATCGAA